>CP046062.1:0-210000 GCA_009676745.1 Leuconostoc mesenteroides subsp. mesenteroides
CCTAGCAATCTTAGAAGTGAGCCAACTCCTCTATTATTACGTGATACAATGAAAGAATGATAAATTAAACAAATAAAATGTTTATAACAATGATATAAATATTAACTCGACTGCAACAAATAATAAAAGGAAGTACTCAAAATGCCCTTAGATGGTCTCTTTACGCACGCGATTGTGCATGAACTAAATGATTTAATTACAGGTGGCCGTATCACCAAGGTGCACCAACCTTATCCAAATGAAATTGTACTCGTAGTTCGTAATAATGGGCAGAATTATCCGCTCCTACTGAGTGCTCACCCCAGCTACGCACGTGCCCAAATCACACGTATTCCCTACGAAAACCCGCAAACTGCACCAAACTTCGTAATGTTTTTACGACGCTATTTAGAGGGGGCTAAATTACAAAAAATTGAGCAAGTTGAAAACGATCGTATTATTAATTTTTACGTTAATGCCCGTAATGAATTAGGGGACATACAAGAAATCCGTTTAACTTTAGAGATGATGGGACGCCACTCAAATCTATTTTTAGTTCGTGAAAGTGGTGCCCACATATTAGAACTAATTAAACATGTTCCTGCTGACCAAAACCGCGTCCGTTCTTTGATTCCTGGTGCGACTTATGTTCTACCCCCCGCTCAGAATTTAAAAAATCCCTTTACTACAGGTCTAGATGGCTTAGCACAAATGATTCTAGATATCCCTTTCGAAGAATGGCCGAAATATATTCAAAAAACATACCAGGGATTTGGAAGAGAATCCGCAGAAGCATTGGCTCGCGCAATTAATCAGACAGGTGATCAATTAGCACATGCTCGTGAATGGTTGGCTCATTTTGACCATCTCGCGCCCACACTTTTCACTTCAAAAGATGGTTCTCTTAGCTATGCTGCCTTTGACTGGTTGCAAGACAGCGTGTCACAGGAATCGTTCCCTACGTTAGGGGAAATGCTCGATGCCTATTACATCGGAAAAGCAGAAAGAGAACGTGTCAACCAACAAGCTGGTACCCTCGTTCGAGTCGTTAAAAACGAATTGAAAAAAAATACAGCTAAGCGAAAAAAATTATTAAAAACACTTGAAGATGCTGAAAATGCTAACGATCTAAAAGTCAAAGGTGATTTGTTAATTACTTATCCGCACCTTGTTCAAAAAGGAATGACAAGTGTATCTATTGAAAATTATTATGATAATAATAATTTACTAGAAATTCCCTTAGATCCAAAACTAAACGGTCTTAAAAATGCTGAAAAATATTTCAACAAATACCGCAAATTACGTACAGCCGTAGATTTTGTTAATGAACAAATTGCATTGACCGATGCAGAAATCGATTACTTTAATAATATTGTCGCACAGTTAGATGTTGCTTCTCCAAAGGACGTAGAAGATATCCGCCTCGAATTAACCGCTGAGGGATATATTCGCGCCAATAAGAAAAATAAACAGAAACCAAAAGTTTCAAAACCTGATAAATTCGAAAGTTCCGATGGCACGTTGATTGAAGTTGGAAAAAACAACTTGCAAAATGAAAGACTTTCATTAAAACAAGCTGATCGTCGAGATATTTGGTTACACGTCCAAAAAATACCTGGATCACACGTTATTATTCATGATTCTAATCCTTCAGATACAACACTTATTGAGGCAGCAAAACTCGCAGCTTATTTCAGCAAGGCACGTGAGTCTGCCAATGTTCCAGTTGATTATTTACCTGCCGGAAAACTGCGCAAACCAAATGGTTCAAAACCGGGGTTTGTCATTTTTGAAGGACAGCAAACCCTATATGTTACACCCGATGCTAATTTAGTTTCAAAACTGAAAGTTAAAAAATAACAGCCTTACGGCTGTTATTTTAATTAGGAATAAACATATTTCCCAAAGTAGCTGCCATGACAGCTTTAATTGTATGAAGCCGGTTTTCTGCTTGCTCAAATTGATGCGCATAAGAAGCATGAAAAACCTCATCAGTAATTTCCATCTCTTTAATACCAAATTTGTCATAAATATCTTGAGCCATTTTAGTATTCAAATCATGAAATGCTGGTAAATCATGTAAAACAATCACCTGATTATTGTTCGTTTTTTTAACTAATGTTGCATTAATTTGATAAGGTGATAATAACTTGATTCTTTCTTCAAACGTATCTTCTTCGCCCATCGAAGCCCACACATCTGTATATAAGACGTCAACACCAGCAACACCAGCATTAATGTCATCTGTAACAAATAATTTTGCCCCTGATTCAGCAGCCTTCTGGTTAGCTATTTTTAGAATGTCTTCACTTGGTTGCAAACTTTTTGGCGCTACAATATGTATATTAACCCCTAATATGGCCCCTGTTACCAACAGAGAATTGGCAACGTTATTTCGACCATCACCCATATAGGCTAAGGTAACACCCGCTATATGACCTAACTGTTCTTTAATTGTAAGAAAATCAGCTAGCATTTGTGTTGGATGCCAATCGTCTGTCAGCCCATTCCATACTGGTACACCGCTATAAGTGGCTAATCCTTCCACTGTAGCTTGTGAAAATCCGCGATATTCGATTGCATCGTACATACGTCCAAAAACTTTTGCCGTATCTTCCAAAGATTCTTTTTTGCCAAATTGAATATCATTTTTACCTAAAAACTCGGGATGAGCGCCTAAGTCATTTGCGGCAACAGTAAATGAAGAACGCGTACGTGTTGAAGTTTTTTCAAACAACAAGGCAATATTTTTCCCCTCAAGGTATTTGTGCGGTATATTATTTTGCTTTAAATATTTAAAGTGAGCCGCCAAATCAATAAGCGTCTCTAGCTCTTTTTTTGTAAAATCAATTTCTTTAAGAAAAGATTTCCCCTGAAAATGTGAATACATTACCTTGCCTCCAAAATGTTCTTATTACGTACAATTTCTTTTTTAACATTTTCCACAGCTGTACCGCCTAACGAAGTACGTCGGTTAACTGCTGTTTCAGATTGTAATTTCTCGTAAATATCTTCATCTATTTGTGGGGCGACAGCTTGCAAATCAGATAGAGACATTTTTTGTAGTGGTGTTTTTAATTGAATGCCTGTCAAAACTAATTGTCCCACAATTGCATGGGCTTCACGGAATGGTACACCTTTAGTGGCCAAGTAATCTGCTAGTTCAGTCGCATTTGAAAAATCATCTTGTGTTGTGGCTAGCATTCGTTCCTTATGAACAGTCAAACCACTTAGCATGCCTGTAAACACCTTAACAGAAGCTAGAACCGTATCCATCATATCAAATACTTGCTCTTTATCCTCTTGCATATCTTTATTGTAAGCTAAGGGTAATGATTTCATTGTTGTCAAGAGACCCATTAATGCACCGTAGCTTCTTCCTGTTTTTCCACGAACTAGTTCAGCAAAATCAGCATTCTTTTTTTGTGGCATAATTGATGAGCCAGTTGAAAAATCATCTGATAGTTCAATATAATTAAATTCGTAAGTTGACCACAAAATTAATTCTTCTGCCATTCTAGACAGATGCATCATTAGTATAGCAGCGTTTGACAAGAATTCTAAAGCAAAATCACGATCTGACACGGCATCTAATGAATTGTGATAGATACTGTCAAAACCCAGTTCTTTAGCAACAAATTCACGATCAATCGGGAAAGTTGTTCCAGCTAAAGCTGCTGCTCCTAGCGGTAAAATATCAGTGTGCTTTTGGTTAAATTCGAAACGTTCATAATCACGTTGAAACATTTCAAAATACGCAAGAAGATAGTGACCATAAGTTATTGGCTGCGCATGTTGCAAATGTGTATATCCAGACATGATAGTGCCTGCATGATCTGTCGCCAAAGTTAATAATTCCTCTTGCAATTCAGTTAGCGATTCTAGCACGTGGGGCAACCGATGCTTGACCCATAAATGAAAATCTGTGGCTACTTGATCATTACGGGAACGAGCCGTATGCAATTTTCCAGCTACAGGGCCTATTTTTTCGGTCAATAATGATTCAATATTCATATGGATATCTTCGTTTTTAACGTCAAACTCAATTTTTCCAGCAATGAGTTCTTTATTAATAATTTTCAAACCAGCAACAATTTGTTCTGATTCTTCCGTACTGATAATGCCTTGTTTGCCAAGCATTTTCGCATGTGCTATCGAACCTTCAATATCTTCAGCCGCCATTTTTTGATCGAAGTGAATTGAAGCACCAAATTCATCTACCCATTCTGCAGCTTTAGCGGTAAAACGACCACCCCATAATTTATCACTCATATTATTCATTACTCCCTTTATTACTATCTATGTACACGAGCTAAGCTCGTTTTGCTTATTTCACTGTGTTCTTTTTCTCTTGTGAGTGGACATGGTTAACTTGTTCATAAACCGTGTTACTTAGTGTCCACAATTTGATAAATCCTACGGCAGATGCCTGATCAAATGATGATGATGAAGTATATGTTGCCAAATCTTCATCATATAGTGAGTTGTGTTCCGATTGACGTGCTACTGCAGTGGCATTCCCCTTAAACAACTTCATCTTAACCACACCATTAACGTTTTGTTGCGTGCTATCGATAAAGGCCATTAAGCTATCAAATAATGGTGATACCCACTTTGCTTCATAAACTAGGTTAGCTAGCTGTTGTTCTACAATTGGCTTGAAATGAGCAACATCGCGTTCTAATGTCAAATCTTCCAAATCCTTATGTGCTGTCATCAAAACAGCTGCAGCTGGTGCTTCATAAATCTCACGTGATTTAATACCAACCAAACGATTTTCAATATGATCGATACGACCAATGCCATGCTTTCCAGCGATTTCATTAACCGTCACAATGAGCTTTTCTAATGACAATACTTCACCATTAAGCGCAACTGGCACACCACCTTCGAAAGTAACATCGATAAATTCTGGTGTATCTGGTGTTTCTTCAATGGCGGTTGTCAAGGCAAATGCATCTTCTGGCGCTTGGTTCCATGGGTTTTCTAATATACCAGCTTCATTGGCACGTCCCCATAAGTTTTCATCGATTGAGTATGGCGAATCCAAATCAATAGGTACCGGAACATCATGTTCTTGTGCGTATTGAATTTCTTCTTCACGTGACCATTGAAAATCACGAATTGGTGCTTCAATCTTCATATCAGGATCCAATGCATGAATCGCAGCTTCGAAACGTACTTGATCATTACCGTGACCCGTTGATCCATGTGCAATCGCAACCGCGTCATTTTCATGTGCGATGTCAACTAATTTTTTGATGATTAATGGACGAGACAAGGCTGATACCATTGGATATTCGCCTTCATACATCATGTTAGCTTTAATAACTGGTGCAACATATTTATCCGCAAATTCAGCTTTTGCATCAATAACGATTGATTGTTTGGCTCCAACTTTTAGTGCCTTTGCTTGAATTTCATTTAAATTCTTACCATGTTGCCCTACATCCAAAACAACTGCGATAATATCGTACCCTTTTTCCTTTAACCAAGGAATGGCTACTGAAGTATCTAAACCACCGGAGTATGCTAATACTAATGTGTCTGTCATAATTTTTCCCTCATCATTTTTTCTTTAGTTATTCGATGATTATATATTAGTCCTCTTTGCGTAAATATGCAACTTTTTTTCGTTTATATACAGTCAAGAAGTGAATATATGCTATTTTATTGTATATTTAGCAAAAAAAGCAGATAAAACGAATTCATTCATCTTATCTGCTTTTTTTAATTGTAATGTTTATTCCCCAAACTGGGTGCAATAAATGTGTCTGTTCCGGCTTAGGGCCAACGGCGAAACTTAATAAATCGACTTCTAATAATTCAGAAATTCTATTCAAATAGTTTTGTGCATTAATTGGTAACTCATCAAACTTCTTGACATCAGTAATATCTTCATCCCAACCAGGCAATGTCTCAAAATTAACATCTAACCCTTGGAACCAAGTATCTGATGCTGGGAAATGATGAATTTCTTCACCTTTATAAGTATATGATGTTGCGATTTTAACTTCTTTTAACCCAGATAAAACATCTAATGAATTAATAGCTAGCTTGGTTAAGCCAGATACTTGCACTGCATGACGCAATGCAACAGCATCTAACCAACCAATTCGACGTGGGCGCTTTGTCACAACACCATATTCATGACCAATTTCACGAATATGATCCGCTGTATCATTAAACAATTCTGTAGGGAATGGTCCTGAACCAACACGTGATGTATAAGCTTTAATAACACCAACAACATCTTGAATTTGCTTTGGTCCTACACCCGCACCATTCATAACGCCACCAGCAGTCGGATTTGAACTAGTCACAAATGGATATGTGCCGTGGTCCACATCTAACATGACCCCTTGGGCTCCTTCGAAAACCACACGTTTGTTTTCTTTCATTTGTTGACCTAGTAAATAAGATGTATCAGTGACATACGGCGCCAATTGGCGGCCATATTCGACATACTTTTCATATATTTCATTATAGTCAAGCGCTTCTTCACCGTATAACTTGGTTAATTGCGCATTCTTGAATGGTAAGTACTCTTTTAATAACTTACCAAAAATTTCAGGATCAATTAAATCAGCGACACGAATACCAACACGTGAAATTTTATCTGTATAAGCTGGGCCGATACCCTTTTTAGTTGTACCAATACGATTATTTGATGCTGTTTCAGATGCTTTGTCTAATGCGATATGATAAGGCATAATCACATGCGCACGATTTGAAATAATCAAATTTTCAACTGTAACACCTTGAGATTCAACTTCTTTTATTTCTGCTAACAGTGCCTCTGGATTAATAACCACACCGTTACCCAAAATAGCAAGTTGCCCTTTTGTGACAATTCCTGATGGCAATGCTGATAACTCAAATTTTGTATCACCATGCCAAATTGTGTGCCCTGCGTTATTACCACCTTGATAACGCACTACTGCGTCCGCATGTTCCGCGAAAAAGTCAACAATCTTTCCTTTTCCTTCATCACCCCATTGCGAACCAACAACAATTACACCAGACATATATTTTTTCTCCTATAACACTAATAGCTGCTTTCAGACGGGATAGGCTTGTCGGAGAAAACTAACTATTACAAAAAATAGTTAATCTGTTTGCACCTATCCGTGAGTGTCCCTCTATTAATGTTGTTTTTTTAGTAAAAAACGAACATTAAATGCGTTAATCGCTTTTTACTTATCCATTTTACCATACTTATAATTTATATTTTGAGAATATTACTAATTATTTCTAACATTTATAGTGTATGGCTTTGTTTATTGCTTTTTTAGTAAAATATAAAAGACAATTATTGTCCCTTTTAAAAAACATGATATAAAAAAATACATCCATAGATGTATTTTCTTAACTAATCAGCAGTTGTGTAAACCGCCAAAACGTCTTCATTGTCTTCTAATTCATCGACTAACTTATCCAACTTCTCACGTTCTTCTTCTGAAATATCCATTGGATTTTGAGCAATCATTGTTACCTCTGCCTCTTCAAAAATATATCCAGATTCTATCAAAGCTGATTCAACAATTTGGAAATCGGCTGGTTCTGTGTAGATTTCAAAAACATCATCAGAAGTTTGTACATCCTCAGCACCTGCTTCCAACGCATCCTCTAGGACTGTGTCTTCGTCTAGAGTGGGAAACGCATTACGATCAATAGCCAAATAACCCTTACGATCAAACTGGAATGCTACTGAGCCCGAAGTTCCTAATGCACCGCCTGCGTGCTTGAATGAGTTACGAACGCTCGATACTGTGCGGTTAATATTATCTGTAGACGCTTCAACAAGAACAGCTACACCAGCTGTACCATAGCCTTCGTAAGTGACTTCTTCAAACTTAGCACCATTTGCGCCAGAGGCCTTATCTAATGCACGTTGTATGTTTTCCTTAGGCATGTTAGCAGCCTTAGCTTTTTCAACAACTAATCGCAATGATGCGTTCATATCTGGATCTGCACCGCCGGCTTTTGCAGCAACATATAAGTCGTGCGCTATCTTTTGAAAAATTTTACCACGCTTAGCATCTTGGGCGTTTTTACGACCTTGAATGTTATGCCATTTACTATGTCCTGACATTGTGTCATCTCCTTGAAATTAATGAATAACGCTTCTATTTTAACAAAAAACAACTGCAATTTCCAGTAAGCTTAGTTCAAATCATTAATATTGATTACCACCCAAAAGCTCCAAATATGACATTGCTGAACTAGCAATCAAAGCTGCCAAAATATCGTCCAAGTAAACATTAATACTATCAGTCTTATCGTTAATTTCTCCAATCAACCCTGGTTTTAAGTCATCTAACAAACCATAATGCACTGTTGCTGCTGCAGAAAATTGTTGCGTAATTGCAATGGCCAAAATTTCATCGACATTATGACCGTTGGCATCGCGCTGCAAACGTGCTTTTAAGGGTTGGTCATCGGACATAACTTCTGCTTGCTCATCAAGATATACTGCAGTCAAAATAATGTCAGCTACTTCATCTTTGTAAAGAACATGTGCAATAGATTTGGCTAATACTTCTTCATTAATGGCATCTTTGTATTTGTCACTCAAAAATGTACGTGTGCCTTCAGCGATATCATTGGTAGTCACACCTCGACGTGCAAGCGTTGTGATTGCTGATTCTTGTAATTCTTTAGTCATTTTGATTTTTCCTTTTTTTATATTCTTGGGTTAACGTAACGGCGAGTTAAGATAACATGTGGAATTTCATCCAGTGCTGTTTTCACCAACTCTTGTTGTTCATCAGTAAAGTCATTAATTGCCACCATAGTGTAAGCATAATTTCCAACAGCACGATTACTTAGCTGTTCAATGTTAATATTATGGTCGCCAAAGAACTTTGAAATTTGTCCCAACATATTCGGTACATTTTCGTGAATAATGCCGACACGATAATTGGTCGTGAAAGGTTCATTAATATCTGGATAATTAACTGAATTGACAATATTTCCTGTTGTTAAATACTCATCCAGTTGATGTGCAGCCATCAAGGCGCTGGTGTCTTCTGCTTCAATAGTTGATCCACCAATGTGTGGGGTAATAATAACCTTAGGATTATCAAACAGAACGCTGTCAGCAAAATCAGTGATATAAACGCGTAACTGATCATTATCTAACGCTGTTTTTGCAGCTTCATCATCAACAATACCGCCTCTTGACAAGTTGAGTAATGCAGCCGTTGGCTTCATTAGATGTAATTTATCCGCATCAATAAAATGACGATTTTTTTCTTCTAGTGGAATATGAATGGTTACATAATCAGCTTGTTCTAATACCTCTTCAACACTTCTAGCATGGACAATATGACGATCAACACGCCAAGCCGTATTAGCATTCAACCCTGGATCATAACCAATAACATCCATATCAAGAGCTAAAGCTGTATTAGCAACTTTTGAGCCAACGTTTCCTAAACCAATAACACCCAGTTTCTTTCCGGATAGCTCTGTGCCACGGTAACCACCTTTATTTGACTCGGTGCGTAAAGACACATCCCCGCCCCGTGTATCATTAGCAAATTGTATAGCACCAACTACTGGTCGTGCTGCTAAAACTAGTGATGCAATTGTTAATTCTTTCACGGCATTTGCGTTCCCACCAGGGGTATTAAAAATAGCAATACCACGTTTTGATAATTCCTCAACAGGAATATTATTAAAACCGGCACCAGCACGAACAATGGCACGAACATTATCATCTATTGGTTCATCATGTAAATTTTGTGAGCGTAATAAGATGCCTTTCGGTGCATCATTACCGTTAATATCGTAATGATGATCTTTTAAATAGTCTAGTCCTTTAGGACTAATAGCATTATAAGTTTTAATATTTGTCATTTGTAATTATTTTCTGCTTTCTTCAAAAATGTAATTAGGGCATCAACAGCTTCAATAGGTTGTGCATTGTATAATGAAGCACGGAAACCACCGACCGACCGATGACCATTTAAATTAAATAAGCCTTCTTTAGTTGCATCTTTGGCTATTGCTTGATCTCGTTCTAAGTCTGCTGTAGTAAAGACAACATTTGTCAGTGAACGTGCTGATTCATCGACTGAGGCATGATAAAATGTTGAGTTATCTAGATAATCATACAATTTTGCAGACTTCTCAATATTTTGCGCGTACATGCTGTCAACGCCTCCCTGCTCTTGTACCCACTCCAGTACTAAGTTGAGCGCATAAATTGAAAATACTGGCGGTGTATTATACATTGAATGCTTGTCTAAATAGTTTTGATAACGCAACATCGAACCAACATTTTCAATATTTTGTTCTTTTAACCAATCTTTTTTAACAATAGCAACCGTAACACCAGCGGGTCCAAGATTCTTTTGCGCCCCCGCAAAAATGGCATCAAAATCACTGACATCATATGGTTCCGCCAAAATATTTGAACTCATATCCGCTGTCAGTCTACCGCTAGTTTTAGGCACAAATGACCGGTGGTAAGTGGCGCCCTCAATTGTATTATTGGTCGTTAGATGTAGGTAATCATACTGATCAGCGTTAAAATCGCTAGATAGCATAGGTAAATGATGATAGTGATCTGCCTTAGAGCTGTCCAAAATTGTTGCTTGTTTGCCTATTGCAATCGCTGCCTGTGCTGCTTTTGAGGCAAAATTACCTGAATCTAACACAGCAATGCTATTCTTATTATTGGCAAAGTTAAGTGGCAACATTTCAAATTGTGTGGATCCCCCACCTTGAATAAATGCAACACCATAATCATCTGATATATTCATCAAATCACGCAAACGTTCTTCAGCGCTGTTAATAATTTCTTCAAATTGGGTAGAGCGATGCGAAATTTCTATGATGGACATATGTGTAAATTCATTTTTGATGAATTCATTTTTAATCTTGGTGAGAACTGGCGTTGGTAGCACACCTGGACCAGCAGAAAAATTATAGTTTGTCATTAAAAATACCTTTCAATATACAAAAAGACAACACAAGTATACACACCCATGTTGTCCGTCATTTCTACGTTATCTGCACGCAAAGAATCCCGATCACATGAGTGGTCGAGTGGAGGATGATGTTTGGTTAAAGAATAATTTGTTCATGGTACATCCCTGTTTCTTTGAGTAATTTAATAGTACTATATTAGAAAAATTTGTCAACCCTTACTTTTTAAGGTATAATAAAAAAGTTGAATTGCGGATATGGCGGAACTGGCAGACGCGTACCGTTCAGGTCGGTATGGTGGCAACACCGTGCAGGTTCGATTCCTGTTATCCGCATAAAAAAACCTAACTTTTAGTTAGGTTTTTTCTATATGTTTACAATGCTTGCGCAGCGGTAATAATAGCTACTTTATAGACATCCTCTTCATTAGCTCCTCGCGATAAATCAGAAACTGGTTTAGCCAACCCTTGTAAGATTGGCCCAATCGCTTCGAATCCGCCCAAACGTTGCGCAATCTTATAGCCAATGTTTCCAGCTTCTAGACTTGGAAAAATAAATGTGTTTGCTTTACCTGCAACTTTTGAATTGGGTGCTTTAGAGGCAGCCACAGACTCAACAAACGCCGCATCAAACTGTAACTCTCCATCAATTGAGCCTGCAAGCTCTGGTGCTAACTTTTTAGCCAATGCAGTGGCCGTTGCTACCTTATCGACCAACGGTGACTTTGCGGAGCCTTTGGTTGAAAATGAAAGCATTGCTACTTTTGGTTCAATATCAAACACTTGAGCTGTATGTGCTGATTGTATTGCAATTTCAGCCATTGTGTCTGAATCAATGTCAATATTAATGGCAGCATCTGCAAATACATAACGCTCTTCACCTTTTTGCATAATGAATGCACCAGAGATACGTGATGAGCCAGGTGCCGTTTTAATAATTTGCAGCGCAGGACGAACTGTATCACCAGTTGGATGTACGGCACCTGATACCATGCCATCAGCTTTACCAGTATAAACTAACATGGTCCCAAAATAATTAACATTTTGTAGCCATTTAGCAGCTGTCTCGGCGTCTGTTTTTCCTTTACGCCTTTCGACAAGTGACGCATTTAATTTAGCTAATTCATTCTTATCGTATGATGCAGGATCTATCGTCTCTATATTCGACAAATCAAAGTTATGCGCTTGGGCTGTTTTTGAAATTTCCTGTGCATTCCCCAATAGTATTGGCTCGATCAAGCTGTCAGCTGCTAATCTGATAGCTGCGCCTTGTATACGAGGATCCTCACCTTCCGGGAATACAATTGTCTTATTTTGACCGGTTATTTTATTTTTTAATTGCTCAAAAAGTTCCATAAATTCCTCCAAATTCGCTGTTACGAATTAATTATTTACAATTTAATTGTAACAGACAAATACACAAAAGTCTGTGTATTGAGCAATATTTGTGAATTTATTCACTCATTTTAACCAATCAATAGGTTGTCGCCCCTTAGCAACTAAAAAGTGATTTGCTTTTGAGAATGGTTGGCTGCCAAAAAAACCACGGTAAGCTGATAGTGGGCTGGGGTGCGCACTCATTAAAACAAGATGCTTAGACTCATCAATAAATTGCCGTTTCGACTGGGCAAACTTTCCCCACAAAATAAAAACTTTCGGTGCATCATCCTCAGAAGCGATTTGGATCAAACTGTCCGTCAGCGGCTCCCAAATTTTCCCTTGATGTCCATTAGCTTGCCCTTCTGGAACTGTTAACACAGCATTTAATAACAGTACCCCCTGTGTGGACCAACTAGTTAAATCATGCGATTGACGAGACCCAATATCTGTCGAAAGCTCTTTTAAAATATTCTGTAAGGAAGGTGGCGCTGGCACGTTTTCAGGAACTGAGAAGCTCAGTCCTTGTGCCTGACCCATATTATGATATGGATCTTGCCCCATGATGACCACTTTTGTCTCGGGTAAAGGTGTTTTCTCAAGAGCAGCAAATATATTTTTTTGTTGTGGAAAAACATGCGTATCTTCCCGATAGGTTGATTGAATAAATCGCGCGACCTGTTTTAAATACTCCGGATTTAACTTGGCTTTAACAGCGGGTGCCCAAGTTGTGTGTGATAATGGCATTTTTTTCTTCTTTCGTGATAAACTTGTATTTGAATACGAGGTTTGCAAATGACAAAATATTATTTACGTCAACGACATAGTGTTAATGATGGCGTCAACATTGTTTTCGACCAAGATTTCAAAGCGTCTTATTTAGTGTCTGGTCGTTCTGGTAAAAAGTCTGACGAAATTCAAGTGCAAGACATGTCTGGTCGCGTTTTGGTACGCATTCGCCAAACATCTTATGGTATTATTCCAAGATTTACCCTCAACTATCGTGGACATATCGTCGGCTCCATTAGTTTTACACTAGGCCATATTAGTGACTTTGTTTATGTTCGACATTTAGGTTGGTTAATATCTGGCAATTTTATTGCAAATCGATACTTCATATACCACAATACCAAAAAATTGCTTAGTGTGAAACCGGAAAGTCGACCAGATGGTCTATATAATCAATTGAATGTCACATTTGATGCGCAAGCTCCTGTTCATATTGCAATTGCAGCTTTACTCGATATTTGGGGCGTAAAGTCAAATCCATTAAAAAATTTTAACTGGCTCAAAGGGCCAAATAACTTATCCTATCGCTCTACATACACAAAATAAAAAAGCATGATGTCTCAATTAGCGACTCATGCTTTTTTATATTAAATCATCTCCAAGTGCAATTGTTGTGGCTTTGCCCAACCCATTTTACGCATGAAACGATAACCAACAAATGAAACAATCACCGGAACACCTACACCGATAATCATGTAAGCAGCAAAGGCAGCAGGGTTTGATCCCGCCAATGCCAACGGAACGATAAACGAATTAAATCCAATACCAGCCATTGAGAAAGGTGCAGTAACATTAAATACAATTGTTGCAATTGGGGCGGCAATTGCTGCGCCAATCATTGGCGGAATAATCAAGGCAGGATTTTCAGTCAAATTTGGAAATTGAATTTTTGGCGTGACGATACCCTGAGCAATTGTTGCACCAATTTTATTTTCGTGAAATGACATTGCAGGAAAACCAACGAATACAGCCGTTGTACCAATTAAGATTGCTCCGGCAGCCTCTGGTGAAGTTACACCAGTTGCACCAATTGCTACAGCTAAAGCCGCTGCAGAAGCTGGCGTCATAGTCATTGCACCAAAAGCCATGGCAACAATGGCTGTACCAATAATTGGGTTCACTGCAACACTTGAAGCAATAAACTTTCCGACTGCAACCAAGGCTGGCGTTGTAACAGCAGCCAAGTAGTATCCAGACACCGTCCCAACAATCGTTGTTGCCGCTGGAACAATAACCATATCTAAGGGCGTCTTGCCACTTAACCACTTACCAAACAATACAGCAATCACACCCGCCATAACAGCTGAAATTGGTTGCCCAGTGGTCATTATAGCTGACCCAGCAGCTTGTGTACCAGCGTATCCAGTTGCTGTCACACCCGCCACCGCTTTATCTGTGAAGAAAACAGCGTTAGCACCAACTGCTGAGGCAGCCATCGCACTAAACATAACCATTGTATTCGTTTTCATTTGTGATGCAATTGCTGCGCCAAATGCTGCTGGCAACATAATTTTAGTAATTGCGCCCATTTGAACCATTGGTGCCCAGTGGATAAATCCCGCAATTGTCTGCAACAATAGTCCCATACCCAAGGTGACTAAAATGGCGTTTGAGACAGCTGCACTGACTTTATAAACAGTATCACGAACTGACTCTTTTTCTTGAGTCATTTTTTCTTTAATTTGATCCGTATCAATTTTATGTTGTGGTGTAATTGCGTTTTGTGCCATGTTATTTCTCCTGTATAATAACTTAATTCCGATATGAGCTACTAACAATCGCTGGCAAAAACAAAACGTCCCAACGATTGCTCGTTAGGACGTTTCCTACCTAACCAGCTACTCTGACTCTTTTAGTAAAAGTCCAGTAGCTGATTATTGCTCAAATAACAACCTACTAGACTCAAATGAGAAGAAGGTTGAGGAGAAGTACGTTATTTTGTTGTGCTTGTATATTTTTAGCCATAATGCGTCTCCATTTTTTGAGCGAATTACTCGCTTATTTCTATGAATATTAATATACTCCAATAACATTTTTATGTCAATACTTTTTTATAAATCTAATAAATCTCTTTAAAACTGTAGTATAATAAACAAGGAGGAAAATATAATGAAACAGATATTTCAATTGATTGGCGCCGTGGTTACAGTGATTATTGGACTGCTAATTTTTATTCCCATCATTCTAACGATTATTGGTGTAGCGGTTCCAGTCGTACTTAGCATTATTGGTATTGCGTTTTTCGTTGTCTTAATTATAGCCGCTGTTGCCGGTATTATTGGATTAATTACATTTTGGCGTTTCAGAAAAAATATTAAGGATAACGAATTTGAGTTTGTTAGAAATGGTAAACATTTCAATATACATATTAGTAAGGACGGTGCCGATGTAAACAATCGGCGTGACGTAACAAATGACGATGCGGATTAAATTAGAACAGTATGCTCGGCAATTTTCCGACAGCCCAGATACGTTGATTAAAATAAATGCAGCGCGCAAGGCATTAGAGTCCCTTTCGCAGCATACTTTACCCACTCATCCCCTACCTCAGCTTAGTTTTTCTAGTCAAAACATTCTATCCGATTTGCGACTAATGCCTCTTGATGATTTATTTTCTGAATTTCGACAAACAATTATTAAGTCTTTTGGCATTTGGCATTTACCCAATCAGCTTTGGTTATCGGACTTAAATCAGGTTATTAATGGTCGACGAGTTTTAGAAATTATGTCAGGAAACGGTGTTATTGCTAGTCAATTGCGAATTCTAGGAAATGATGTCATCGCAACAGATAACTTCGACTGGCATGGCCAAGATATACAGCATCCTGATTTATGGACAGAAGTTATCTGTCTAGATGCATTGGAATCTATAAAAAGAATGTCCTATGATGTGGTTATTCTAAGCTGGGCCCCTGATACAGATGAAACGGACTGGCAAATCCTACAAATCTTACGTGCGCAACACTTTAATGGTGATTTTATTGTTATTGGAGAAAAAGATGGTGCAACCAATTCACAATTATTTTGGCAAAATGCAAAGCTATCACGTCCAAAAAAGTTAAATCAACATCATCAACCATTTGATTTTATTAATGATCAAGTTTGGTTAGTACAATAAAAAAACGATCTGATGATAGAAATTATCATATGATCGTTTTTTATTTGTACTTTTCTTCTAGGCCACTCATCCAATGACCAATCCATACACCGAGAATAAATAAGATAAAGCTTATAAATCCGCTCATCATATTAAAGCCACTATAATCAGCGACTGGTGGAACAACAATTAGAAGCGTCGAAACAAGAACAATACCTAAAATAAAATGATACACTTTAGCATAATAATGATGTAAAAGATAGTTCATTAATTTTGAAAAAAGAATTAATGTCAACATACCACCAAGTGCTATTGGCAGAAATACACTTACATCAGCACGTTTAAATCCGGATAACATTGGATCAAACAATCCCAAGTATAGCAACAGGTTGGATGGACTTAATCCCGGAACAATAACACCTAAAGCGATTAGTGCCCCAGCCAACATCCAAGAAAAGAAATTAATTGGCATCGTCCCAAAAATAGCTGTCATATTATATAGGAATAATCCACCCACAACTATTGTGACGATGAACACTATCCAGTCGCTTAGGCTTCGCCCACGCTTACCACTCTCTTTTGCCAGGGATGGTAAAGTACCAACAATGGCACCAGCAAAGCCCCATAAAATAATTGCTTTATATTCAACAAGCAAAAATTCTAATGGTCGGCTCAATAAAATAATACCAACGATACCACCCAAACCCACTGGTAGAAAAAACCAAAAATCTTTCTTAAAATTCTGCCTCAAATGCGCCATAAAATTCAGCATTCGTTCATATAAACCAAGGATTGCTGCTAATACGCCACCGGATACACCTGGCAGAATAAATCCTAGAGCAATGAATATTCCTTTAAAAAAACGTACAAACCACTCTTTAATGTTACTATTGTTCATCAGTAGCACCTCAATATGATATATGTTATTGTTCTAAGTATTTTACTGTATACTGCCAATTACATTAAGATTAAAAATAATTAGTATTCCATTAAAGCCAGAAATGGCACTTCGCCAGCTTTCATAATTTTTTCACGACCTTGCAAGCTTTCTAGTTCTATAATAAAAGCTACGCCAGCAACAACACCACCAAGTTTTTCAATAATTTCACGTGTAGCATTAATTGTGCCACCTGTTGCTAGCAAATCATCAACAATCAACACTCGTTGTCCTGGCTTAATAGCATCCTTATGAATTTCTAACTCATTAACACCACCATACTCCAATGTATAAGATGCTGATACAGCTTCACGCGGTAATTTACCACCTTTACGAGCTGGGACAAAGCCAATATTCATCGCATATGCCAGCGGAGAACCTACAATAAATCCACGTGATTCAGGACCAGCAATTAAGTCAACGTTTAAGTTTTTAGCAAAATCAGCAATAGCATCTACTGCTTGCTTATAGGCTACACCATCACCCATTAATGGTGAAATATCACGAAAACTAACACCTGGTTCAGGGTAATTTTCAACTGTTGCAACAAAATTATGTAAATCTACTGTCATTCTAAATCTCAGAGCTATCGCTCATACTTTCTTTTTAACGATTTGCCAAATATTTTTGGTATGTTACTGAGGTAGTTAAAGGTTTTTGTGCTGCTCCCGAAATAATTGTAACAAATCCATTGGTAACATGCACGAATCCTAATTCAATAAATACTTGAATCATAATATTTAAATCGTTCTTATTGATATTTAACTGCTCCGCTATTTTATCCAAGTTCTGCGCAAAATTCAAATCCTGATGTGCGTAAATAAATTTATATACTTGAGCAAAAAATTTTTTATGAGCAGCATTTTCAGTAGTCGTCTCTGGCGTGTTAATAGCTGTTAGTAGAAGTTGTACCGTTTTGCGCCCGCGGAAATAATTAATGCCAATAGTGGCAGCAAATGACAACCCTACGGGATTAGCAACCATAGGCACCCAGTCCGGATGGTTAAAGCCAACTGCCTCAACATTATTTTCTAAAACTAACTTAATATGTTGCTTTAAGTTTCCCATCGTTGTTACTTTATTAATTTTTGGTTGTTGCAATCCAAACACTGGTTGCTGATTTCCAGTACCGAAAGGTTCAAGCAGGCGTAATTCTTCATACGTTTCAGCGCTAATCTCATTAACTGACAATTTCGTATTAATAGTAATTGGTTTAGCATGAATTTGTAATTTAGCTGAGTTCAGACGAACTTGCTCTTTCAATACATCCATTTGCTCTGGTGAAATAGATAATCCTAATGCACTGGCATGCCCACCAAATGTATCATACAAATCATGAAAGGCATTCATAAATTGATAGAGATCAAAATCACCAAAAGTTCGCCCAGAACCTTTATACACACCATCTGTTAAACTTAAAACAATTGCCGGCTTTTGTAATAGCTCCACTAATCGACTAGCTACAATACCCAAAATGCCTTGATGCCAATCTTGACCAGCAATAACCAATACTTGATCATTCTTATATTCATCTGATAACGCGAGTTGTTTTGCAGACCCAAATACCTCTTCAACAATTTCTTGACGTTGTGCATTAATTGCCTCAACTTCAGAAGCAATTGCAGTTGATTCTTCTGGATCTTGACTCAATAAAAGTTTTAGAGATAAGCTAGCATCTCCTAATCGACCGACAGCATTTAAGCGCGGAGCAATCTTGAATGAAACAGTTTCTGAAATAACTGGTTCATTATCTTTCTTACCCGCATTTTTTAAAACAGCAGTTAAACCTGGGCGTGGCGAAACATTGATTTGTTTCAGTCCCCATGCGACTAACACTCTGTTTTCGTCGGTCAAAGACACCATATCAGAAATTTCACCTAACGCAACGAGATCTAATAGTTCAGTTGGTAACTCTGTTTGATCTTCAATTGGTTGGCCTTCATTTAATAGCGCTTGAGCAACTTTGAAAGCAACACCAGCACCAGACAAATCACCAAATGGATACTGGCCTTCTGGATGTCTTGGGTGAATAATGGCATAAGCATTTGGCAGTGTGGTAGGCATTTCGTGATGATCGGTGATAATGACATCAATACCTTGACTCATCGCATATTCAACAGCTTCTTGACCACTAACGCCATTATCTACTGTCACAATTAATTGTGCACCGTCAGCAATAAGTTGTTTATACGTATCAATGTTTGGTCCATAACCATCTGAAAAACGATTAGGTATGTAGGGTGTTACATCTGCACCCAACACTTCTAAAGCCTCCACCATAACTGCCGTACTGGTGACACCATCCATATCATAGTCACCGTAGACAACAATCTTTTCACCACCAAAAGCTGCTTCCTGCAGACGCTCAATAGTTCTATCCATATCATGAAGTAACATGGGATCGTGCAATTGTTCTACACTTGGTTGTAAATATTTAAAAGCTGCTTCTGGATCTGTATAGCCTCGTTGAGCCACGATTGTTGCCATAAATTGACTAATATTTAGTTGTGCACTTAACTGTCGAACAACCTTTTCACTTGGTTGTGGCAGAATGTTCCAATTACTTTGATTCATTACTATCTTTCTTAAAAGGAATATCAATAATGTCGAAGTCGCGTGCTACATGTGTGTTAGCAAAGTTGCGACGGACATCGTGTATTAATTCTTTAACCATCGGACCAATATAGCGAGCTGAAAGATGTGTCAATACTAGCTTATTTACATGTG
Organism: Leuconostoc mesenteroides subsp. mesenteroides; assembly: GCA_009676745.1. Taxonomy (NCBI): domain Bacteria; kingdom Bacillati; phylum Bacillota; class Bacilli; order Lactobacillales; family Lactobacillaceae; genus Leuconostoc; species Leuconostoc mesenteroides. The sequence continues at coordinate 19,844 of CP046062.1, forward strand.
ATCGACGAGCCACGCTTGCAGCATTTGCACTTGTTGAATGGGCATGGGCTCTGGCCATTTTTGCCTCTTCTTCGTTTGCGCCATAGGTACTCTCATGGACCAAAACGTCGGCATCCTTTGCTAGCCACTCTACATTATCATTGGGACGGGTGTCTAAAATGAAAGTTATTATACGACCCTTTTGAGCTTTACCAATGAAGTCCTGACCATTCACAATACGCCCATCTGGTAATGTGACTGTTTTTCCTGCTTTAAGTTTGCCATAAATTGGCCCAGAAGGAATATTTTCTTGCTTTAGTTTATCAACTAATAGTTCCCCTGGATGATCTTTCTCTATCACACGAAATCCCCAGGTTTCAATACGATGGCGCATTGGAGCGGCAATCACTTGAAAAGTGTGATCTTCAAAGATAACGCCTTCAGTTAAGTTAACATATTCAATTGGATACGATAGACGTGTTTCGGAAATTCGTAGCGCCGTTTGAACAAATTCTTTAACACCCTTAGGTCCATATATAGTTAAAGGTTCATTCTTATCAGCACCTTGAAAAGATCGTGAGCTTAAGAACCCTGGTAATCCAAATATATGATCACCATGTAAATGTGTAATAAATATTTTTTCAACTTTACGTGGTCGCAAAGTAGTTTTTAAAATTTGATGTTGCGTTGCTTCACCAACATCAAAAAGCCACACAGCATTGCGTTCGTCTAACAGGCGAAGAGCAATGCTTGTAACATTTCTAAATTTAGATGGTTGGCCAGAGCCAGTACCGAGAAATTCAAGTTGCATTCATTTTACCTACTGAGCGCTTTCTTTATAACGTTCATAACTAGTCAATTATAACAAAAAATGAGCGTTCCCGCTCACTTTCATATCATTTAAATTGAATTTATCTTAAAATATACTGGTCGAATTCAATTCCACTTATCAGCTTTAAACTGCAGACGCTGTGCCATTTCTAATGCTTCACGTTTCGGATCTTTCTTATAAAAATCTTGGTGATATTCTTCTGCTTCATAAAATGGTTTGGCGTCTTCAATTTTCGTCACGATGGGTTCATCAAAGCGGTTTGAAGCTACTAATGCGGCTCTAGATTCTTCAGCAATTTCACGTTGTTCGGGACTATTTACAAAAATCACTGGACGGTAATTATCACCACGATCTTGGAATTGTCCCATTGCATCGGTTGGGTCAGTCTGTTCCCAATATATTTCAACTAGTTCACGATAACTTATTTTTTCGGAATCAAACCAAATTTTAACAGCTTCTGTGTGTCCAGTCGAGTGTGTCAGCACTTGTTCATAAGTCGGATTTTCAACATGACCACCTGTATAGCCTGAGCGAACCTTTTCGATACCATTCAAAGAATCAAATGGTTGAACCATACACCAAAAGCAGCCTCCAGCAAATATCGCAGTTTCTGTTGCCATGTTATTTCTCCTTACAAATTAAAAGTAAAAGTCGTCACACTCATTTTACTTTATTTGAGATTAAATTTCAAAAGTTTCCTGTTTTTTAGCTAACTTGGTTCGTTCAATATCTTCTTTGGCATGAATTAATCTGGTTACCAAAGCATTAAAAGGCATATCCACATCACGATCAGATCCTAATTTAGCGAAGTAACCGTTTAAGAAATCGATTTCTGTATGTTTACCAGCTTTAATATCTTGATACATTGATGGATAATGATTCCCAGCATTTTCAGGTCGTATGAGTAAGGATAAATCTTTCATAATCGCGTTTATATCAACGTTAATGCCCTCTAGCTCACCAATTGTTTTGATTTCACTCAGAATATTTAATGATAAATCCATACCATTTCCAGCCGTACCGAATTCCGCAATATTTGCATCTAACAAAACTGTTAACGGATTGAGGACAGAATTAATCCCCGCTTTATGCCAAATTGCTTCAATAACATTTTCCGATAGTGTCACATTAAGACCAGCTTTATTCAGGGCTGATACAACTGGTTTAGCATCAGCCTCACCAATTGCTTGTAATTTGATCGATCCAGTACCTGTCACTCGAATTTCACCAGGATTAATTAATTCTGATGTCCATAAAGTTACCCCCGCCAAAATTTGATCGCGATGAACATGTTTTTCCATAACCTCAATATTACCAAGACCATTAGAAAGAACCAGCAGTTTGGTATGCTTAGTAATAATGTGCTTGATATCTGTTAGCATCGTATCTAATTGAGGCGTCTTCGTTAATAAAATAATAAGGTCAAACTTACCATCAATTTCTTTAGCTGTCATAACAGGAATATAATATTTTTTTGTTGTCCCATCATCTTGATGGACTGTCAATCCATCTGTGCTTATGGCGGCAATATGTGCAGCCCAGCCATCAATTCCTGTCACTTCATGGCCAGCTTGTTGTAGCATCACGCCAACTCGAGCGCCTAAAGCACCAAATCCTGCTATTGCTATTTTCATAATTTTAGAAGCGTGAGCAATCAGATATTAGTTCACAATACCTGAAAAAGCTGAACGCATTTCCTCCATACCTGTTTGCTAGTTCTGTTACTTTTCGCACAAAACCTTTTACTGTTCTTCGCTCTTTATATCATCTAACAAGTCACGCTCTTGTCGCGTTAACTGCCGTTTTTCTAATAAATCAGGTCGACGTAAATAAGTACGACGCAATGATTCCTTTAACCGCCACTCTGCAATTTTGGCATGATTACCACTAGTCAAGACTTCAGGAACCTTCCGCCCCCTAAAATCAGCTGGCCTTGTGTACTGTGGAAATTCTAGCAAACCATCTTCAAAAGAATCCCCTTCAGCACTTGCCGCATTACCCAAAATTTCAGGTAGAAAACGTACTGTGGCATCAATGATAACCATTGCACCGAGTTCTCCGCCTGTCAAAACATAATCACCTAGTGAAATTTCATCATCGACTAGTTCTCGAATACGCTCATCGTATCCTTCGTAATGACCAGCAACAAAAGTCAAATGGTCATAGGAAGCTAATTCTTGAGCCACTTCGTGATTAAACTGTCTACCGGCAGGATCTAGCAGAACCACATGGCCCTTGTCTCCGGCTTCTTTTTCAACAGCGGCCATCGCATCAAATATCGGTTGAGGTGTTAATAGCATACCAGCACCACCACCAAATGGATAATCGTCTACGTTATTATGCTTATTTTCGGTAAAATCGCGAAAATCAGTTACTTGAAAATCTAACGCCCCTTTATCAATCGCTTTGCCTATAATTGATTGACGCATTGGTGCAAACATATCGGGAAATAAGCTTAAAACATCTATTCTCATTAATCTAATAACCCTTCTAAAGCGTCAATTGTAATTAATTTGGCATCAACATCAACTGTTTTAACAACATCATCAATCATAGGAATCAAGGCATCTGCTTGACCGTCACGTTGAACTATCCAAACGTCGTTCGCTCCTGTTTCCATAATTTCCTTGACAACGCCGATTTCGTTACCATCCAAATCAACCACAGTACTATCGATAATTTCGTCGTAATAGTATTGATCGTCTTCTAATTCCGGACGCTCTGTACCTTCTATATATACATCATCACCTTTATACTTTTCAATTTCATTAATGTTGGTTACTCCAACAAACAAAACCAACCACATGTTTTTATGTAGTCGTGATGATTGTACCTTTACAGGGATACGTCCCTGTTTTGTATCAATAAATAAATCAGCTCCCTTTTTGAAGCGATCTTGAGCAAAATCAGTAATCGCCATGATTTTCACTTCACCACGAATACCGTGTGTGTTTACAATTGTGCCAACTTTAAAATAATTTTCTGTATTAGTCATAAGTCTATTGTATCAGGTTTTACAAACGGAAATACAAAAAAAGTACGTTGCAAAATTTTACTGACGCACTGTTTCTCACTTCTATAATAGGTTTTCTAATACTAGTAACTTTCTTTTAATCTCAGTACCGTATCTATACTTGCCTACCCCTCCGCTCTTAGGCAAAATATGATGACAAGCATTAATGATAGGAATAGGGTTTTTACCAACCGCTGTCGCTACAGCACGAATAGCGGTTGGATGATTAATTCTTTTTGCCAACTGTTCATACGTTATTAATTCATGACAAGTATTTAGGGCTTGCCACACCTCTCTTTGAAAGGGGGTGGACTTAAGGTATCCAATCTTGATTCGCGAGAAATCAATTTTTTTACCATCAGCATAAGCTCGAAAAAGGTTTGTTTCTGGCAATAGTTGCTGTTTTAAGTCATATCCTGGAAAGTCATGTAAAAATTCACTAACACCATCATCAGCCAGGCTAATACACACAATTTGATCGCTTTTCTTAAATACTGTCAGTTTGCCGTTTAAAAAAGAAATTGTTTCATATTCAATCATTACTTCACCTTGACATTCTTGTGTATAAACCAATAAGAAAAATTTGCTGTCTATTTTACACCAATTACTCGACCAACATTTAACGCAATTAATTGTGGTTCACCAACCTGATAACCAACATATTCCCGTTGAAGTGCTTGTTGATACAAATGAAGTTGTCCCTTATATCGTTCCTGCAATTTAGCCAAGTCTTCATCTATCTGATTACTTCGAACAAAGTCGGTTTTATAATCAAACAACGTGATTGTTCGTGATGTTTCATCGATAAAATACCCATCAATAATACCATGAATTAAAACTGGCGTTGAATCCTCTAGTGTGTCATAAATATTCTTTGCTGGCATAATCATAGCAAAAGTAGCTTCTCTGTGAAGTGTCTTCTGGTGAGCAATGATTTGTTTGGCAAAGTCAGATTGCAAAAATACAAGAATTTCATCAATTTGAATTAGTGGTGCTACGCTAGGTAAAATCCTTCTATTTTCAACCAATTTATCACGTAATTTTTCTATACTCTGTACTGTGTTAACTTGGGTAAAATCAATCAACTGTAAAATCAAATGTGTTGCCGTTCCTACAGCGGAGCTTGATGGCTTTTGCGAACCGTCATTCATGAAATCTGGTAAAGGTAATTCGTCAACCTTCAAAACATTAGCAGGTTGTAATTGTCCATTTTCAGTAATAATGGTCTTCTGCATTTGAGCAACATCTGGGTCTTCAAAGACTTGTTTGATTTCACTGACAGATTGATACGCAGCCGTTTGCGTTGCTTGCAAGTTAGCATACTGATAGTTCAAAATTTTTTTAGCTCGGTCAAAATCTGATGGTGAGTAAGTTTCGTTCTCAACTAAATCGCTGCTTTCAGTATCAGCTATTGGTGCATGAATTTCGTTTTGATTTGTGAGTTTAACAACCACTTTCCCTGTTAATGGTGTTTCAGAACCTACTAACCGCGGTAATTGACCATCACCAAGCCAATCCTCTAGTACTTTATTTTTTGTACGAGCTAAACTCATAATAGTCCATTTTAAATAGGAGTCGGCTTGTAAACGCAAAAATTCAGGTAAAAACTGCCCATTGGCGTTCTTAGATTCCTGCCACAGAGATTTTAAGGATTGATTTCCAGCTTCTCCCTTGACTTTCACCGAACCAACAATAAATAATTGCTGTTCGGCTCTTGTCAAGGCAACGTATAGCAGGCGCATTTCTTCAGACCAACTCTGTCTTTTTAATGCCTCCTGCACGACAAGTTTTTGCAATGTAGGTATCATGACCAAAGCGTCTGGTTGAATATACTCTAATCCTATGCCTTGATTTTTTTGAATCAATAGGCCACCCTTTAAATCCTGAGTATTAAATGATTTATCGAATTCTGGCAAAAATACAATTGGAAATTCTAATCCTTTTGATGCATGGATGGTCATAATTCTTACAGCTTGAGCATCTGTTTCTTGTGCCGCTTCGCCTAAATCGCTGTCACCAGACTGCAACTGCTCGATATATCTAATAAAACGGAACAAACCGCTATGCGTATTATTTTGATAGGTACGCGCATATTCGTATAACGCATGCAAATTTGCTTGTCTTTGTGCACCGCCCGGCATACCAGCAACGTAATCAAGCCATGCCGTATCATCATAGATAGCCCAGATTAATGCTACTAAGTCATTTTGTGTAGCAACTGCATGCCACTTTTCAATTAAATCAAGAAAGTCTTGCGCTTTTTGATTTTGTTGCGCGTATACTTGCAAAGCTGTCCAGTAATCATGAATCTTATCTGCAATACGAATTGCCGCCAATTCATTCTCATTAAAGTTAAAAATTGGAGAACGTAACACCGCAGCTAATGGAATGTCTTGATGTGGATTATCTATAACGCGTAATACATCTAGCATCAGATAAACCTCCATCGTCTGAAAATAATTACCGACACCTTCCACTTGAACAGGAATCCCAGCCGCACGAAGAGTTGACACAAGGTCAATGTAGCCAGACTTAGCTCGTGTCAAAATGGCAATATCACTATACTGCACTGGGCGAAGACCGGCTGGGTCGCCTTTACGATCAAATATTGAAGTCTCACGTAACTTTAGTATTCTTTCGGCTAGCAAAGCATATTGAGCCTGCCTTTTCTCAAATACTTCCGTATCAGTTTCCAAATCTTTTTCAGTGTCTTCAACAATAATGTCCATATGAAATACAGCAGGTACATCATCTGGATAAGCGGCTTTTGGGACTAGTTTTGCCTCACCCGAGTAAGCAATATCGCCAAGTGCTTCATCCATTATTTGTGTAAAAATCAAATTCGTAATATTCGTGACGTTATTTTGCGATCTAAAATTATCCGCTAAATCAATACGAATACTATCGCTTTCTTTTTTTGCAAACTGTTTATATTTATTTGTGAACAGAGATGGTTCTGCTTGGCGAAAGCCATAGATACTTTGCTTTACATCACCAACCATATACATATTATGACCGTTCGAGACACTAGTTAACAAAGTTTCCTGCAATTGATTAATGTCTTGATATTCATCAACTAAAATTTCATCAAATTGCCCTTGGATTGTTTGTTTGGTGACATCGTCTGATAGTATTGCTAACGCCAAAGTTCCTAAATCGGGGAAATCCAGTAATTTATCTTCGCGCTTGCTTTTTCTAAATGATTCTCGAAATGCTTGCGTGACGATAATTAACGTATCAATTAGTTGATACGATTCTTTTTGTACTAGTTGCCAAGACTTTTCATCAAGTGCAAAATAAGAGGTTGTTAATGAATTTATTTGCGATTTGACACCAACAACCTGCCCTTTAATCTGTCGAGCCATTTCCAGTGTCGCTGACAAATCCGGATCTTCTTTAATCACCTTTGTTTGCGAATTAATTTTACCACTGGGTGTGTCTAAAATAACTTCACGAAGTTCGTCCCAAGGTCCAGACATCGCTTTATCTTGAATTAATAATAAATAATCTTGAAGCTCAAAGAAAGCATCTTGCGTTTTTTTCAGTTCATCAATTCCTGTAATAGTAAGTTGTACTTCTTCGACTTTTTTAATCAAATCCTTGATAGTTTCTAGGATAATTGGGCGAATACTGTCTACATATAAAGCTGTTTCAGTAATCGGTTCGCCTGTTACTTTATAAGGTTCACGCAGTTTCTCTAACCATTCATTTCCGTCAGCGCGAGCTTCTGCAAAATCTGATAATCTCAAAATGATTTTTTGTAACTGATCATCTTGATTTGGGTTACCAAAATTATTTACTAGTGTTAAAAATTGTTCATGATAAGTATTATTTTCATCATAAAAATCAGCTAAAACATCAGTCAACACATCTTGCTGTAATAATTTACGTTCCGCCGTATCTGACAATAATCGAAATTGTGGATCTAACCCAATAACATGGTAATACATTTCAATAATTCGTAAAGCATACGCATCGATGGTCGAAATGTTCGCTGCCGGTAATATCAAAAGTTGCTCTTGTAAAAAACGTTTTTGATTTTCATCAGCTACCTTTAAACGCTTTTCAATAGCTACCTCCAAACGCTCCCGCATTTCTTTTGCTGCAGCATTTGTGAAAGTTACAATTAAAAATCGTTCGACACTAACACCACTTAAAATTTTTTGAATAAGACGCTCAATTAAAACAGTTGTCTTTCCCGAGCCGGCTGACGCGGCAACTAAAATATTATGATTTTTTTCTTCAATTGCACGTTGCTGATTTTGTGTGAATTTGGTTGCCATTAAGCTTGACCACCTTTCAGTAATTTAATGATTGAATTTTTATCAGCTGGAGACTGTACTTTATAAGTATCACCCAAAGCTCGATCAAAACGAATGATATCAAGATAGGGCGAATAAGTTAATCCATCTTCAACCGGCAAAATTGGAAAATACCCAGACAAAATGAGATCGCCCGCAGTAATAATATTTTCACGGTTATGCTGTAGTAATAAAGCAAACTCATCTGGATCAACTGCATCCACACCAATATTTCCTAATGCTCCGCTTTTCAATAATACTACTGGATAGTGAGCCGATTTTTCTTGTGGTTCTAAAGTTGTCAACGCAGAAACATACGCTGGCTCAGAAATAAAAAGACCACGATATTTAAAAGTTTCTGGTATTATTTGACCAGTAAATAGCATATTAAGATCTGTTTTATCCGTTAATCTTGTTTTTTCCGGAGATATTTTGGCAAAAAAGGCGCCTCCAATAGCCGCAACGCCAAGCTTATCTGCGCTTTGTTGAGCAGCATCCCAATAAGTTAACAATTGCATTTGCAACCCATCATAAGCTTGCCCCCAACTAAAGGTTTTCCCATTTGATTTATAATCAATAATTGTACCGAATTCACCTTGCATATCTTGCTTATCAAAACGATCAAGTTTACCACGCACTTGCATATGTGCAAAAGAAAGTGGCGGTAGTGAGTCCTTTGAAAAACCAAATAGTTGCTCAACTGCTTCTGGCTTACTTGTATTTTCACGTGCCGCAGCTTGTAAATTCAGCACTAACATCTCACAAACACGTGTCAAATAGCTTGTAGTTGCTCGCATTTTTCCAGAGTCATTTAATATTTCAAACGCTGGTAACGCTAATTGATTCTGCATATGCTGTCGCACTAAGGCGCGTAGCTCATCCCCAGTGACATCGCGTAAACTTTTATTTTTTACAATTAATTCATGGAGTACATTTTCAAAAATCGCATGATATAGTGTGCCAGTTTGAGCTACGTTCAGTTCGTTCGTTACCCGCTCTTGCAATCTCAAACCGTACTGAAGAAAGTAAGCAAACGGATTACTATAATAACTTTCCAACTGTGATATAGAGACATTTAGTCGTTTACCAAATAAAGCCGAGATGAACTCTGGTTTTAATTTAATAGTATTATTTTGATAATTGGGTGCTGATAAAACACGTTCAAGTCTGTCTTTCATTGTATTGGAAATAACATTTTGCACGGCTTTAAACGCAGCTGTTTGGCCGTAAACAGGTAAAATTTTAACTAAATCAGACAAAGTTGCTCTGGCCGTTCCAACGTATTGCTTTAATAGCGATGCTGCACTACTTGGTATACTACCGATTACTTCTACTTCACTATTAAATGTATCTACTAATCGTTTGAAAAACGGTGACATTTCTGCTAGTTGTCCACTTGGTTCCAAAATTGGGTAAGAAAGTGTTATTGATCCGACGGAGCTCATCAAACTGCCGTAAAAAAGAAGATTTTCTTCTGCCATTTGCTGTTGCGCAGTGTTTTGCAAATAACGCGGATTAGTTCCAGACTGCAAAGCAGGTTGCACAATTGACCGCTCAGCATCATTAATCAACGCTGTAGTTTTTGCTTGTGCAGGTAAATTCTGACGTGTACCACCGATAAAATAAAGGTGTTTATACTGCGTATTTTGAACAATTCCTGCTTCTGAAATCGTTAATTGATCTAAATTATTCGGTATACCAGAGAATTTTGCACCAGACAAGCCAGCTTGTAATGTGGTCACTATATCAGCGAGTGCCACGCTACGCTCACCATCAATTTCAACCATCTCATCTAAAGTTTTGGTCAACATTTGCCAGACTTCTTCACTCTGCTGTGCACGAGATAAATTTCCTGTTGCAATAAACTCATCACGCTGTTCTAAAAGAGCATCGGTTACGTGATATTTTTGTAACCATAACACGAGATGTGTCACCGACTGACGTAAATTTTTAGCCCTCGTAAACCCATTATCCAACTCATCAAAAGCTTCGACAATAAAATGTCGTAGATATTCCAAGCGATTGTTAACCTTTTCGTCTTCTGAAATTTCTGTATCATCGTTATCTCGTGTCACTTGAAAAAGTTTAAATGGCCGTGAAAAATCTCGCCACCTTGATTCATATGGTCGATAAGCATATAGATAGTTATCCATGTACGAAACAACATCAAAAAACTCATCGTGTGAAACAATTTTATTTTCAAAAGTTGGTCGTAATAATCCTGTCTTTAAGATTGCTAACATCGTCTGATATTGGAATTTGTTAGGTGCTAACAAGTTTAATACTAACTCTACCAAGGGATGATTCATCATATTCACATCCATATCTAAAAAATATGGTAATTCAAATTGCGACATGACTGCTTCTATATGTGCTTGGTAGGGCGTTAAATCTCGTGACAAAATAATAATATCGCGTAAATGTAATGTTGGGTCATCAACTAGTGAGCGCCTAATACGTCGCGCTACTTCTTTAATTTCAGTAATTGGGTTTTCGGCCGCAAAAACATTCAATTGTACCTCATCTCGTGAGCCAGTAAAATTACGGTACTCACCCAAATACTCCCAAGCACCTAAAACCTGTTGTGCTGTTCTTGATAATGGTCTCAATTTTGTAGCAGCCGTAATCGTCACATCTTGCTGTGCATTACGTGCTGTTATAGATAGTTGTTCAACCGTTGTCATTGGTTTAAAAAACACATCACCTTCTTGTTGTTGACCAATTTTTTCAGGATCACCGAGTACAGCCATTGTCACAGGATAAGTAGCAATTAATTGATTGACTACCATCATTTCTGCACTTGTAAATCCATTAAACCCATCAAAACAAAATGCAACGTTCGATAGTTTAAGATTAGCTAACTGCTGTGCAAAAGCAATCAGTGTTTCCTGTCCTGTAATTTGATTCTCACCCATGCGAGCATTAAAATCATCAGCCACGATTGCCAAATCATGTAACTTGGCATTCAATGTTTGTCTCAGAAATATATTATCTGCAGAGCTTTCAAGAATTTCTAATAAATTTTCTGGCGTGACATTACTAGCGCGTAACTCGACCAGTTGGGCAACCAATGCAGACACAAAGCCACTTTTTGTCTGCATCCGGGAGAACACTGGTAAATTATCAGATTGTTCACGTAAAATATTTGAAACAATCATAAATAATCCTGTTGGTTCGATGATATCTGGTTGCCGATTTGGTGTGTTTTTCATTAATGCCCAAGCTAAACGTGTTAATGAGTAGACTTGCAGACGACTCTGCGCATACAACTCACTCTCGTCGTTACCATTCATTATTGAAAAACGCTGTAGTACATTGACCTCACTATCAAATTTCACATGATTAGGGACAATATAAAAAACTGTCAGCAACTCATTTTGACGAAACTGCTGTTGAATCATTGTCAGCATTTCTGATCTTAAGTCATGTTGGCCATTACCCATTACAACATTGAGTGACATTAACTCAATCTCTCTTCCTGAACGTAGTTAATTGGCAACCATTCTAACACGCGTTCAATTTGTTTATTCCAATAATACCATTCGTGTGTACCTGGCGCTGTTTCGTATGTAATATCGTAATCTAATTGCTGCAAAGTTGATATGGTCGCATCATTAATAGGCTTCAAAAAATCTTGTTCTCCTATCCACGCATACAGTTTAGGTCGCTGATGACAGGTCTTGGCGAGGGTTAAAATATCATTTTTAGAGCCCTTAAAATCATCAAATTCGCCAAAAATTCCTTGCCAATATGAGAGCTTTCCCATGTTTAAAAAGTCTTCTTTTCTCGGATTGCCTACTAATGCGCCGGAAAGAGACGCAGCATAGCTAAATTGATTTGTTCCTAAGGCCAACTTAAACGCACCGTAACCGCCCATTGACAGTCCGGCTACGAAATTTTTTTCTCTTTTAGTGGATATTTGCGGAAACAAGCTAGCTATTTTTTCAGGTAGCTCACGCGCTAATGCATCAAAGTAGTTTAACCCATAGGTTGTATTCGTATACCAGCCTAAATCAGTGGACGGCATTATAATTGCTACAGGTGTTTGCCTTACTAAACGTTCAATGGATGTCCGACGTTGCCAAATTGTATGGTCACCTGACATACCATGAAGAAGGTACAATACAGGAATATCCTTCAAGGTTTCTGTTGTCCAAGTTGGGTTGTGATCTGATAGTTCAGGTAGAATAACATTCATCACACGATCCATACCAAGTACTTTTGAATAATAATTAACTTCTAAAAAAGCCATATCACACCTCTTTCCATTTGCTATTAATGTTATTTTAACAGAAAAAGCGCACGATTGTTCGTACGCTTTTTCTACTCACCATAACGATTTACTTTAATCCGTCAATCGTTATTTTCTCGATTGTCGCAATCTTCGCATCATCTAACATATTTGCTGTGAAACTGACTTTATCGCCTTCTTTTAAGAACACGACCTTAGGTGCATTATCTGCATCAATTTTAAAGACGGCAGACTGTCCTTCGACCATAAAATTAATAATTGTGTTTTTACCATCATTGATCAATGCAACACGTGTTACATTACCGCTAATCTTTTTATCATACTTTTTATTCGTTGAATGATTGTTTGTGCTATTTGAAGCCAAATCATTACGATAGTCATCAAGTGCTTCTTGGGCGTTATCACTATCAACAACAATGTCGTTATCAATAGCATTAATATATACGTACTTTTTAAAGATTCCCTTACTATCTAATAATGAAACAACCCATGTCGGTGTGCCATCAATATTATATAGTATTGGCATTTGCGCTACCCATTTTTTCTCGGGATATATTTTATCTGCAATACTGATTGCACCATCTGAATCCATTAATCCTGAATGTGTGTCACGATAATAAGTCAATTCACCCGTTCGAGCATTAATTAATGAATAACCAAGTGCAGAATCCTGATTATTATTACCAGATGTGAAATCAGTGAAGTACAACAAGTTTCCCTTTGAATCGATTAATGGTGTGATTTGACCCGAAGCATAAATACCATTATCAGTTGGAATTTTCACATCACGTTTTGCACCAAACGCTGTTTGGTTCCACCAACCTTTTTGATATCGACCATAAAATTCATTCATTTTATTTGCTGCGGAACTTGTAATAGGCGCATCAATAAATTTGGGTGCCTTATTGGCCGCGTAAATTTTAACTTCACCAGTTTGTGCGTTCAACACAGCTGTTTTAAATTCGTTAAATTTCATTCGTCCAGAAACACCATATTCACGGTATAGTGTTTGAATATAATAAGGTGTACCATTTTCATCAATTTCTAAATTCATGTTGCCCATGCTGGCATAAGTTGGTGCTGACGCATATATTTTACGAGCAGCATCATTATTTAGATACGCCGATGGGCTGTACTTTAATCGTTCTTTAATAAATCTTGGTTGTGCATTAACATCAGTGGCACTAATAATAAAATATCCTGGGACTGATTTATTCTTTAACCATTTGAAAAAACCATTAAACTCTACTGTAGCTACATAGACATATTTGCCATTAACTACTTGAGCAGTAATCCCATCCAATTCATACATGTTTGAATTGGGAATAACGCTAAACTTTTGTTGCATTTTCCTTTTGGCAGTATCAGGCGCTAGCGCAATTGGCATATCCTTAGCGGATGTCAGCAACTCGGAAGAACCCTCTGTTTTAGCCGGTATTGAACTGTAAACATTGTTAATGCTCGTTAGCTTTGTAACAAAAGATACGGCTCCTACTGCTATCCACAACACTAGTGGTGCTATTGCAACAAAAATATAGCGTCGAAAAAAATATGTTTTTGTACGATCACTCACATCTTTAGCGTGATTTTGACTTCCCCAATCACGAATTTTATCAAAAGAAGCTATTCCAGCATAGACAATTAAATTAATAATTGCTGCAACAAATGCAAACAAAATATTGATGTTGATTAGCGTTGTCATATTCTTTGGTGGCAATTGAATATACAGCACAACATAAGCCAAAGTAAATTCAATCAAGGTACTAAAAATGAACCATTTTACTCTACGATTTAACGCCACTGCGATGATATTAACAAGTAATGTTCCAATCAAAAATACCAATGTAACATTTACAAAACTTAGTAACATATTTATTCTCCCTTAGTACTGATACGATTATCGACAAACGGTATTCGATAAATAAAAACAGTCGCTTCAAATTATAGAAGCGACTGTTTCGTCAGTTATATTAAACAAGTGCTAATAAATCAGCCTTCTTAGCAGATGAAGTATATGCAGTGCCTTGGGCATCTAAATATGCTTTGATTTCTGCAACAGTATTCTTATCTGTAGGCTTCTTAGCTGAAGCTTCCTTAGTTGTTGCTTTCTTAGCTGGCTTCTTACCTGACTTTGATTCGTTGTACTTTGCTAAAATACCAGCATTGCTCAACAAGTTACGAACTGTGTCAGATGGTTGTGCACCATTACCCAACCATGACAAAATCTTTTCTTCATCCAACTTAATTTCTGCTGGTTGTGAGATTGGGTTGTATGTACCGACTGTTTCGATAAAACGACCATCACGTGGTGAACGTGAATCAGCAATAACGACACGGTAGAATGGACGCTTCTTTGCACCCATACGCTTCAAACGAATTTTAACTGCCATTGTGGTAGTCCTCCAATTTTCTTTTGTGCTTTTTACACTTTTAATTTACTATATAATTATGCCATATACCCATATATATGTCAAGTAACACACCTTGACATATATATGGGTAATCAAAAGATTATTATTTCAGAGTTACTCTTCATTATTGCTATGACGGGCTTTATTAATTTCTTCGCTCAAAATAATTAAATTATCTAGTGCTCGACGCGCCATCATTGAATCGTGCTTACGATTTGCTGGGTTCGTAATGCCACCAAGTGTATGTGGTGTGTTTAAATCGTTAATAATTTTTATCAATTCATCTTGCCAAATTTTAAGTTGATCTTTTTCGCCCATAAGCCCTACTCCTATAAACACTTTATCCATTATTTTATCAAAATTACAACTAAATAACAAATCAATTACTAAAAACTCACCTTCATTAAACAAACGATCGCTCAAAAAAAACATTACACATGAATAAAAGTGTAATGTTTTTAATTTACTCCAAACCTTCTGTTACAGCTTCTGGGTAAAACTCACGTATGATTTCAGCTTCATGTTTTGATAATTCTGGGAAAGCTGGATCGGCACCTAAGTCCTCATGGAACATACGATCTCTTAGAGAAACACCGCCTGTTGCATGAGCCACTGCTAACTGCCAGTCATCATAATCTTTAGCATTCTCAGCTTCTTGAACATCTTGAACATGCAATTGCGATACCATTAGAAGTAAACGTACATCGGCATGCAATTCTGCCAACCAGTTTTGTTGTTCAGCCGTCAAGTACATTGTCAAAGCCGCCTCAGCATTTTTACCAATCAAATCTGCTTCACGTGCTTCCTCTAATGCTTTGTTAACTGCATCGCGTAGCTTCATAAATACTGACCACTGATCAAACAACGCCGTCGTGTCACCCAAATCCTCTACCTCTGGCATATCTGTCAAGTAAGCAAATTCAGCTGTTTCATGTGGCAAATACTCCCAAACTTCTTCAGCCGTATGTGGTAATACTGGCAATAATAATCGTACAAGATCAGTTAATGTTTTATAAAATACGGTTTGCATAGAGCGTCGAGCATGACTTGTAGGGGCTTCAACATACACGACATCTTTAGCAATATCCAAATAAAAGGCTGATAAATCAACATTGACAAAATTAATAACACGCTTGAAAATATCATTTAATTGATAGTTATCATAGTCTTTGCGAATATCTGCAACAAAATTATTTTCTAAAGCGTAGAAATACTGATCATGTGCAGATAAATCACTGTAAGCAATTGCATCTTTTTTCGGATCAAAATCAGCTGTATTGGCCATCAAGAAACGTAATGTATTACGTAACTTACGATAATTTTCTGAAACCTGTTTCAAAATTTCATTTGATACAGGCATATCTTGCGATGTGTCAACAGAAATTGTCCACAACCTTAAAATTTCAACACCAAGTTTGTTGGCTACTTCAATAGGAGAAATCGTATTGCCCAATGACTTTGACATCTTATTGCCTTTACCATCAAGAGTAAATCCTTGTGATAAAATGGCCTTGTATGGTGCTATACCATTAACAGCAACTGATGTTATTAATGAAGAATTAAACCAACCACGATATTGATCAGATCCTTCTAGATACATATCAGCTGGATAGTCTAACTGTGGACGTGTGTTCAATACGCCATTCCATGAAGAACCAGAATCAAACCACACATCCATGATATCTTCTTCTTTAGTAAATTCGCCATTTGGAGAATGTTCATTAGTATAGCCTTCAGGCAATAAATCCTTCGCTTCATGTTCAAACCAGTAATTCGAACCATGTTCTGCAAATAAATCGGCAACATGGTTAATGATTGCTTCATCTAAGATAGCTGTCCCATCTTCTGCATAAAAAATTGGTAATGGTACACCCCAAACACGTTGACGTGAGATTACCCAATCACCACGATCACGAATCATATTATGAAGACGCACCTTACCCCATTCTGGGAAATAAGTAACTTTATCTAATTCTGATAAAATTTCACTACGGAATTTTTCAACAGATGCAAACCATTGTGGCACAGCTCGCCAAATGATAGGTTTTTTTGTACGCCAGTCAAATGGATATGAGTGTGTAATTTTCTCTTTTGCCAAGAATAAGCGCGCATCAGTTAACTTATTAATCACTGTACCAACAACATCATCATAAAACTTACCTTCAAAATCAGGACCAGCATCAGACGTCATAAATCCTTTGGCATCAACAGTAACATCAGCAGGCAAACCATATTTTTTACCAACATTATAATCATCTTCACCAAAACCAGGAGCTGTGTGGACCAATCCCGTTCCAGAATCCAACGTAACATGATCGGCATTCATAACTAATTCTTCTTGGTCACTATCCCATGGATGGTATGCAGTCATCTTATCAAGTTCTTGTCCCTTGTAAGTAGCTACAGTTTCCCATGATTCCCAGCCAAACTTTGGTGCCACTGTTTCCAGCAATTCTGTGGCCACGACGAATTTGCGGTCATCCCCAGCTGGCTTCACCACTGAATAATCAAAATCGGGACCTAAGGTAATTCCCCGAGAAGCAGTTACTGTAAAAGGTGTCGTCGTCCAAACCACAAAGTACGTATTCTCATCCAAGAGATCATGGCCATCTTTGACTTTGTTTGCATAAAACAAAGACGTTGAATCAATATCATGATATTCAATTTCAGCTTCAGCTAAAGCAGATTCAGAAGACCATGACCAATAAACTGGCTTTGCACCTTTAAAGATATAGCCTTTAGAAACCATAGTACCAAAAACTCGAACTTGTGCTGCTTCAAATTCAGGTTGTAACGTTATGTATGGATTATCCCAGTCACCTAATACACCAAGTCGCTTAAAGTCAGCACGTTGTGTATCAACTTGTTTTAGAGCAAAATCTTTAGCCAAATTACGCCATTCATGCTTTGGCATACTTTTGCGATCGTGCCCTAGCTTTGTCAATTGTTGCTCAATTGGTAAACCATGTGTATCCCATCCTGGGACATATGGTGCATGAAAACCAGCCATATTCTTATAACGGATAATAATATCCTTAGTAATTTTATTCAACGCATGACCAATATGAATATTTCCATTCGCATATGGTGGTCCATCGTGCAAATTAAAATGTGGTTTCAATTCATTTTGAGATAATCTTTTCTGGTATAGATTCTGTGCATACCATTTTGCTTGACGTTCGGGTTCAGTTTTAGGAAGCGAACCACGCATTGGAAACCCTGTTTTCCCAAGATTTAATGTATCTTTATATTTCATTGATAAATTCTCCTTTTTATCATTTTAAACAAATTTATTTAAACCATAATAAATATAAAAAATCCCTATGCTTAAAAGCATAGGGACGCAATAGCGTGGTACCACCCAATGTTTAGCAGTACAAAATACTGCCCTTCACAGAGTTTTAACGATCCTCACCGGCTTAGCTTACTAGATATTTATATTCAGCTAAACAAAATAGTAACTGATCTAGTCAACATCAGGGACGATCATCTCTAACCACCATGACTCGCTGCACGTATGAATGCTAACCTTACTGTGTTACGCTTTTTATAATTATTTATCGTCTTCGTCTTGTTCCGATCCCGGAAACACTACCACAGGGCCTTGCTCTTCGCTTGACACCGCATCGTTTTGTTCTTTATCAGGTTCAGGGATAACAACTGGCTCAGCCTTTGCAACTTCGCCAACACGATGGGCAGTTACTTGTCCCATCGGTAACCGATGAACCGCTTCTGCTAACTCATCGCTTTCTAATAGTTTACGCTGAGATTCCAACAATTGCAAGAATGAATTTTTAAAATCTTCAACTTCAGTACGCAATTGATTTTGTTCATTCGTTAATTCAGCATTTTCTTGGGCCAAACGAACAGCATCTGCATCTGCCTTTGCTCGAGCATCATTAATAATTTTTGTTGCTGCTTCTTGGGCATGAGTTAACTGTTTTTTCACTTCTACATCCGCATCTTGCTTCAAGCGGTCAGCTGCTTCTTGGGCAACAAAGATTGATTGATTCACTTGATCACGTTTTGATTCAAGCTCTTCAATTTTAGCTTGAGCTAGCTCATTTTGACGCTTTAATTCATCGCGTTCTGCAATCAATGCTTCATAATCACCATTAATTTGATCTAAAAAGGCATCGACATCTGTAGCAATGTAAGCTTTACTGCCTTTTTTTGTAAATTCATGATTTAAAATTTCATCGGGTGTTAACGCCATTATTTTTCTCCTTTAAAATGGTTTGTGTATGCTCAACTCCAGGTGTTTCATAGTGGTTCACTATCTCCGGATAATATTGACAATAGCTTTTATCTTGCCTTTTTTGCTTATTCCGTCAAGCAGTTTAATCTGAACTCGACCATGCTTTCTGACTGAAATAACATCACCAATTGCTAATTCTACATCTGGTTTAGCTATTTCGCTCCAATTTACGCGCACCTGATTTTCTTCAATTAGATTTTTAGCATCAGAACGCGATAGGTCAAATCCAGCTGAAATTACCGTGTCAAGTCGTAAAGAAGATAACAACAAAAATTTTTCTTCCCAGTCACTTATATGAGGGAGTACGTTGTGAAAATCACATTCTACTAGAGACACTTGTACATGACCAATTTTGGTAACTATCTGTTGCATGTAACGTTGCATCTTTGAGTCAATGACGATTTGCCACCGACTGTGTGTTTGATTATATAAAATATCACCGAAAACACTTCTACTAATGCCACTATGCATCATTGATCCTAAAATAGTTGAGTGATGCAGATTATCAAATTTAGTAGGATACTTTATCTCAAGTAATGCTATCTCAAATGCCAAATCATCTTGAGGATATTCTTTGGGCATAAGGATAGCACGTTGGCTCTCCGCACCTTGGACACCACCATTAAAGTAAACAGCTAAATCAGTAGCTTGATTTACTAAAACATTTAAAATGTATTGTTCCCGTGGATTAAGAAATCGCGTTAAAATACTCCGGTACTCATTTCTTGATTGTTGAATCCAACCATCAACTTGCTTTATAAACGATTGTTCATTTAAACGAAAATGTTGACTGATTGTTGATACCTTGCTCGTCATAGGAACAAATTAACCAAATGGAATAAACCATTACGAGCAAAATTCAAAGCAATTATGGCAACAATTGGCGAGAAATCAATCATCGCTATAGGTGGAATAAAACGAAACATACTTAAGTAAGGTTCAACAATTTTTCCAAGGAAACGCCCTAAGCCAGATTCACGTGCGCCAGGAAGCCAAGACATCAAAATATAAATGACGATGGCATATTCATAATATTGAATTAGGTTAAAAACCCATCTAATAATTTCTATTATCATGTGTATTAGTACCGACTGTTTGGTTCAAGGTTATCCGTCAATGTACCAGAAATTTCAAACGTATTTGGCGTTACCAAAAAAATCGATTGCCCGATACGTTCAATTTCCCCATTAACAGCGTATATTGTACCACCCAAGAAATCTAAAATACGTTTGGCTTGTGCTTCATCAATTTGAGTAAAATTAACGATTGCAGCTTCACCGCCAAGTATTTGCGACGCAATTGAACGGGAATCTGAATACACTTTAGGTTCAAATAAGGCAATTTTACTGTTAGCGCTGTTTAATCCTGCAGGAGTTTGTGACTGACTAGTTTGCCTAACAAATCGTGGTTGTGAAGAAGTTTGTTGTGTCGCCTGTTGCTCTTGCTGTTGACTTTGTTCATACCCATCTTCTTCGTAATAGTCGTCTTCTTCATTGCTGAAAAGGCGTTTAATTGTATCACCTAATGCCATAAGTTCTCCTTAACGCTTCTTGAAAAATGGTGGTTGATCATTATCATCATCATTTGACAAATCAACAGATGCACTTGAAGTTGGTGTATTAAACACATCAAAAGACTGCTTTTGAACATCGTCAAAGCGCTTTTCCTCAGAGAATACATCTTTTGTATCATTCGTAATATTCCAGTCTGCAAATGGATCATTTTGTGCCATTGTAGGCTTGGAGGTAACATTTGACGGTGCTGGCTTTTCAAATACAGAATTATTGTTTACTGGTGCTTCATTTGTTGTACTACTTGTACTGACATTAGAACCAAAAACATTTGCAGCTGAGGTTGCCGTGTTTTCCGTCATCTTAGGTTTTTCAGTCACATTTTGTAAGCCAGTAGCAATCACTGTAACTCGAATTGAATCTTCCAAATTTTCATCAATTGAAGTACCAAAAATAACATTGACATCGTGACCAGCTTCTTGGCTAATCACTTCTGATGCCGTTTGCGCCTCAAACAATGACATATCAAGACCACCTGTGATGTTTAGCAGAACATCTTCAGCTCCTGCCATGTCAACTTCCAACAATGGAGAAGAAATAGCTTGCTTGGTTGCATCAGCTGCACGCGTTTCACCACTGGCTTGCCCAACACCCATCAAAGCAGGCCCGGCATCTTGCATAACTGTTTTAACATCAGCAAAATCCAAATTAATAAAGCCTGGGTTGGTAATCAATTCTGAAATACCACGAACACCCTGTGCCACTACTTCATCAACTACTTTGAAAGCTTCTGACAATGGTGTGCGCAAATCAATACGATCTTTCAAACGTTCGTTTGTAATAACAATCAAAGAATCGACAGATTCTGAGAGTGCTTGAAGACCTTCAGCAGCATAACGACCACGCTTTGGACCTTCCCACTTAAATGGACGAGTAACCACTGCAACGGTTAGAGCGCCTTGTTCCTTGGCAATTCGTGCTACAACTGGAGCAGCGCCATTACCAGTTCCACCACCCATTCCAGCTGTAATAACTACCATATCAGCCCCTGTCATTGCAGAAGCAATTGCTTCTGATGATTCTTCAGCGGCTTTGGTTCCCCTTTCAGGGTTAGAACCTGCGCCCAATCCGCCAGTCAATTTAGGACCAATTTGAATTTTTGTATCTGCTTTTGATTTGTCTAGTGCTTGTACATCAGTGTTGGCAACGATAAATTCGACACCGCTAACACCTTCTTCTATCATATGATTAACAGCATTGGAACCACCGCCTCCAACACCGATAACCTTAATGATTGCGCCTGCTTGTTGCGCGTCATCAATTGAAAAATCCATGAGTTGTCTCCTTAAATGTTCGATTATTCTTCATTAAATAAATTGCTAAGTTTTTGGCGCATTTTACCAAACCAGCTTTGTTGGGGATCATTTACAATTTCACCATTATACTGAAAACCTTCTACAGGCTGTTGCACAACTTCATCCGCATACTCTTCTGGTAGCATGGACGGTTGCTGTGCAACTACATGACGTTGCATAATAGTTTGCTTGATTACTTGTTGTGTCATACTTTCACGAGAAGCAAACATCGCATACGATAGTGAACGAGAATAGGCCGGATGCCGTAAACCAATTTGATCTGGTACAAATAGGCGGACATTATCACCCAAGACTCGCTTTGCAAAGTCTACCATTTTTGGTAAGGCGGCGTTACCACCAGTTAGAACAAAACCACCTGGTAGATTCAACGCACCAATTTGCTTTAACTGCGCAAACAACCGCGTATACATCTGTTCCAAACGTGCAGCGATAATCTCTGAAAGATACTGTTCATCAAATTGCTTAGTAAATTCTTCGCCGATAACTTCTACTGGAAATTCGTTAGATGACAAAGTTTGTGTGGGGTCTGCATATCCATAGTCTCGCTTGATTTTCTCAGCGTTAATATATGATGTTCCTAAAACAGTTGATATATCTTTAGTTATATTGTCTCCGCCTTCTATGTCGACAAAGGTGAATTTGAGCTTTCGATCATGAATAACTGAAGTACTCGTTTGCCCACCACCAAGATCTATAAGAACAGTTCCAAAATCCTGCTGTCCATCATTTAAAATGATAGATCCCATGGCTAATGGCGCTAATACAAATTCTCGTAAAGTTAAGCCTGCTTTTTGAATAGCCATCTGTGTGTTATCTAAAACTTTTTCCGGTCCAACATAAGCAATTCCATGCATCTCTAATCGAACACCAATCATTTCATGTGGATCTTTGATGCCATCAAAGCCGTCGACTACAAATTCCTCGGCGACCAATTCAATTACATCATGGCCAGCTGGCAATCCACTGGACAAGGCCTGTGCTGCAACATTTTGTACATCTTGATACGTAATTCTTTTATTCTGATTAGCAATCGATACTAAACCATCGACATTAATAATTTTAATTTGATTAGCTGGAATACCAACTACAACTTCACTGATTTGAATATTTGCTTTTTCTTGTGCTTGGTCAATCGCTTCACGAATTGCACTTGCAGTCGCATCAATGTCAACAATGACTCCACGTCTTAAGCCCCGTGATGGGGCATTTCCTGCACCAATTACATTGAACTGATTACCAGTCATTTGTGTAATGACAACCTTGATTGAAGTAGTTCCGATGTCTAATCCAACCGTCACGCCTGAATTATTCATGCGTTGTGCCCCTTTATAAATTATTTTTTAAAATATACCTAATACTAATGGTACCATACAAATGAGGTGTTTTACCACTCATTTGCCGTTCTATTTAGAACCATATCCGTAGGAATATGCGCCATATTGTAAATCGATTATTCCCTTAGTTTGCATTTGCGCTGCAATGCCTGGATAATAAATCATTTTTTTTCCAAATGTTTTCAGTGTAGCCAAAACTGTATTGCCATCAGTCATAATAATCTTCAAACGATTATCGTTATCCTTGGTTGGCGAATATATGATTTGACTTATATTCTGCCTTAGGGATAATTCAAATTGTGAGAAGGCTTGGGCTGTGTTACTCAGTTGCTCACTATTTTTGAAATTACTATACACCGGCGCATTTCCATTAGGACTATTAACTTTTTTTGTTTTTCCTTGACGGTTAAGCGCATACCATTGACCATTTTTTTTCACAAATCCGGCATTAATATTTTCAACAACTTTAATCGAAACGACATTGCGGTCTAAATCAATATCAGCAGAATAAATTTTGGCATCTTTTTTTATTAATTCATGTGCGATGAAAGACGTTTGTCCAAGAACACGCCAGCGTGGCGTTTTATCGTTAAGACCCACATATTTTTCAACTTGTTGCTTGGTTAACATATTCGAATCAATATTGACTGAACTAATTGTACGCCATGGTTGTAAACTCAAGATTAAACCGACAATTAAAACAACAAAAGCCGCCAAACTAAGCCAAAGTTTTAGCGGTCGTCGCTTCATAAATTGTGATTTGATTTTCTCCATTATTCACCGATTGCATCTAATATTAACGCGTATAAACGATCTCCAGCATCTCTGATACCAACATTTTTGGCTTGTTCTGTCATTGTTTTGCTAACAGATTGATTTAATAACAGTGAATCCGCTGCTAACAATAACGCTTTTCCTGACAAAGCTGGTTCAGTAATCATTAATGCGGCACCTGCATCAACTAGACTTTGTGCATTTTTTGTTTGATGATCACCAGTAACATAAGGGCTTGGCACTAGAATTGATGGGATACCCAGTGCAGTAATTTCCGCAATAGACGTTGCACCAGCTCGTGATACAATAGCTGACGTTTTTGCTAATACCTCTGGCATATTGTCAATGTAAGGTAATATTCGAATATTATCTGCTGGCTGTGTAGTCAAACGATTTAAAACATTGTCATATCGCTTTGGACCAGTCACAATAACAACTTGATAGTTTCTTTTATTGAACTCCTGCATAGCTTCAATCACAGCTAGATTGATTGGCGGTGCTCCTTGTGAGCCACCAAATATCAATAGTGATGGCTTTTCATCACTCAATCCAATTTGTTGCCACGAAAAACTAGACTTAATAGATGCCACTTGTTGTGCACGAGGATTTCCTACAACAAACACTTTGTCTTTGGGAAACTGCGACAGGGCAGCATCAAAAGCGACACCTATCTTAGTCGCACCGCGTGACAAAAACTTATTTGTAACGCCAGCCACTGAATTTTGCTCATGTATAACAGTTGGGATGTGCAACCTTTGGGCAGCATAGACAACAGCGCCACTAACATATCCACCTGTTCCAACTACCACATCAGGATTAAAATCCTTAATAATCTTTTTAGCCTCTTTAACCGCTTTTAAGAATAGTGATACTGTTTTGATGTTTTCTAATGAAAAAGATCTTTTAAAGCCTTGAACAGTTAATTTTTCAAAAGGCATGCCTGTGGCCGGCACAATGTTTGATTCTACACCACGTTCTGAACCAACATACAAAAATTCTGTGTCCGGCTCATGTCTATGAATGACTTCAGCTAATGCTAATGCTGGGTAAATATGACCACCAGTACCACCACCCGATAGAATTATTTTCATTTTAATCCTCTCATGAATTCAATGTTTCTTTTAGTGACGCAACAAAATTATCACCACGCTCTTCAAAGCTACTATATTGATCCCAACTTGCTTGTGCCGGAGAAAGCAATACTACATCTCCTGGTGAAGCTAATTGAACAGCCACCGGCGCAGCATGTTCGACATCAGTCACAGCAATCACTGGTTTTCCAGCCTCACGAGCAAGTGTTACAATTTTTTGTTGCGTCTCTCCAACAGCAATAACTGCCTTCACATTTTTTAGGTTTGGTAGCAAACGTTCCAACTCATCCCCACGCTCTAAACCGCCACCAATCCATATCGTTGGACAATCAAAACTATCCAAAGCGGTTTGAGTAGCTTCAATATCTGTTGCTTTAGAATCGTTGTAGTATTTAACATCACCAACTGTAAACAGATATTGCAGTCGATGCGCTACACCACTAAACGTTTTTAAAACTTCTCGAATAGCTGGTTTAGACACACCGGCTAAGTTAGCTACTGTTACAGCAGCTAAAATATTTTCCTGGTTGTGTGGCCCGACTAACTTAATATCTTTAGTCGGCATCAAAATTTCATCTGTCATTGTCAAATTACCATTCGAAAATGCAACTGGAAAATGATTTTTTGTTCTAGAAAATTCTAAAATTTGGGCTTCAGTTTCGTTTTTAAACTTTTCTGTGTCTCGCCCATCAGCATTTAAAACCAAGTATTGGTTAGCATTTTGATTACGTGTAATCTGGAATTTAGCAGCAACGTAGTTTTCACGTGTCTTATGATAATCTAAATGATTTGCAAAAATATTAGTAACCAACGCAATATCTGGTTGGATATCAGGTAACCCTAATAATTGGAAGCTAGATAATTCCAATAATAAAGTATCCTCTCGAGTCAAATTATAAACCACCTCACTAACTGGAACACCAATATTTCCCGCAGTTATTACATTTTGACCATCAGCCTTCAACATATCACGAATTAGTGATGTAGTTGTTGTTTTTCCGTTCGAACCAGTTACTGCTATCAAACGACCATTGAAAGTGCTCAAGGCAACCTCGACTTCTGACAGTATAGGAATATTAAGTTTTTCAGCTTTTTGTACTAAAGGGTGATCATAATTAATACCAGGATTTTTAATCAGGTAATCATATGTATCATCAAGCGTTTCGGAATTGTCCGTACCAACTAATGCTACATCGACAGCTAATAAAGATTGATAAATAGCATCTTGCGTATCAAATTCACTACCATTGACTACTGTAACTTTGCTACCTAGTTTTGTTAATAGTTGTGCTGCCGCTTTTCCTGAGCGTGCCCAACCAAATACCATTACTTTTTTGTTTTTAAAATCTGTTGCTTGCATAACTAACCTGATTTCTATATTAATATGTACGCGGTCATAACCGCTTTAACTCATATACAAAATGCCGATAATGCCGATAATTGCCGTTACAATCCAGAATAATGCATCAATTTGCCATTCATTCCAGCCAAACTTTTCAAATGAGTGATGTATTGGTGCCATGGGGAAAATTCGCTTTTTCCAGAAATGGTAGCCGGTTGTTTGAATCACGACTGACAAGGTCTCGATAACAAAAACCAACCCAAACCATAGCAATGAAAATGGTATACCCAATACAATAGACTCAATAGCTAAACCTGCGCCCAATGCCAGAGAGCCTGTATCACCCATGAAAATTTTAGCTTTTGGTTTGTTAAATAACAAAAATCCGGCCAATGCCCCTATAATTGAGGCGTTAAAAATCACAATGATATGATTATGAACGTCTAAAGCAATCCACGTATATACGAGATAGACAATAAGGCTTGTGCCAGTTAATAGCCCATCTAAGCCATCTGTTAGGTTTGTCGCATTTGACCAACCCACAAGCCAAAACCATAGAAAAATAAAGTAAAAGATTCCTAAATTAAAAACACCAATAAAAGGTATATTTAAGACGAGTGGTATGTGCATGAACCACATAATAAGCATGATAGCACCTGCACAAAGAGTTTGTGCCAGAAGCTTTGGAAGAAAACGGAAACCATCATCCGCATGATGAATCATTTTTAGCGCATCGTCAATACCACCAATGACTGCATAGGCAGCTACTGCCAAAATAGGTATAAGCGCCATAATAAACCCAAGTCTACCTGCATAGGCAACACTCCCAATCAACGCACTTAATACTGCTGCTAGGATAAACAATGCCCCACCCATACTTGGCGTACCAGCTTTAGATTGATGATCTGGCCCTAATTTACGAATTACCGCCTGTTCTTTAGATTGTTTTAAAAATTTAATCACCGCTGGCATGAATATTACAGTAACAATAAACGCACGGGTGAATGCCCAAAAATACTCTGTCATTTTCTCCCATTACTCCTTCTCTTTTAAAGCAATTGACACAACACTACTTTTTACAATCAGTTGGTTCTCAGCTATACTTTGGCCTGAAATAAATCCAGAACCTTTCCACGTTAATTTGAAACCTATTTTATTAGCAAATGTTTGTGCATCAACCAAACTCCAACCAATCATATTTGGCATATATGTATTTCCTTTTGCAGTCAAAATGACCAATTGATTTGTCAATGACTTTTGATTAGCTAACAATGACTGGCCAGTAACTTTGCCCTTTGAACCAACAACTGCAACTCTAAATCCTGCCTCAGCCATTGTAGACTTTGCGCTGGAAATGGATTGTCCAACTACATTAGGAACCGTTTGTTTAGTTGTCTTTGATTTTACAGCACTATCACTGTCATTTAAAGCTTGTAGCATTAAAGGTTTAAATATTTTACTCAGTGTTGGTTGAATATCCCCATCTGGTAATTGTGATGGTTGCTTGACGGCCATATAGTATATATATTTAGGATTTTTTTCTGGCGCTAAAGCTATCACTGAGTGAATCGCATTCTTATAGGTTTGTGAATACTGCCCGTTCTCGCTAATTTGGGCTGTACCTGTCTTTGCGGCGACCTGGTAACCATCATCACTAAGATCAAATTCTTTAGCAGTTCCATCTGACTTATTCACAACATCTATCATATACTTTCTAACTTGCTTTGCTGTACTAGCTTTTATGGGATACCCAACTGTCTTTGTTTTACCTTGTTTAACTATTTCACCAGTTGATGAATTAACAATTTTATCAATGAAATAGGGTCTAATTTCCTGTCCATTATTTGCAATTGCTGAATATGCCTGTATCATCTGTAGCGGTGTGACACGAATAGCCTGTCCAAATGCTGTATTAGCTTGATCAATCGCATATGAAAATGCAAATGACCCTGCTTCTTCACCGTTGAGGCCTGACTGTGTTGACTGTAAAAATTTGAATTTTTCTAAATAGTTTTTCCATGTTTGAGAGCCAAGTTTTTGTTCTGTTTTTGCAAAAGCAACGTTCGATGAACGCCAGAACCCCTCTCGATATGTCATTTGCCCCTGATCATTACCAAAGGAATCTGTTACTTCCTTTCCGTCGATCAGATACGTTCCTGACTGAAATGTTGCATTAGGCTGCCATTTATCAGTATCAATCGCAGCAGCCATCGTTATGCCTTTCATCGTAGAACCAGGTTCAAAAGCACCTTGATTTAACAAATTAGACCAAACCGTTGGTGGCTTTGCCTTATTGTTCGGATTAAAATTAGGTCGTTGTGTTGCTGCGACAATACGACCTGTTTTAGCTTCCATTAACACGGCAACTGCTGATGTTGGCTTAGTAGCTTTCACGAATGTGTCCATTCGTGTTTCTAAGGTTGTTTGTAGCGAGGAATCTAATGTTAGATATACGTCATCTCCATTTTTAACACTTTTACTGCTATCGGTTTTTTGCCCCTGGTAACTCTTGATGCCATTTTTACCTGATAACAGCGTATTCTCTGCTGCTTCAATGCCCATTATGCCAGATATAGTTGACTGACCACTGCTACCTTCAACCATATTCACATTTCCAATTAGGTGAGAAGCCATTTGATCATTAGGATATGTTCGAGCTTGATGTGAAGTAAATGCAATGCCTGAGAGTTTCATTTTCTCAATTTTATTATGCTGCGCAATCGTCAAGTTTTTACCCGCAGTACCAAATTCGACTTGAAATTGTTTACTGGACAAACGTTTATAGATTTCTTTCTCTTTTAGATTGATTACCTTACTTAATTCCCGAGCGACTTTAGCTTTGTCCGTAATATACAATGGCTTACCATCAGTGTCTTTTTGATTTTTATTCAATATCGCGTACATGTTATAGACCGTGGTATTTTCTGCCAACACTTGTCCGTCCGAGTCGAATATTTTACCACGAGAGGCAATAATGTTTTGCTCTCCCACAAAAGCTTCACGTGTGGCTTTTGTAAGATTATGACCATCTACCGATTTATTACCCGCGATAATAAAAAGACGTACACCAAGTCCTAAAATCACGATAATCGTTGCGATAAGCAGCAGAACACCAAAAGTCTTGGCATTTTCCGTGATTTTTTTTTGTGGTATCCGTCTCACTTTATTTTTCATAATTATTGATTAATATTGCGTACACTGCTGTCAGACAGTGTCATGCCATATTTTTTTGCAACCTTATCTAGATTTTTTTTACTCATGGCTGTTTGTACCTGTGTACGTAAATCATCATTATTTTGCTTAGTTTCATCAATTTTAGTTTGAACTGCGTTGACATTAGCTGTTGTTTTGGTTGTCTGCATGCTCGTGTAAACAACACCAACCATCAATGCTAAAACAATAATGGCAACAATTGCCACCATTATTCGCTCCTTTCTTGTCCAGGCAGCGACTTTGTATTTGGTACGACTATGAGTACGCGGCTGAGATGCTGTTATAGGTCCTCGCTGTGCTGAAGGTGTATATTGATATGCATTTTGTGCCATGTAATATTCTCCAATTTATTTATCATTGCTGATTTCATGTAAGACCACAGCATCTAGTCTACTTTTTTCTTATACCACGTAGTTTTGCCGATTCTGCACGATGATTGATGGCCATCTCTTCTATGCTAGGTAAAATTGGTTTGCGCGTTAATAACTCATAATCTGCTTCAAACTGCCCCGGTAGAACCGGCAAACCAACTGGTAATTCTGGTGCAGAAGATTTTTCACGAAACATTTGCTTTACTAAGCGATCTTCTAATGACTGAAAAGTAATGACACTAATTTTGCCATCAGTTGCTAACAAATCGAGTGCTTGAGTTAATGAATCTTCTAAGGCACCTAATTCGTCATTGACAGCAATACGAAATGCTTGAAATGAACGTTTTGCAGGATGTCCACCCTTTCGGCGAGCGGGTGCTGGAATAGCTTCCTTAATAATGTCAACCAACTCAAAGGTCGTATTAATCGGTGCATTTTCACGATGTTGTTCAATCTTTCGAGCAATTTGCTTAGGAAATCGGTCTTCCCCATAACGGCTCAAAATGCGCATTAATTCATTAAACGGCCACTCATTAACAATTGTTTTAGCTGTTAATGCTTGTCGTTGATCCATACGCATATCAAGTTCAGCATCATATTTATAACTGAACCCTCGCTGTCCATCATCGAATTGCACAGAACTAACGCCTAAATCGTAAACAATACCATCAACTGCTGTCACACCATAATCTGATAGTGCGGAAGTTAACGTGCGAAAGTTTTTATGGATTAGAACTAATTTACCAGCATTGATTTCATCTGCGTATTGTTCAGTATTATATTGGATAGCTGTATCATCTTGGTCAAAACTATAAAGTGTACCGGTTGTAAGTTTCTTTAAAATTTCGCCAGTATGCCCACCGCCACCTAATGTAGCATCGACATAAATGCCTTCTGGTTTAATGTTTAATAGAGCAATAGCCTCATGTAAGAGTACTGTTACATGTTCGAATGGCATAGTAGCCCTCTTTCTTAAAACTGTATTATTAATTCGTTCAAAGGTCGAAGTCTACCAACCCTTCAGCAATATTATCAAAATTATCCGCAGTTTCAGCCGTATATGCTGACCAATTCTCTGCACTCCATATTTCGAATGAATCACCAACACCGGTAACTACAACACTTTTTTCTAGTGACGCGTATTCTCTTAAATTACTAGGAACAACAATTCGTCCCTGTTTATCAAACTCGGTTTCTAATGCACCAGCCATAACAAATCGTTTAAAAGCACGTGCATCTTTCTTACCTAATGGCAATTGATTTAACTGCTCTTGCAATTTTTCCCAAACTGCCATTGGCATCGCACGAAGTGATTTCTCCATCCATTTTGTAATAATGAATTGATCACCGAGTTGATTGCGAAATTTTGCCGGAATGATTAAGCGACTCTTTGTATCAAGCGTATGTGAGTATTCACCCATGAACATAGAGTCACCCCCATTAAAATTTCTATACTATTAATTTACCACATTTCCCCACTTCGCTCCACCCAAATTAATGTTTTGTCACAAACTAGTAAATTTTCATCACAAAAAAAAGCGTAGCTATACAGAATAACTACGCTTGAAGGATGTGGGGATTAGTGGAAAATCAACCCAATAATTGTTATCAAAATGGTCACTATTGCAGCTAATAAACCACTCCATTGCCAGTACTTTCGCCAAAAAGTGTGCCATCGCCAGTTATTTTGCAATAAAAACCAAGCTAAAACCATGCCCACAATCAGCCATATGAGTAAAAACCAAGGGACAAAGCTAATACCAAATAGATACCCCATCGTTTGATGTAAGACTATCCAATTAGGAATTGTAATAATATCTAATGTTTTAATTGATAATTGTTTTAAAGCTGTCCATTTCTTAAATATAACGACAACTGTCCAAAAAATAAAACCACTAAGTGGCCAAATCCACCATTGCATTTTCATTACCTCGTATCTAACTTTAACGAATTCGCTTAGAAATTTCAATTATTTTATAAGATATGATAGACTAGAAAGTAATATATTAGAGGTGATATCAATGACTGACGAACAAAACCACCAACCAGTTAACACAAAGTTACAAGCTGAAATAGAATCAAAGTTAAACCAACATAAGGTACCAAAAATTGATAAAAAACCACGGACACGTCTCGAAAAAATGACGTTAGTTATGTCATGGTTTATGGTTATCTTAATGGCTGGATCTGTAATATACGCTGCCATTAGTGCATTAGGTTGGCTATAAATAAAAAGATGTCAATTCAGTACGACACTGAATTGACGTCTTTTTATTATTCAACTGATATGAAGAATGGATACAACGGTTGTCCACCATCGTGAACTTCGACTTCTAGATCGTCATCTAGTTCTTCCACAAATGCTTTTAACTTTTGCGCAACTTTAGCTTTTGTACCTTCACCAAAAATGATTGTCACAATTTCCGAATCCTCATCAATCATTTTTTGAATAGATTCTTGTGCAGCCGATTCAACATTCTGAGTTACGACTTCAATGTCACCATCGATAATCCCCATCCAGTCACCATGATGAATTTCGTGACCATTAAATTTAGTTTCACGAACTGCCTGCGTAATTTGTGCCGACTTTACATCAGCCATCATTTCTGACATTTCTGTAGCATTTTGTTCCAAATCGGCATCAGGGTTATAGCCCATCATCGCTGTTAGCCCTTGCTGAATTGTACGTGTTTTAACAACTTTTACTGGGATTTCTGCTAATGTTATCGCCTGTTCTGCTGCCATGAAAATATTACTATTATTCGGTAAAATAATAATCTTTTTTGCACCGCTCTCTTCAATAACTTTCATAATATCAGCAGTTGATGGATTCATTGTCTGACCGCCAGAAATCACAGTATGAACGCCCAGACTTTTGAAAAGTTCTGCAATACCATCACCAGCGGCAATGGCAATTACCGCTGTATCAGATACTGGAACCTGCATATTAGCAATTTTTTCAATACGTGCTTCTTCTGCGCGTTGCGCATCAATAACTGTTTGCTGTTGATCACGCATATTGTCAACTTTCACTTTAACTAGTGAACCAAAATGCGTTCCCCAACTAATTACTTTACCAGGATTTTCAGTATGCACGTGTACTTTAACAATTTCATCATCGTTGATAACTAATAAAGAATCACCTAATTCTGCTAAATAATCGTAAAACTTTTGGTAGTCAAAATCATGATCATATGTTGTCCCTTTACCGATCTGAACCATAATTTCAGTACAGTAACCATACTGAATATCTGCCGGATCCAAGCTGTTACTAGCTTGCGCTCCCGCATGAAGTTCTTTAACCATTTGATCAAGCTCAGCATTATCAGGTGCTTTAATATCTTCTTCATTAAAATCACCACTGATCACTTGATAGAAGGCTTGCAACACGAAAACAAGTCCTTGCCCACCAGAATCAACAACACCCACTTCTTTTAAGACCGGTAACAAGTCAGGCGTTGAATCCAGCGCTACTTGTGCCGCTTCCTGCACAGCAGCCATCAGTTCGACAATATCGTCTGTTTGATCTGCTATCTTGTTCGCTTTAGCTGCCGCCTCACGAATAACCGTCAAGATTGTGCCCTCAGTAGGCTTCATCACTGACTTATATGCTACTTGTGCCCCACTCATTAATGCATCAGCTAAATCCCGTGCTGATAGTGTTTCTTTTCCAGCCATGCTATTAGAAAAGCCACGGAAAATTTGTGATAATATTACGCCTGAGTTACCACGCGCCCCCATTAACAGGCCTTTGGAAGTTGCTTTGGCCAAAGCACCAATTTCTGTTTCTAGTGAGTCACGTTCATATTGCGCACCGCTCGCCATTGAAAGGCTCATGTTTGTTCCTGTGTCGCCATCAGGAACCGGAAATACGTTTAATTTATTGATTTTATCTGCATTAGCAGCAAGCACAGCTGCTGCAGCGTTAATCATCTTACCAAATTCAATATTGGTAATCTTTGTTAGTGAATTAACTGACATAATCTCTCCTAGTCACTGACACGAACACCCTGGACAATCACGTTAACCTCAGAAACGTGAATACCCAAAAACGCGTCAAGATTATACTTTACTTTACCTTGAACTGATTTTGAAATCTCGGACAATTTGGTACCGTACTGTGCAACTAAGTAGACATCAACCGCAACACCACTATCTTTTTGATGAACTACAACGCCTTTAGCGTAGTTTTCTCGATTCAGAATTTGGTTAACCCCATCGCGAAAAGTTGCTTTAGATGCCATCCCAACAATTCCTGGGTTTTCAATTGCAGATCCACCAACGATTGTAGCAATAACATCATTTTCAAGGCTAATATCACCATTGTTTGTTTTAATTATAATTGCCATAAAATTTAAGAACATTTATTGTTGTGGTTTAGGATAGCTTGTCTCAACATCCTTAAAGTATCACAATAAATGCATTTCCTCCTCACAAAGAGTTTACTAAGTACATTTTACCATACATAAATTGAGTTGCATTGAGAGGTGTTCTATCTATTAATAAAAAAGACCACCTTATGGTGGTCTTACGACGTTAGCAAGCTAACGAAATGCTAGCTTAAACGCGTTCGATAGAACCGTTCTTCAATCCAGCCTTCAAAGTACGTGCTGTCAAGTAAACTTTCTTTGGTGCAGCACCATTAATTTTAACCGTAACTTTTTGCAAGTTTGGCTTCCAGCTACGACGACTTGAGTTCAACGCGTGTGAACGTTGGTTACCAAAGCGTGTACGCGCACCAGTAATAGCATCTTTTGCCATGTTTAACCCTCCTTCTTCGAGCTGTTTATTTTTTAAAAGCTCTTTCTACAACAATATTAAATTTTACCAGAAACTCAACCCTTTGACAAGTTAATTTGTATATTTCGCTAAAATCTTTGCTAATTGTTCTTTATTATGAAAACCTGTCAAGCGATCCATCACTTTCCCATCTTTTTTAATTAGTAGTGTGGGAATAGCACGAATACCAAATTCGGCCGGTGTTTCAGGATTAGCATCAACGTCCATTTTAACAAATTTTACATTATCAATTTCATCTGACAAAGCATCTAAAACTGGTGATTGCATACGACATGGACCACACCAAGTAGCCCAGAAATCCGTAATACTGACACCAGTATTTGTTTCTTCAACAAAAGTTGCATCTTCTACTGTTTTAACTGACATATTATTCATCTCCATCTACTGACTGTGTAATCATTATGATTCCTGTATCAAAGGATATGTGAACAGAATCCGAAACAAATTCATTTGATGACCACATTTTATACTTATTTTTCGTTAGTGTCAATGGGTACTTAGCATCTCTTATTTTGAAGTTCTCAACATTATTAAGTGGCATAAATCCTAAGTACTTTGCGTTAGAATACTTTACAATCTCACTTAAACCTGGTGTAGCATAGCTTACGCTGTTTGTATTATCAATAAAACTCGTTTTTTCAACAATATTTTCAAATTTCTCATCCGCCATTAACCACAAATTACTTAACATGTGATCAATTCTCGCACCAGTAGCGCCAAATATTTTAATAATGTCTGGGTCTTTTTTTTGAGCGTACATTAAGGCTAATTCGGTGTCTGTTTCATCCTTTTCAGCCTTGACATGAATAACTTTCTGCTTGGCTAAATGGTTTTGAATTGTGGTTAATTCAAAATCTGTCAAGGAATCAAAATCACCAACCGCCATGATCATTGGTATATTTTTTTGGTATAAATACCAAGCACCTCTATCAGCACCAATCCACACCCCTTGTTCTTGAAATAAGTTTTTGGGCCATAATTCCGTTGGTCCACCAGCTAAGATATTAATCTGCATTATTTGATCAAATCTTTCAAAATACTGATTTTTGCAGCAGGATCTACTTTATCGTAGACATACGATCCAGCCACGAAAACGTTTGCACCAGCATCATATGCCGACTTAATCGTCTCATTATTTACGCCACCATCAATTTCAATGTCGAAGTCAAAGCCACGTTCCTCACGAAATGTTTGTAGTTGCTCAATTTTTTGCAATGTTGATGGCAAGAACTTTTGTCCACCAAATCCTGGATTCACAGTCATAACAAGTACTTGATCAACCATATCCAGTACCGCTTCAATTGCAGATACTGGTGTTCCAGGATTGATAACAACTTCTGCTTTGACACCTTTATTCTTAATCATTTGTAACACACGATGAATGTGCGGCGTTGCTTCGACATGTACACCAATAATGTCTGCTCCAGCATCTGCAAATTCTTCAACAAAACGTTCTGGATTTTGAATCATTAAGTGAACGTCTAACACTAAATCAGTTTCTGGACGTAATTGCTTAACCCAATTTGGTCCATAAGATATAGCGGGTACAAAATTACCATCCATAACATCGATGTGCAAATATTCTGCACCAGCAGCTTCAACAAGCTTGACGTCACGTTCCAAATTTGTATAATCTGCGCTCAAAATTGATGGTGCAATGATTCCTGACATGATATACCTCTTTTTAATTGTCTGTTTTATACTTTGGTTTTTGCGCTTTAATCAATTCATAAAACGCCTTATAACTATTATACCTTGACTGTGTGATTGTGCCAACTGCTACCGCTTCTTTGACAGCACATCCTGGTTCATTAAGATGTAAACATCCACGGAAGCGACAATCTTGCCGATTTTCCACAAACTCTGGAAAATAATCATCTAATTCTTCAACAGAAAAATCAAACACCTCATACGAAGAAAATCCTGGTGTGTCAGCAATCAAAGCCTCATCTACCTCAATCAACGTCACTTGTCGTGTTGTATGTTTTCCTCGACTCAACGCCTTCGAAACTTCGCCTGTTTCAAGTCCAAGTTGTGGCGATAGGTGATTCAGTAATGTTGATTTACCAGCACCTGTTTGCCCCATAAAAACCGAAACATGACTTTTTAGCACCTTTTTAAGCGTTTCGAAAGCATTATCTGAATCTGAAACAATAACATCATAACCAATACTTTGATAATCACTAGCGATGCAATTTATTTTTTCGTGTTCAGATTTTTCCAGTAAATCCATTTTAGAAAAATAGATTAGTGGTCTTACGTTTGCAGCTTCAAGTGCCACTAGCTGACGATCTAATAAGTTTGGTGCAAAATCAGGTTCCTTGGCAGCTGTTACAATAACGGCAATATCAATATTTGCTATTGGTGGGCGAACTAAAACGTTCTCTCGTTCATGGATTGACCAAATAAAGCCCTCGTCATTTTCACTCTCAAAATCCACAAAATCACCAACTAACGGTTTTTGCTTAGACTTCCGAAATTCACCGCGAGCTCGCGTTCGTTGAATGTTACCACTGGGTAACTGTATATCGTAATAACCGCTGAGCGATCTAATAATTCGTCCTGTTTTCATACCATTAATCATAACAAAAAAAGCCGATAATATCGACTTTTAAACACGTTATTCTTGACTCGAAGAGCTTTCAGATGTGGAGCTGTCTGATGATGTAGTACTGGAATTCTCACTACTTGTTGAACTGCTTGAGGAACTGCTACTAGAGCTAGAAGACGATGAACTACTACTCGAGCTCGATTGTTCTGGTCCCTGTGAAATCGTTATTAACAAGGTATTATCTTTTGTAATCTTTGATCCACCACGAATTGATTGACTAATTACGTGGTCTTTCTTGACAGAATTGGAATAAGTTGTATTAAAATTAACAGTGACATCGTTTTGTGATGCCCAATTTTGAACATCACTTTGTGTGCTACTTTTAGTGAAGTCAGGAACATTAATCTTAACCGGCCCTGTTGATACAGTGAAAGTTACTTTTGTAGCTGTAGGATCTACTTTACCATTAGCATTAATAGATTGAGCAATAATTATACCCGCAGCTACACTATCTGAAGCTTGTTGCTCTCTTTGAATTTCGTATCCTTGCGAGCGCAATTGTGCTGCCGTAACATCATAATCCGACCCCACATAATCTCCAAAACGCACTTTTGCCTTGCCAGACGAAATAACCAAGTTGATACTGTCCCCTTTTTTTACGTCAGTTCCTTCTTTAGGCGTTGAACGCACAACGCTACCCTTTTTGACAGTGGTCGAAGTTGTCGAAGTCACACTACCAACATTTAAGCCAGCATCTTGAATTTTCTGTTCAGCCTTGATTCTTGTTAGGTTGGATAAACTTGGCACAGTAATTTGACTAGCCTGAATCTGAATAAACGCAAAAATAGCAATGATAGCAACAATAAAGAGAGTTGTAAAAGCCAAAATTTTCGGTAATTTGTTTTCACGGTACTTGATGCCATTGCCTCGAAGGACACTTCTAACATAATTAGGTGTTCGATCAACGATTTTTGCAATGCTCTTAACAGCGTAACCTTTTTTACCATACTCAATAATCAAATCTTTTACTGACGGTTCCTCAGGAACTTCCTCCGGTAAAACATTAACAGAGGAAACACCATTCTTGAGCTGGTCTTGAATCTGTTCCATCGGAATAATACGCGTTTCATTTTCAATATCTGCAGTTGGCGCAAATCTTTGTTCATTTGAACGACGTGGTGATAGAACCGTTTTTAAATCTTCAGCCATAACTGAGGCATCTGAATATCGATCCTGTGAGTTCTTAGCTGTGGCTTTTAAAATAACATTTTCTAGTGCTTGGGGAATTCTTGGATCAAAGTCACGTACTGAAGGCATATCGGCAGTTGCATGTTTTAATGCTATTGCGACTGGTGTATCTCCTTCATACGGTACTTGTTTTGTTAGCATTTCATATAACATAACACCAAGTGCATAGATATCAGACTTTGCCGATGCCATACCCCCACGTGTTTGTTCTGGTGACAAATAATGAACTGAACCAATCACAGTATGTGTTTGCGTTAAATCTTGCTCCGATTTAGCAATTGCAATCCCAAAATCGGTAATTTTCACCTGATCTTTTCTGTTGATTAAAATATTTTGTGGCTTTAAATCACGATGAATAATGCCTGCATTATGCGCAGCCTGGACTGCGTCTAATATTTGCATCATAATATCAACAACTTGTTGATATGCGATTGGAAAATGTTCACTAATGTATGATTTGAGATTTGTACCATCAACATATTCCATGACAATATACTGTGAACCTTGGTATTCACCAACATCGTATACTTGAACAATATTGTCATTAATTAGTTCTGTTACGGATAAGGCTTCACGCTGAAAGCGTTTTGCCAAATCTACATCATTTTTCATATCAAGACGCATCATTTTAAACGTTACATCACGATTAAGAAATTCATCATGCGCCAAATAAACATTGGCCATACCGCCATCGCCAAGCGATTTTATAATACGGTATCGATTGTCAACTAGTGTATCTGGTAACATTTCTAATCCTTTTCATGTGTGACGAGTACCGCCGTCACGTTATCTGGTGCGCCTTTTTTATTTGCTTGCTGAATCATATCAAAAACTTTAATATCAAGTGGTTCTTCGTAACGCATTATTTGCTTAATTGTTTCATGGTCTAACACTTTTGTAATCCCATCAGATGTCAAAAATAAAATATCATCCGACACAAAATTGTGTTGAGAAATTTCAATATCTACGTGTTCATCAACACCTAAAAATCGTGTCACACTATTAGCATGTGCCATATTACTAGCATCCGCGCTGGCCATAGCTCCTCTGCGGACGATTTCATTTTTCAAAATATGGTCATTGGACAGTTGTGTTAATTGGCTATTATGCAACAAAAAAGCCTTAGAATCACCTAAATTAGCAATCACAACTTTTTCGTCAAACAACACAGCCAAAACAACGGTTGTTGCCATCTGTGATAATTCTTGGAAGCGTTGTCCGGCCTGGATAATAGTATCATTCTCAATTTTGGCTTGTTTTTTTAACCACGTAATTGTAGGGACAATTGTCTCTAAATCATTAATTTCCCAAGCATGTCCAAAGTGCTCGACAGTCATTGCACTGGCAACCTCACCGCCTTCATTCGAAGTAACACCATCAGCAACGATAACCATTGTCCGTCCAGCTTTATTTATAAAAGAACCTACATAATCTTCATTGTCGTGGCGTTTGGACCCTGGATCCGTACGATAGGCAATTGCCATTAATCATTTTTCCTCAATGTAGCAACGAAAAAACCATCTGTATGGTAGTCATTGGGATACACATGTAAGGCTTTTTCGCTATGATCTAATTTTAATTTATACGTTGTTTCCGTTGGAATTAATTCAAAATTTGGATGTTTTTCCAAAAACTTTGTTACAACATCGTCATTTTCTTGACGCAATATTGTACAAGTACTGTAAACCATGATACCATTTTTTGCAAGGTTTTGGCTAACTGAGTCCAAAATTTGTGTTTGTAAACCAGCTAAACTTTCGACATCTTTCAAGGTTTTATCATATCTAATTTCAGGTTTTCGGCGTAATAAACCAAATCCTGAACATGGTGCATCAACTAGAATTCGATCAAATTTCTTGTCAATCTGTTCAGGAACCTTTCTTGCATCTAGAACACGTGCGTGAATTTTATCAGCAACATGCAATCTTTCGGCATTGTTATTAATCAACTTAATTTTATGATCATGAACATCTAAGGCCGTAATGACTGCATCGGGTGCGCTGTATTGTGCAAGCTGTGTGGTTTTTCCACCAGGTGCTGCCGCTGCGTCTAAAATACTTTTAACATCAGGCGTCAAATGTAAACTTTCTACTGGTAGCATCGCACTTTCATCCTGCAATGTTAACCAGCCATCATGGTATGCTTTAGAACTAGCCACATGCCCACCGTCGACTAAAAATGCATGTGCAGCCACGCTCGACGCTGAAATGGTGAAATTTTCTGATTCTAGCGAAGTAACCACCTCTTGATCATTAGCTAATGTCGTATTCACACGGATGGATTGCTTAGG
This sequence comes from Leuconostoc mesenteroides subsp. mesenteroides, assembly GCA_009676745.1. Taxonomy (NCBI): domain Bacteria; kingdom Bacillati; phylum Bacillota; class Bacilli; order Lactobacillales; family Lactobacillaceae; genus Leuconostoc; species Leuconostoc mesenteroides. Next base: position 60,791 of record CP046062.1, read on the forward strand.
TGCATCATTAATTGTTGCAATGATTTGGCGGGCTTGTTCATCCCCATTTTGCTTAATTAACTCTTCAACTAACCAAATCGGCAAACTCGCTTCAATAGAAAGGCGTTGTATGTCATCATCAATATCGGCAACACTACGAAGACCTTTACGACTAATGCTATGCAAAATAGCAGTAACAAATTTACCAGTTCCAACGTGTCCTAGAATTTTAGCTACTTCAATTGATTCATTAAAGATAGCATGCTGCGGTATCTTATCAAGGTATTCCATTTGAAAAATAGCTGTATAAAGTAGTTCTCGGACCCACGGATCAATCTTTTTGCTACCTACGAAAGGTTCAAGCCAATACTCAAAAGTTAAGCGATGCTGAATGACCCCATAAACCAGAGTCGTTAATAGACGGGTATCTGCTTCACCCAACTTATGTTGCTTGATTACTTGATTTAATTGCAGATTAGAATATGCGCCATTTTTTATTTTGGCTAATGTTTGTACTGCTAAAACACGTGGATTATCACTATAAACTCGTTTATCACTCATTAATTGTTGCCCATTTCTGACCTACTTTGAGATCCTTTCCAGCGCCATTTAAATAGGCACTGATCGCCATTTCTGATTTACCTGCTGGCTGCAGCCGATTAATTTGAACAACTGTACCATTGGCGGATGCCACTTTAAATTGTTTTTTGCTTTTCTCAACAATGGTACCTGGTTCTTGCACCGTTAATTCAGACAAAGGTGTCACATCAGTGATTTTCACACGTTGATCAAAAACCTGCACAAAGGCCGGATGAGTTGGATATAAACCGCGTATATGCCAATCTAGTTCTTGGGCTGTTTCCGTTGCAAAATTAAGATTCTGCATGTCATGCGGTATATTTGGTGAAAAAGTAACCTCTTCTTCATTTTGTTTCATTGGATCAATATCACCGTTTGCGATTTTAGGGAGTGTCTTTATTAGCAAGTCACGTCCTGCAATGCTTAATTTTTCAAACATCGTACCAACATTATCAGTACTCGTAATTGGAACCTTTATCGTATCAATTACATCGCCAGCATCCATTTTTTTAACCATGTACATAATTGAAACACCGGTTTCTTTATCACCATTCATAATGGCATAATGAACTGGTGCACCCCCTCGATATTTTGGCAACAATGAAGCATGCGTGTTAACTGCAGCAATTTTGGCCGCATCTAATAATTTTGTAGGTAAGAATTGTCCAAATGCCGCGGTCACAATGAAATCAGGATTAATATCAATCACTTCTTGCATTTCAGGAGAACCACTTATTTTTTCTGGTTGTAACACCGGCACATCATACGCCAATGCTGCCACTTTAACAGGACTCGGCGTCAGAGCATGCTTACGTCCCTGCGGCCGATCGGGTTGTGTCACAACAGCTTTCACATCATAATTATCACTTTCCTGAAGCGCTTCTAATATTGGAACTGCAAAACTTGGAGTGCCCATTAATACTACTGAATATGTCATTTTATACCTCTCAAACATCTGTGTTAAGGTGTTTTATTTTTTATTCGCACGATAACACAAAAATGTCCGAGCAATCTCGGACAGTTATCAGTATTTATTATAACACATCACATAAATGAGACAGGATCACGATCAATACTTAGTTGCAAACCATCTTTAGCCTGTTGTGCGCGATTTTGTAGTTCCTGTAGCAAAGTATCCATTTGATTACGTTTTTTAAACTTCAGAATAATTTGAAAGTAATAACGCTTACGCATTTTAGCAATTGGCTTTGGCGAAGGTCCTAAAATAATCACATCTTTCGCAGCATGCGTCCGTAGCCAGCGTGCAACTTTTAACATCTGAATAGCGGCTTGATTTTCATCTGAATGGCTAGCCTGTATCTGAACTGTATAAAAATAAGGTGCGTAATTTCCGGCATGACGAACGGCCATCTCTTGTCTATAAAAGCCTTCATAATCATGATTTTGGGCATAAGTAATAGCATAGTGCTGCGGATTAAACGTTTGCACCAACACCTCTCCAGCTTTTTTAGACCGACCTGCTCGCCCACTGACTTGGGTTAACAATTGAAATGTACGTTCACTGGCATGGAAATCTGGCAATCCTAGAGATGTATCTGCATTCAAAACACCCACTAACGTAACATCTGGAAAGTCAAGTCCTTTAGCAATCATTTGCGTACCTAATAAAATATCTGCCTCATGATTACCAAATTTTTGAAGCATCTTATCCATACTACCTTTTTTGCGTGTCGTGTCTTGATCCATACGAATCACCCGTGCATTAGAAAATAATTCTTTTAACTCAGCTTCAACCTTTTCTGTACCAGTCCCATAATAACGTATACGTTTAGAACCACATTGTGCACAAACGGTGGGGATTTTTTCTTCATGACCACAGTAGTGGCACTTTAGTGTATGTGTATCCATGTGCAATGTCATAGCTAAATTACAATTAGGGTCACATGGAACATCACCACAGTCTCGGCACATCACGAAGCTTGAAAATCCTCGACGATTAAGCATTAACACACTTTGTTCACCTTTTGCCAGACGGTCGGCTAATTTGATACGTAATTCTTCCGAAAAATTGGTCTCCGGCCCTTGTGACAGTGTTTCTTTCATATCAATCACATTGACACTTGGTAGTTTTGCACCACCTGCCCGCTGTGTTAGGGTTAACAGTTCATAAACACCACGTTGCGATCGTGCGCGGCTCTCCAAAGAAGGTGTCGCTGAGCCCAAAATGACCGGTATTTGATGATATTGGCCTCGCCAGAGGGCGATATTTCTAGCATCATACCGTGGATTATCTGACTGTTTATAAGTTGTTTCATGTTCTTCATCAACAATAATTAAACCAATATTTGTCAATGGCGCAAACACGGCAGAACGTGCACCAACAACAATTTTTACATCACCACGCTCAATTCTACGCCATTCATCATAGCGTTCACCATCACTCAATCCTGAATGTAAAACTGCTGTCTGGGCACCAAAGCGTCCTTTGACCCTTCTAACCATTTGTGGCGTGAGTGCAATTTCAGGTACCAAAAATAAGACCGTCTTGCCTTGTTCAAAAACATGTTGTGCGACCTGCAGGTAGACCTCAGTTTTACCCGATCCAGTAATACCTTCAAGTAAAAAAGGTTGAAACTTTTGTGCATCAAATGTATCACAGATACGTTCATAAGCCGCTTGTTGCTGTGTATTTAACTCAAGCAACGCTGTTTGTTTAACTTCAGCATGAAATGGATCGCGAAGTAACTCAACCTTTGTTTTCATTAACCACTTTTTAGTTACGGCTTGATTCAAGACAGCATCGCTAATATCGATAATTTCTTGAAGATCTTTTTTTACCCATGTTTCAGCCAAATGACCGAGTATAAACTGCAACAACATTTTTTGTTTTCTTGCTGAAGTTCGTAATTCACTTAACTCGTTTTCCAAAAACTCAATATCATCACTAAACTGATAAGCCAACTGCGTCTTTATTTTTGCTTTGTCATGTACTACCACTTCTACATCGATTTTGCGTTGACGACGTAATTTAAGCAAAGTTGCCATATCTGACTCAGTCAAGTCGCTCGTTTTAAAAGCTATCTCGTCAAGCCCTTTAAATAAACGGTCACGTACATCGTCGTCCACTTCGTCAATAATCTTTAACGTACGCTCATAATTGGCTTTAAATACATTCGGTAGCATGGTTTGTAAAATTGTAATACGAAAAGCAAATGTTTCACTGGCTAAGTAGTCAGATAGACGTAGTAGTTCTGTATTTAATACTGGTGTTAAATCTAATATTTGCTGAATTGGGCGCACTTGTTCCTCTGGTAAATCAGTTGAAGCCGTTAAATCAACAACAAATCCCATCACATTCCGGCGCCCAAAAGGCACCGTCACACGCATACCTGTCGATAAAGAATCTACCATGTTGTCTGGAACGGCATAGGTATAAGGTTGATCAGTTTGCATTGTTGGCACATCAACAATGATTTGTGCGTACTGTTTTGTCATAACTCTATTTTACCAGAGGGTCTCATAAGCGTCATTTCATTTCGCAAAATACCATATTTCATGCTATCCCAATACTGACCTTGCCACTACCTGACTTGTCGAATTCGTCCCTCTAATTTTAAGCCCAGTTTTTCGCTGACACGCATCATAGCCTTATTACCAGACCAAGTGGTTAAACCAATATGTGGTAAACTGCCATATTGATCAAATAATATTTTCAGCCACATGCTTAGTGCACAAGTTCCTATTCCCTGTCGCCAAGTTGCTTGTTGATAAATAACAATTCCCACTTCAAGCCAAGACTTTAGTTGTCCATCCTCAAAATATGCACTCACAGCACCAATCATTTGACCATCAACTAAAATAATACGTCGGTTCATATTATTCACAAATCTTTCAGGACCAATACTGTTGATGAAATTCTCCTTTGTAGGTAACACATCTTTAAAATACGGCCCGTTCCATTTAGTCCATTCAGCCTGCGGATCACTATAAGCTACCTCCCAAAATAGCGCTAAATCTTCTGTTTTAAATTGTCTTAACTCTATCATTTTTACCTTTCAAAAAAAACTGGCACAAACCAGTTTTTTCTTTAAATATGTTTAATATTAAATCCTGTTCTAGTTTGAATCGCATCTAGTGCTTGTAAGTAGCGTGCATAATATCCATAAGGATCATCACTGTCTCCTTCTGCATCAAGAATTACTAGTTTGTCCGTAAATCCGTAGTCTTCAATCACTTCTAATAAATGGTGGTGGAAAGCCCAACGCGAATCATTATCTGAAGTCGACATATTTCGGAAGCCATCATCAACATATGGCGTCACCGGTGGAATTAATAAAATTAAATCAATCAGCTCTTCACCGATTGTATTATCAAATAGTGGCTTTAGCTGCGCATTATCTTCATCATTTAACCACATATCTGCATATACTTTGGTTACCATTGCATCAGTATCAAAAATCGTTAGACCATTGTTGGCTGGAGAGTTAATTTCTCTCGAGTTCGCGTCATATTGTCCTTGAATTAAACGAATGTAGTCTTTCACGACTAACTCTTCGTCACTAACATTTGATTTTTCTTGATACTCACGAGCATACTCTTCGGAAAAAGGTGAATTACTTGTTCGAGCCAATCGACGTACTAACGTGGATTTCCCTGTTGAAGCTGACCCCATCACTGTGACTTTTTTAGCAAAATGACGTCGAAAAACACGGTTAATGTAATCCCAATTGCCAATAGGATTTTTTCGAATATCTGTCGCTGATATTTTTAATACAGTACGGTCCATCAAGCTTACTTTAAATTGACCGTTCTTAGGTAACCTTGCTTCTAATTGATTTTTGTAATCCTGCTCACCAGTATAAAATGTAATCGTTGCATCTTTATTAACAATATTATGCTTCACTGTTTCGACAAGTATTCGTGTCCATTCATCCCAACCATTAGGCATCATTGGAATATTATCTTCATTAATATAGTCAACTTTAATATCTGTCTCGTCGCTAAAAGCTTCTCTCAAATAGCGAAAACGTTTCTCAACGGACAATCCGATTTGATACCCTCTATCATTTGTGTAGCCAGAAGCAATAACAACGACACCGTCGTTTAGAGCAGCCGCTTTATATATTTCTGCTTGATGCCCTACGTGCATTGGCGCTAATGTACCAAAAAAAACACCAATTTTGTCACCTTGAAGATCATCTGTGAATAAGTTTCCTGCAATTGTTCTCATGACTTTATTAATTATATCCTATTAAAATTTGAACATTACACATGTTCATTCTTTTTTGGTTAACTTTCGCCACTGAATAATACCGTATATCGCATTAACAGATAAGGCAAGGTTCATACCTAACATGGCAAACGCACTAGGATCCGCATGTCCTGTCCAAGCACGTCCCCACAAAATAATTTCGACTATATCAAATAGTAACCAAGCATACCATGATTCCGCAAACTTTGCAGTTTGCAAAATTTGAGCCCCCATTGATATGGTCGTCGTCAATCCATCCATATATGGTTGTCTTGACCCAGCTTGATGTAAAATCATACCAACAATCACTAATATCACCAAGAAAACTGGGATAACTAGCAGCCATTGTTTTAAAGTCATATATTTAGTTGCTACTACATCTTGGCTGTCTTTTTCTGATAAATTATCACTTTTCATAAAGCCAAGCCAGGCTGCAATACCAACAAATTGCATGACAACCCAAAATGCACTTAAAGCAACTTCACCAAACAACTGTGACTGAAATGCCAATGGCATGTACATGACCGAATAAATCAGCCCCCAAAAATAATTTGTTATGCGCCCCTTAGCAACCAACACAACAGTGATAATATTCATTATCCCTGTCATCAATCCCACCCAATCAAACGTGCTATTATGAACAACCCCTAGTGTCCAAACCAGCAATTGAAGTAAAATCAGTACCAAAAATAGTACACCCTCAGCCCATTTCCAGCCAAATAACAATTCTTTGAAAATGTTCACAGGGTTAAAGTAGCGCCAAAACCGCTGCCAAATTGGTTCCTCAACCATTATATATTCTCCCTAATAATTATTTCTTTCATTATATCAGTAATTAACCTAAAAAACGCTTAGTTTAGGGAGACTTTAAAGTCCAAAAGACAGTTATTAACCTAATCTTCGAACAACTTCAAATATTGGCCGTAACCATCTTTTTCTAAATCTTTTTTGGGAATGAACCGTAAACTAGCTGAATTAATACAATATCTTAAGCCACCACGCTCAGGTAATCCATCATTAAACACATGACCTAGATGTGAAGCCGCTTCTTTTGAGGTGATTTCTGTCCTTGTCATTCCTAATGACCGATCTGTATTTGCTTGTAAATGCTCGTCGTCATCGATTCCTTTTGTAAATGATGGCCAACCACAGCCAGCATCGTATTTATCCGTTGAACTAAATAATGGTTCACCACTGACAACATCAACAAAAATACCATCTGCCCACCATTGATCATACTTACCCGTGAACGGACGCTCCGTTGCTGCATGTTGGGTCACCTCATATTCTTCTGGTGACAAACGGGCACGTAATTCTTCGTCGTTATATTTTGTCATAAAGTCCTCTTTTTATTTTTTAATTCTACGCTGGTTTTGAGATACGTCAACCAATAGCACTTAGTGGTGAAAATAAAAAAAGTTGGCATTCCTGCCAACATTTTAGATATGTTGTTCAATCCAATTCCATACTTCATCTTTACCATATTTTGTTTCCGATGAGAAAAACTGAAAATTACTGTTTTCATTATCAAAGCCTAATGCCTTTTTAATGACTGACTCAGCTTTATTAAACTTACCACGCGAAATTTTATCTGATTTAGTTGCTACAACTAGAATTGGAATATTATAGTAATGTAACCACTCATACATCGAGATATCATCTTCACTCGGTTCATGGCGTGCATCTACTAAACTAATGACACCACGCAACTGTTTACGACTAGTGATGTATTCTTCAATCATGACACCGAAAGCTTCACGTTGAGCCTTTGAGACTTTAGCATATCCATATCCAGGAACATCAACGAAATATAACTTATCTTCAACATCATAAAAGTTTAACGTTTGTGTCTTACCTGGTTGTGAAGATGTACGCGCAAAATTTTTCCGTTGGATTAGTGTGTTTGTTAAAGAAGATTTACCGACATTTGAACGGCCAACCAAAGCTATTTCAGGTTTTCCGTCTGTTGGATATTGAGATGCTGATACAGCACTCATCACCATTTCGACATTGTGTACATCCATTTATTCACTCACCTTTTTTAATTGTAGTTCGGGCTGTTCACCTTGTTCCACGCTAGCTTTGGTAATAATAACTTTAGCAACATCATCACGACTGGGAATATCGAACATGACATCCTTCATTACATTTTCAATGATTGAACGTAATCCTCGAGCGCCCGTGTGTCGCTTAATCGCAACGCTAGCCATTGCATCCAATGCATCCGGTTGAAATTCAAGTTCAACATCATCTAGGCCTAGAAGAGCAGTGTATTGCTTGATTAAAGCATTTTTAGGTTCTGTCAAAATTCTGGTTAAGTCAGAAATAGTCAACTCGTCTAGAACAGTTACAATAGGCAGACGCCCTATAAATTCTGGAATCAATCCAAACTTGGTCATATCTTCTGGTTGCACATGATGCAAAATATTATCATCATTTAAGGCCTCAGCATTTTCATTAGCATCTGAACCAAAGCCAATCACTCGTTCGCCCAGTCGTTCCTTAATGATTGTGTCAATTCCCGCAAACGCACCACCAACAATGAACAAAATGTTGGTCGTATTCACTTGAATTAACTCTTGTTGCGGATGTTTACGCCCACCTTGTGGTGGCACGCTGGCAGTTGTTCCTTCAAGCATTTTTAATAGTGCCTGCTGAACGCCTTCACCAGAAACATCACGTGTGATAGATACGTTCTCTGATTTTTTAGCAATTTTGTCAATTTCATCAACATAAATAATACCACGCTCAGCAGCTGCAACATCAAAATCAGCTGCTTGTAGTAATTTCAAAATAATATTTTCAACGTCTTCACCAACATAACCCGCTTCAGTCAATGTAGTTGCATCAGCAATTGCGAATGGTACGTTCAAAATACGTGCCAAACTTTGTGCTAAATAAGTTTTCCCCGAACCAGTTGGTCCCATCAAAGCAATGTTTGATTTTTGTAGCTCAACATCTAATGTTGGCGCCACGTTTTCATTAATACGTTTATAGTGATTATATACAGCTACCGCCAGAGTCTTTTTAGCATCCTCTTGCCCAATAACATAATCATTTAATTCATTAACAATCTCGTGTGGTGTTGGCAGTGACAAAACTTCTGCTGCACGATCTACAGTTAATTCTTCCTCAATAATGCCTTCAGCCAAAGCGACACACTCATTACAAATGTAAACATCATTTGGCCCGGCAACAATCTTTTTTACTTCACTTGCAGATTTTCCACAAAAACTGCAGTGTATTTCTTCTTCAAAATTTGGTGTATTCGCCATGATTATTATCCTAAACTTTTAGTTACTTCCTCCATTCTACCAGTTTATTCGTGCGCACGAAATAGTAAATTATGATAGTATGTGGGCCTATAAAATAATTCGAGCCAAAATAAAAAAGCCAACAGGCTTTTTTTATTTTACTTAAACTGCTTTAGCAGAATCTGTCACTTTCTTAACAGCTTCGCGCATAGCGATATCATGCTTCAACATTGATTCAGAAATGGCAGCACGCACCTTATCTTCTTCCATGTTGTATTGCGCAGCCAAGTTAGCAACTTCTTCAGAAACTTGTTCTGCTGAAGGATCAATCTTTTCAGCTGCAACAATTGCTTCCAATACTAAGCTCGTCTTTACACGAGTTTCAGCACCTTCTGCAAATTGCTTATGCAAATCATCTTCAGTTTGACCTGAGATTTGGAAGAACATTTCACGAGAAATGCCTTGTTGTTGCAATTGTCCCAAGTATTGGTCGATTTGACGATGTACATCTTCGTCGATCATCTCTGCTGGAATTTCATCGCCATCAACTGAAGCGTTATCAACTGCCTTAGAAATAACAGCATCTTCAAAAGCTGCTTTAGCAGCTTGCACTTTTTCATCAGCTAACTTCTTAGATGTCTTTTCCTTTAATTCAGCCAATGTTTCAACTTCTTCATCAACATCCTTGGCAAATTCATCATCTAATTCAGGCAATTCCTTGCGCTTCAATTCATGAATAGTTACTTCGAACAAAGCTTCCTTACCTGCCAAGTCAGCAGCTTGGTAATCTTCAGGGAATGTTACGTTAACATTGACATCTTCACCAGCTGTATGACCAACTAATTGTTCTTCGAATCCAGGAATAAATTGACCTGAGCCCAAGCCTAGAGAGAAGTCCTTACCTTGTCCACCATCAAACTTAACGCCATCAACTGATCCGTCAAAATCAATCACAACAGTGTCACCGTTTTCGGCTTTAACTGATTCTTCTTGCAAAACCAATTCTGCTTGACCATCTTGCAAGCGCTTAATTTCAGCATCTACATCAGCATCAGTAACTTCTTCATCTTGTGCTTCAACTTCAAGGTTCAAGTATTCACCCAACTTAATAGCAGGGGCAGTCTTGACAACAGCCTTTAAAGTCCAAGCTTCACCCTTATTCATTGAAACGGGTTCGATGTTTGGGCGACCAACTGGTGTGATACCAGCTTCATCAATTGCAGCTTCATAGGCAGCAGGCAAAACAATATCCATTGCTTGTTGGTACAAAGCTTCTTCACCAAACTTTTGGAAGAAGAGTTGCTTAGTTACCTTACCTTTACGGAATCCAGGAATACTAACTTCATTCTTATTACGTTGGAAAGCTTGTTCCAAACCTTCTTCAACTTGCGCACGCGCGATTTCAAATTCTAATGTGCCTTGGTTTTTTTCATCCGCAGCTGGTGTCCACTTAGACATGTTATTTCCTCCGAGTTTTCAATACTATATAATTTTAGACTAAATTCAAGAATATCACAACCATTTTATCTATATAATTGTGTATTTAACTTTACTGATAAATTAACAATATCAAAAAAGAAAAAATTATTAATAATATTTTTCTAACTTACATAAAGTTAATCAGTAATTTGTAACATAATCCATTCAATAATGGCATTTACCGTACTCGCTCTACGTTCTATGGTTGAGATGCTTAATTGTAATTTTTCAGTAACCATTTCCTCAATGATTTTCTGTTTATCTAATTTCTTATTTATCCGAATTCTTAATTGAATGAGTCGATTAAATAAAGAATAAGACACAATTTCTCTAGCTAATAATACATTACGCTTACCCACATTTTGATTAATAATGTGTTGACCTCGTACTGTTAGTTCAAATAATGTCTCTTTTTGAAAGGCTAAATCAAAATACATTAAAATATTCTTAACATAATATTCTGCCTGTCTCGGATCAAAACCGAATGCATCCGCGATTTCCTGACGTTCCATTTTTTTATTTTTCAACAACATCATCAATTCAATGACTTTCGCCATATCGTTAGCTTGGGGGAAAAGTTGTCCCTTGGTTGGCTTTGTGACGACACTTTGAGCATAAATTAGTAAGGATTCTTTGGTTTCTGTTTCATCTCGATCAATAAATTGAAACTCAAAACGTCGAATTTCATTAATACTATTATAATGATAAATATTATCAAATTGAAAAACTCGAATACGCGCATATTGACTGGCCGCATTAATCTCAAAAAAAACCGGAACTACTGGCTTTCTGGTAATTTGAAAGTCAGATAATAATTTGCGATAAGGAAAATAAAGTTGTCGAACCAGAAAGTTAGTCTCTTTAACCTGCTTTGCTTCAATGATATAGACTGCTTTAGGTGATTCTAAAACTGTATCAATTTCGATTTGAGGATTTTCAAGTTGTAAATTAAAAACTCTGTCACCTTGGTGATTTGTAATATTAAATCGCCATTTTCCACCGCCCATTCGGCCATTTAGCGTACGAATAAAATCTGAATCGTCAAAGGAAGAGTCAAATGCGTTAGCTGCCAATCCTGCACTAATCCAGCTATTTTCGTTCCATTTATCCGAATTTCCCAACAAAGACTCTAAGTTAGGAATTGGATATTTTTCAATTTTTGTTGGATTTTTTTCAGATAGATCGGCATACTCATTAAAATGCCCAACCAAATACTTTTTACGTGATATTGGCAAAATATTTAGTTCATTTTCTAAAAATACGTCTGGTAAATCTTCTTTTTTATCAAATTTTGATAAGTTTCGAAAATCTGGTCCCGACATTTTTTTTGAAATCCGATTGACTTCCATGGCCGTGATTTCGAAAAATCCATTTGATTTAAGTAGTTTCATATCGTTAGCGCGCATGCTCAAAACTTTTTGCCAAACTATATTTTTTGCACCATTAACCATGCACAATTACCTCAGCCACACGTTTACGTGAATTAGCATGTGCACCAACAGATCGGTTTACACTAACATGTTCAATCTTCACTCCTTTAATATCTCCATAAAGCTCATTAATTAAAGGCACATCAGAATTAGACAACAACACATGAACACCATTTTCATGTAGATGTTTGAACAAATCGCGCAATCTAACTTGCTGATCATAACCAAATGATGAACTATAGCTCGTAAAACTACTTGTCTCAGATATTGGAATATAGGGTGGATCAAAATATACAAAATCACCGGATTTTGCTTCTGAAACAGCTTGTTCAAAATCACCATTTAAAATTTTAATTTGTGCTGTATTTAAATATTTTGAAGAGGAAAAAATATTTGTTTTATCCGCAACGTTTGGATTTTTATAACTACCAAATGGCACATTATTTTGGCCCTTTTTATTAACGCGCCATAGCCCATTAAAACCTGCCTTATTCATATATACGAAACGCGCTGCACGCTCAACAAATGTCATATTTTCTAAACGGCCATCACGGTCGGCTGACCGTAAATCTAAATATAATTCTTTACTATGACTAGCTTGATATTTTCGTAACAACTCCAACATTTTTTCAGGTTGATCACGTACGGTTAGCCATGTTATGAATAGTTCTAAATTAAAATCGTTAATAACTGCACATTCCGGTTTTAGGTTAAGTAAAAAGGCACCGCCACCTAAAAATGGCTCAAAGTATGTCCCAAAATTTTTCGGAACATACTTAGCCAATTCAGGTAATAGTTGCCTTTTTCCACCGACCCATTTAATAAACGGTCGTAACTCAACTGAATGATTGCTTGTTGCTTGTTGCTTGTTGCTTGTTGCTTGTTGCTTGTTGCTTGTTGCTTGTTGCTTGTTGCTTGTTGCTTGTTGCTTGTTGCTTGTTGCTTGTTGCTTGTTGCTTGTTGCTTGTTGCTTGTTGCTTGTTGCTTGTTGCTTGTTGCTTGTTGCTTGTTGCTTGTTGCTTGTTGCTTGTTGCTTGTTGCTTGTTGCTTGTTGCTTGTTGCTTGTTGCTTGTTGCTTGTTGCTTGTTGCTTGTTGCTGCTAATCATAGTCGTGATCCTTTATTTTGTCAAGTATTGAGATCTTAATTGTTGATCAGTTTTGATTTTGGATCAAGTTGATTACCAAATAGCATTCATATTTCTAACAAATTTTGCTGTTCTTTTCTCGATTTGATTGGCGTTCCACTCAGTGATAACTTGTGAAATTAATTTATTATTTATAATTTTAGATTGACTTAATTTTTTGAATTTTAACTGTAATGACCATTCTTCATCCCAGGTTAAACTTTTTTCAAGCAGTGTAAAATTACCAAATCTATTAACAAAATCTCTATCATTACCAAGTTGTTCATCATTAGCTATTCTGATTAAACGATACTTTGGATTTTTATTTCCCTTAAACAAATCATATGAAGATATGGTTTCTCCATCTTCTACTGAAAGTAGTTCGGATAATAAAAACACATGCCCTTGTTTCGTATTACGGGACTGATTAATTGTCCATTTATCTCTATTCCAAAACGGTAAAGTAAGCTGAGCTCGTTCTTTTTTCTCAATTTCACCTAACTCAGTTGTTATATCTTCAACAGTTGTTGCTATTCCAGTTTTGATATTTCTAGCAACACGCACTAGGTCCTTCTCTAAATCGTTGGCAACTTCGCCTAATATAAATATATTAGTAGCATAAACACTCAATATTTTATGCAAAACTTTTCTAATATCTGCTTCCTCAAATGCTCGATCGTACAATGCCAATATAATTGGATGAAAAGTTTTGACCAATAATGAAGCAGTGTCTACTAAATTTGCTAATTCTTGATCTTTAAAATATGACTTCAATCCTTTTACTAACCCTTGATATATATCCACATATTTTGCTAATTCGTCCAGTATTCTCCTAGCGTCAGCTGAATTTTGTAGGTTTTTACTTTTTCTCATTGTTCGGAAGAGCTTATCTTGATTTACTAATCCCGAATTAAACGCCCAATAGGATCGAATATATCTTGAAGTATCGTTAGATTTACGATCTAGCGTATTGAACACTTTTTCCCATTTTTTATTTGCATTATCAGCATCATCAGCTAAAAAGCCAAGTAATAAATTCTTTAATAAGTCTGCTTCTTCCAGGCTTTTTCCACGTGCATTTAGTGTTTCAAAAATGACAAATCCGTCTTTTGTAGACGATGTGTTAATTAAAATCACCTTAAATCTTTTAGTAAATACTTGAACTAGATGTTCTAACCTTTTTAATTGTTCAGGAACACCTAAATTTGTCACTCCATCTTTAGATATGTATTCCTTCACATGTTTTTGAAAGTACAGAAATGCATTGTTTAAGTTTTTTTCAGTTTGGTTACTACTATCTGATGTATTTCCTTTTAATAATAATGTAGTAAAAAAAGAAGCAACGTCATTTTCTGAGGGCAAAGTTAAGATAGGTGTCGTAAGATCACTTGCTAATAAGTAATTTTCCTGAATATCATCAACCCTGCGACGAGCATTATACTTCTCATCATCGCTAAGCTGAGAACTATACTTTTCATCACTAATAAAATGGTTAGCAACATTTCGTATTGATGCCAATAGTAGTGTTGACGTAATTAAACGTTGTTGTCCGTCAATCACCTCATAACCATTTTCGGATGTATTTGTCACAATTTGACCAAAAAAATGTTCATCTGAGTCATCTTTTAATACTTCCTCTAAATCATCCCACAAATCTTCAAGTTGAACGCTTTGCCACGAGTATTCACGTTGATATGCTGGAACGTGGTAACGAGCCTCATTTTCTGAAAGTAAAGAATGAATTGATTTTGTCTCTGGATTTGCAATTGCCATACTATTTTCTTCCAATCATATTATTAACTCAATTAGATCACAAAAAAAGGTCATAGCATATTACATTTAGATCACAAAAAAGGACAGCTCATCAGCTGTTTTTCACACGAACTGGCTGTGGTTGTCCGACATGTAAAACTTTTTTCAATGAAACACTCACTAAACCGACAGCGACAATAATCAATAGTATCATAATGGTTTCTCCTTTATTTAGTTGTTTACTATATTAGCGTTTGAACATTAAATTTAAATCAATAACACAAAAATAAAAACAGCTTCAAAAAGCTGTTTAGTCTAAATTAGTAATTTCAGCAATTGCTTGTGCATAAATCGAAATTGAGCGGTACAAGTCATCAAGTAAAGCAAATTCGTTAACTTGGTGCATTGTGTCTGGTGAGTCTGGGAATAGTGCACCATAAGCAACACCACGTTTCATTAAACGACCGTATGTGCCACCACCAATGACTTGATCATGTGCTGGCAAACCGGTTTGGTCATGATAAACACGCAATAATGTTTCCACTATTGGGTCACTAGGTGCAACATAATGAGGGACTTGAGCATGTCCACCAATCGTTGGTTTTACATTCCATCCATTCAATTGAGAAGCAAGACCTGCTTCAATTTTTTCCGGTGTAATTCCCTTTGGATAACGGAAATTAAAGTTAATAAAGGCCTCGCCACCATCAACAAATTTCTGAATACCAACATTCATAGACAAAGGTCCCATCACATCATCAGTATATTGAACACCGAATTTTTCGCCAATAGTATCATCGTGTGCTGGTGTTCCCAAATACGTTAAGAATGACTTAGCTGTACCACCAAAATCAAAGTCTTGCAGGAAGTTTGCTAAGTAAGTTCCAGCGTTTTCTCCTGTTTCGGGCATCGCTCCATGAACTTGCTTACCGTTTAAGACAAATTTGATGATTTCACCATCAGTTTCAGTGGAACCAGATATCTTTGGATTTGCAACCAAAAACTCTTGGAATTCTGTTACGATTTTTTCTGAATGAGATGATTTTACCGTTGCACGAGCAATTCCAGGAACCATATTCGTACGCAATCCAGACTCAAAATCAACAAGCATAACAGTTCCACCATTAGTCGCCTCACCCTTGATGATTACTTGAACATTTCCCTTTTCTCCGTTGATAATTGGATATTCAGCATCTGGTGAGAAGCCAAATACAGGCTCTGGCTCAACTTCAAAGTAACGAGTCATCCCCGTCCAATCATTTTCTTCGTCAGTTCCAAAAATCAGACGAACCCGACGTTTCAATGGTACATTCAAATCAGACAAAATTTTGAAAGCATAGTAGGCTGACATTCCTGGTCCCTTGTCATCTGAAGCACCGCGGGCAATAATCTTATCATCCGTTACAACAGGCTCAAATGGCTCAGTATCCCAACCCTCTCCTGCAGGCATCACATCAACGTGAGACAAAATAGCGACATATTCATCAGCATCTTTAGGACCAATTTCAATATAGCCTACAATGTTGTCAATATTTTTGGTAGTGAAACCATCTCGCTCAGCAATAGACAACATCTTAACTAAAGCAGCCGTTGGGCCTGGCCCTAAAGGTGCATCAGGCGTTGCTTGTGAATCATCACGAACAGACTCAACAGCCAATAAGGCTTTTAAATCTTCAATATAGGCTGCTTTACGTTTCTCTGTTTCTTGTTTCCAATCAACTGTCATATTTTTTTAACCTTTCTAGTAACTCGTATAATAATTATACCCTGTTATGGCATTTTTTTCTAATATTCATGTCAGGAATAATACTCAAATAATTCATATACTATATAACGCTATAACTACGATTTTTTAATAATCGTAGCTAATTTCGCACGCAATACACGATCTGCAGCACAAATATATAATCCTTGTCGGCCACGTTTTAATAGTACATTTAGCGCATTCAACATAATTGATTCTTTGTCTTGCTCACTAAATGAGTGCCCCTTTGTTTGCCGAAAAGCAGCATTATCCTCATATTTTTCGGTATGAACCACGATTTTATTCTTTTCGTCATCAAATGTGATACTAGGCCCGATAATCACACCCGCATAGTTTAAATCAAAACCTTGAATTGTGTACACTGATCCAACTTCATGAATTGTTTCCGGTCTCAACGCCCATGGTGTTGTACCTGTATCTAACTGGTCCCAAGGCAATTTAAAATCGTCTATTGTCACATACCAAGTACCGCGATTAACTGTATACGGATAATCCGTAGTCGCTAACAAACGTGACATGCCCACTCGCTTATTTTGTTGTTGAATCATTCTGTAAAGGGCATTAGCATTTGAAAAAATCTGAAAATCGAATCCATCGATATTATCCAATGTTGAAATTTCTTTATTTTGTGTTAAATTGTCAATCCATTGAACAACATGCTCATTATGACCAAGCATACGATATTGATTACTTAATTGATATCTTTTTGGTGCGTACTGCGAAACGATTTCTTCTAACTTTTGATTTGTCCACATACTTTTGAATTTTAAGACTTGATGACTATCAAAAACTAAAATAATGACTTGAGCCCGTTTGATAATCTCAACTAGTTGGTTGGTTTGATTGAATTTATTGTAAGGATCAGGTTCAGTTAACAATAAATGTGCTTCGTCAATTAATACAACATCTGCATGACGTTGCGCTTTATCCATTTGATGAATAAAAGTTGTAGGTTTTAGAAACTGTTTCTTTTTTAATTCTTCAGTTTTTCCTGCCAAATCACGGTATATTTTCCATATTTCAGCATGATTGACAAGTAAATAATTATTGGTCTGATGAAGTACTGACAATTCATTATTTAACACGGCATGTTGAAGTTGTTTAAATATTTCAAAGAGGACAACACTTTTCCCTGAGCCGGCGCCGCCTTCAATAATCAATACTTTCTTTTTTTCTTGCTTCAAACTCTGATTCACAAAGTTAACCACATCTCGAATTAAATAGGCCTGTTCAGTCGACAACTTTTCCTCATCAGAGAGAAGAAAACTATTTTTTTCCATAAACATATTGTACACTATCTACACAATGGCTCACATACAAAGTCACGCTAGATGAGTATTCTTATCACCTTCTTTGTGCATTAAGTAAAACTATCGTGTAAAATAATACTAAGGATTAAACTATGAAAACATTAACTGAAGATATTTTATACCGAGTTATCAAAAAAAGAGCCAAAGACTCACATAAAGGGACCTATGGCCGTGTTCTAATCATTGGCGGTACGGCACAATTTGGTGGTGCAGTAATTATGAACGCATTGGCTGCGGTTAATTCTGGAGCCGGACTAGTAACCGTAGCCACAGACCCATCAAACTTTACTGCCTTACACAGTCGACTACCAGAAGCCATGGTAGTTGACTTTAATGAGGATCTGACCGAATATATTAAAAAATCAGACGTTATTTTAATCGGATCAGGTCTAGGCGATCGTATTGATTTAGTACAACATACATTCTATGTTATTTTGCCACGCCAAATACTCATCGTTGATGGTTCTGCTTTAACTTTAGTTGCTGAAAACAAGTTAAAGTGGCCAAAGTCACGGCTCGTTTTAACACCACATCAGATGGAGTGGCAACGCCTCAGTGGTGTAACAATCGATGAACAATCTTTTGAAGCATTTAATATGCTAGCGCAACAAAGGATGAATGTTAAACCAATTTTAGTTTTAAAACAACATCATACTCAAATTTATACCAGTGACTGTGCTTTTGAAATACCCGTCGGTGGACCTTACCAGGCTACCGGGGGGATGGGTGACACACTCGCAGGGATGATTGCCGGATTTACAGCACAGTTTATGCTGTCATTTCCAGAAGCAATTTTAGCCGCAGTCTATGCTCATTCTGCCATAGCTGACGAACTAGCTAAAACCCATTACATCACACTACCCACAAAAATCAGTGCCTCAATACCTGAATTTATGCATCGCTATGCTCGATAACACGTTAAAACAAACAGTATGTTAGAATGTCTATATAACGCTCAGGGGGAAAAAAACTTGAAATTTATCTCATGGAATATCGATTCTATCAATGCGGCAGTTGAACACAAAAGTGTCCGTGGTGAAATGACTTGGCATACATTAAACGAAATTGCGGCCATGCGCCCTGACGTTTTTGCCATCCAAGAAACAAAATTAAAATCAACAGGCTTAACAAAAAAACAAAAGACAACTATTGCAGAACTGTTTCCAGAATACCATTTGTACGTGAACTCTAGTACTGCGCGCTCTGGCTACTCTGGCACAATGGTGCTCTCCAAGGTGGAACCAATTCAAGTAGCGTATCCGGCTATTGCTGCACCCGCCCCCATGGATTTGGAAGGGCGAATCATCACCCTAGAATTCCCTGATTTTTTCGTATCAACTGTCTATACACCTAATTCAGGTAGCTCATTAGTACGTCTACCTGAACGCGGTGAATGGGATGATAAATATCGTGAATATATCCAAAGTTTGGATGCTACCAAACCAGTTATTTTTAGCGGTGACATGAACGTCGCACATCAAGAAATTGATTTGAAAAATCCCAAGACAAATCGGCATTCTGCTGGATTTACTGACCAAGAACGGGAAAAGTTTTCAGCGCTATTAGATGCTGGATTTACAGACACTTTCCGATTATTAAATCCAGACACACCAAGTATTTATACTTGGTGGGCACAAATTAGTAAAACAAGTAAAATCAATAATTCCGGTTGGCGAATTGATTACTACTTGGTTAGCGATAGAATCGCTAAAAATGTCACGAAATCTTCTGTTATAGATACGGGTGCGCGCCAGGATCACGCACCGATTCTTCTTGAAATTAGTATATAAATAAAAGCCGTGCATAAACTGCACGGCTTTTTATTTATTTTTAACATACGGTTTAAGTACTTCTGATCCAAAATGATCAGATTCATAAATTAAGATGTTGGCTGCAGCTACTGCATCATCAAGCGCATTATGGTGATGATCCAACGTAATCCCTAAATTACCAGCAACAGTATTTAACTTATGATTTTCGAAGTTTGGAAATAACTTACGACTGGTTTGTACCGTATCTAACAGCAAATAATGCGGTTCATCAATATGGTAATACTGCAATGTTCCTTTTAAGATACTGTTATCAAATGGTGCGTTATGGGCCACCACTAATTTATTTTCTGTGAAAAAAGGTGAAATTGTTTGCCAAACTTCGGGAAATTTTGGCGCATCAACTACATCTTGTTGATGAATACCATGGATAGCTGTGTTGTATGAGCTAAACGTTGTTTCCGGTTTGATTAATGAATAAAACTTATCAACAACTTGATTATCACGTACAACAGCTAAGGCTATAGAAACCGCCGAATGCTTTTCACGGTTTGCTGTTTCAAAATCCATTGCTACAAAATTCATAGTTATAACTCCAAGGCCATTCTTTGCAACTCTGTATCACGACCATTTGGCAACGTAAAGTGCTCTTTTTCACCCACACTTAAAAATCCATATTTCTGATAAATATGCACGGCGATGTCATTATCAATTTGTACATCTAGCCATACTTTTGATAGCTCGTTAAGTTTAGCCCAGTCCAAAAGTGCTCGCATTAAATCCTGACCAAGACCAGCACCATGAAATTGTTGCAAAATAGCCACACCAATTTCTTCATTTTCGATAGATCCTATTCCTACCGGTAATGATTGTTCACCTTGTTCAGCAATCAACAACAAAGTAATTGCCGGTGCATCGCTTTTTACAGGTATCTCATCCCCATTACGCATACTTGCAATCAAAAAAGTATCTGTTTCCACCATTAATTCTTGAATTAATTGTTGCCATTCAGCAGCTCTGGCTAAGCTGGCTTCTTCTAAGCTGAACGTGATCGGTTGGCTCATATCGAATGTCATAGTTTTTCCTCAATTTCAATAACTGAACCAACACCTGCGATACTTATTGTCCGTTCATTATCAGCCTCACCTCGAGTAAATGTGATGTCCAACCGATTGTTTGGCAACAAATCATTCATATACTGCGGCCACTCAATAAGCGTTACACCATCCGTGCCGATAAAGTCCTCGAATCCTTGATTATCAGCACCCGTCATTTCCAAGCGATAAGCATCAAAATGATAAATGGGAAACTCACGCGCTGTATAAGTATTCATAATATTAAATGTTGGACTCTTAACCCTTGACTTCACCCCTAAAGCAAGTGAAAATCCCTGAGTAAAGGTTGTTTTCCCCGCCCCTAGATCACCATTCAGCGTGATCACTAAACCAGGATAAGCAAGTGATGCTATTCTACTAGCTAAACTTTGTGTTTGCTCAAAATTGTTTGTTAAAAATTCTTTCATTATTTTATTATAGCACGAGTGAATTGGTAAAATTAAACCGAAATATCGTTACTTTTTTAAGTTCATGAATTATCTCGTAATCCACAGTTTATTGTTATCCGTATGGAAAAAAGGTTTTGACTTTTTAGTTGGATAAAAGGTCATATTCTTATCTTTTAGCTTTTTTACGCCAGCAATAACCCCACTATTTTCGTTAGTTGTAGCTTCTTTAACATAGTAGAGTCTACCTGGAATATCATCAAATGTAACAAGCCCTTCATCATTCGAACGACGGATTAATGGTTCTCCATCTCTTTTTAAAGCAATTTTTTTGTTCTTAGAGAACAATTGAAAGGCGACAGATGAAACGGGATTACCATCAATATCTAAACGATAAAATGATAAATCGAACTTCTTCTTAGCTAACTTGATACGTACGATGCGTTTATACAAGCAAATAAATTGCACTACGATTAATAAAATGATACTAATAATAATAAGCGCTTGATGGATATTGTTAAACGTATCAGCCTTTTCAATATTTTTGGTCATGTTTTTCTTATAAGGGATACGGTATCCTGTCACCAGTAAACGATGAGAATTGACCATGTAAGGTGTACAGGTTATCAAGGTTACCAAATCTTTATCAGGTTCAACTTGCAGTCCTTGGTAATTTTCAGGTTTAACAACTTCAATTTTGAAAACTTTATAAGCTAATTTTTTATGAAATACAGTTAACACAAAAGTATCATTTTTCTTAACATGATTTAAGTTCGTAAATAACATTCGTGAAGCTAAGCCACGGTGCGCCGAAATAACACTATGCGTTCCTTTTCCACCCAAAGGGAAAGATGTCCCTTGTAAGACAGTTGCACCATAATTAAGTGTTTCTTCATTAGTTGTGTCAAAAAGTGGAATATGCACATTAATTTTAGAAATACTAATTGTTCCAATTAAATGCTTCTTCAATACCCCATTTTCGTTGTCAGTAGCACCAGAAAACGGGTCGCTACCAAGTTGAATACCTTCTTTCCTTAACTGTGCATTTTTCTGTTGCATACGTGCTTCTTTTGCTGATATATCTTTAGTCGTTTCTTTTTGAATGGTTTTAATTCGTTGCTGGTCAATAAAGTGATTCAGCGCACCGACGTAAAAGGGATACAATGCTACTAAAAAGCCTATAAGAAAAATAATATTTAAAAATATACTTTGCTTATTCTTTTTTTTACTAGTTCGCTTAGTCATTTGTTTCGCCACCTTCTGTGTCTATTTGGTAACCATTTTTCACTACTTTTCTGATATAGAATTTTTTATCTTTTAAATGTTTAACTATTGCTTTAAAAGGTTTGATATTCATGTTTGAATTCATCGGAATTATTTTATACTTGCCACCACTAATTTCACCAAATGATACATAACCTCTTGAGTCACTCGTAGACTCACATAATTCACCTTGATCATTTAATATTTTTTTACCAAAAAAATCGACTACAGTGAACTTGTATCCAGAAATAGCGTGACCATTGTTATAAACAAAAAATGATAACTGATAATTCCTTTTATGTGACAATAATTCAATAACCTCACGTCTGATGATATAAAAGATCAACGCTATAAAAACCAGGATCAGCGTCGTCAAACAAAGCAAATATTTCCCCTGATAGGATACTGCTTTTTTTTCTTGTTGATCAAACGAACTTCTATCCAAAGGTACTCTTTTCCCAGTCACCAATAATCGATGTGTATTGACCATATAGGGTGTACACGTGACCAAAGTTGCCAAATCTTGATTAGTTTGTATTGTGATATCACTTAAATCTGTTGGTAAAACTACTTTGATTCGAATAACTTGATAAGCTAAACGTTTCCCATATATTTTCAAAAAAAACTTATCGCCTTTTTTTAATTCGTGCAGATGAGTAAATAATTCTTGATTAGGCAAACCACTATGCCCCATCAAAACGGTGTGCGTATTTTTTCCGCCAACAGGATAAGAGCTACCTGGTAGTAATGTGATTCCTTTATATAAAAGACTGTCAGTCGTTGTATCAAACACCGGTAAACTCAGAGATATTTTAGGAATGAATATGCTGCCTAACGAGTGCTTTTGATAGTACCCTCTACTCTCCTTGGGTACATTGTTCAATGTTTGCCCTAAGATATTTTTGACGGGTGATATCCCAAGTTGTTGATTTTCTACTGACTTTTGATTGTTCTTTTTGATTAATTTTTCGAGTTTCTTGGCACTGGCTTTCTGATTGCTTTGATTTAGTTGATTCGCAACATTTAATTCTTTTTGCGCGACATAGTTATTCACGCCATTAGCAATAAAAGGGTACATGAATACCAAAAAACCAATGAAAAACATTAATGCAATGAATAGTTTCAGAAATATATTAGTGTTGTTTTGTTTTTGTTCTGCCATCGGTTTGTTATCCTTTGAAACTATGGCTCATACTAGCAATGAAGACATTTATTTCAAAGAATGATGAACATAGTATTTATTTTTATAAAAAAAGTGCTCACCACGAACATGGTTTGCACTTTAGTTTTCAAATATGATTAGATATTTTGGTTCTTCTTATTACGCTTATTCCAAACATATGCGCCACTCATCAAAAGTGCACCTGCAATCAAGAACAAGTAGATACCAGAACCACCAGTTGATGGTAAGATACCCTTCTTAATGTTTGTCACAGTGATTGTTTGATTATCAGCATAGCTTCCTTTAGTAACTGTAAACTTAACAGGAGCTGTCAAAAGTGCATAGCCTGTTGGCGCCTTTGTTTCAACAAGTGCATAGCTTTGACCATCAGACAACTTGCTTGAATATTCAAGACCCTTTAATTCAACTGATCCTTGATTATTTGATGTATATGTTGTCGCTGAGTCATTATTTGATGCCCATGTGTATGAACCATCAGTTGCTTGCGTCGCGTAGGCAACTTTGTCACCATTAGCATTTAACTTAACCAACTGGAACTCTGCACCAGCAAGCTTTGCAGCACTTTGCTTGTCTTGTTTAACAAATTTCACACCACCAGTGTAAATTTCAGGTCCTTGAACCGGTGTAGTAGTAACATCTGTTCCGTTACCAATTTTTAACGTAGCCGTGTTGTTCAATGCTTTGTCAGGAACGGCAGCATTAGTCAAGGTAGCATCATAAGTAACTGTTAACTTTTTACCAGCAGCAGCCTTAACAGCAGCTGAATTTGTCATAAATTCTATTGTAAAGCCTTTACCATTTTGGGCAGTTGCATTAGTTGCCGAAACTGTATAGTCAGTTCCTTCAGTTAATCCTGCAACCTTTACTGTAGTAGCATCATCATCAATACCTAAGTTAGGAGTATCAACTACATTAAATGTATCTTTATCCGCAATGTTCCATGGTACTGCTATTTGTAATTGATAACCAAACTTTTGACCATAAGTGGCATTATAAACCTTTGATCCATCAGGCAATGTCACCATCAAATCTTTTTTACTTTCGGCGTTTAAATCTTTTGTAATAGCATCAGCTTGTTCGTTCTTGGGATAAACATGAACATCAGAATTAATTTCTGAGTCTGACCCTGACTTATAAACGGGTAAAGCTAACACAATTGGCGCAGCTTTTTGTGTAACATTCGTTGGTGAATTTGTTTCAACAAACAAGTAAACCTTGTCTTTATCGCCGTCCTTAGACTTCAAATTTGAAAAAGTTACTGTGCCATCGGCTCCAGCTGTTACACCTTCTGCAACTTTTGTGGCGTAACTTGGTGCAGCATCAGCGGCATCAGATTGAACCTCTTGGGATGCTTTTTCAGCAGTGTCACCATTAGAACGTAAATTCAAGTAATGGTCAGTTACATCATAAGCTGTAAAAGTAACACCTGCTAATGGCGTTCCACCAAAATTATTATCTACTTCACCTGTATTGGTCTTACTATCTGGTACTTTCCCTTCATCAAAGACCCTTTTATGCAATGTAACATTAACACTATCTGTTGTATCCGCAGATACACTAGTAACACCAAACAAGGCTGATACTAAAAGAGGAAGTACGAGTAAAATCGCATGAGCCATTTGTGACCATGACTTACTTTTCATTTTTAAAACTCCTTTTTAATTGTAATTTTTTATTATAAATTTTTATCAATATTACCAATAAAATAATCAACAAACCAACTAAAGAAATTGAACCAATTGCTATTCCTGTTTCTGGTAAGAATGGCAATCCAAACGGTGGTTGCTTTTTTTGGTAATTCAAAACTATCGGACTTGCATTTTGATACACGTCATTAGGTATCACCCCAGCAGCTACTTTAGACAACGACTCACCATTAACAGTAATTGGCGGTAAATTAGCTAAGCTAGTGACTGCTGGAATATTCACACTAATGTGTTGTGCCTGAGAAGATATTTCAAAGTTCTTTAATGTTTGAACCTCTTGAAAATAATATTGACCCGCGGGTAGCTTACTATTATTCAAAGCAACTAAACCGTCATCGTCAGATACGACTTTTTTTACTTCTTTCTCATGTAGTGGATTATCAGTGGTTTTCCAACTATCGTCATCAGTCAAGTATTTTTTTTGGTTGTTAACTGTTTTATACAACACAAATTTGACACCTGCTAATGGTAATTCTTTATGATCAAGCATTTTTCCATATTTAAAAAAATATGGTATGCGTGTCACAATGGCAGATTTGGTTTCAATGTCAAGTTTATTTTTATCTATATCTTGGCCGCCTATTGAAAATGCTATTGGATCACTCACTTGCTCGTAGGACAAACCATTATTTTCAAATTGGCTACTCTTTTGTTGCACAATAAGATAAGCTTTTCCATATTCTTTTGAAACATGAAATGCTGCTTGTCCATTGGCATCAGTAGTTTTAGTATCTATCAACCGAATTTGATTGTCTTGAATATAATTTTGAATACCCTGATTTTGAGATTTCAAGTCTTCAAAATAATTTTCATCATTTTCATGCTTTTGATAATCAGCCGTCAAATCATACAGTTGAAATGTTACGTTACTACCAGGAGTATAGGATACTGGATTTGATTCATACACGCTCAACTGATGATGCAATTCTATCGTAAATTGGTTATCAGTATCAGCTGAAACCTTAAAATTATCTTGTTGCAAACTAAGCAGACCAAATGAAAGACAAGTAATGATAAACACAATCATTTTTTTAATCATGATCGGTTCCCTCGCTTTATTCGGAAAAGATAATAACTGCTAGCACCCAAGGCAATGAGTATAAAGGTACCAGCTATCAACATATAACGTACAATACCAGTGCCACCTGTAGATGGAAAAACAGTTTTATTTGAATTGTTGACTGTTAGGCTAATTTGATTATTCCCTGCATCATTTTGTAAAGTTGATTTCCAATCGCCATTATTATGAGTTACCTTAACACTGCCATCATCAGAAATGATTATTGTGACGTCTTGACTAGTAATGTAGCCATCAGGCGCTTTTAATTCTTTCAAAGTATAGGTTCCGGATGAAAGATTTTCAAAAGTAAATATAGCTGTTGGATCGGTTTCTTTATAAGATGATGTTTTACCATTGGCATCGGTTAATGAGAATTTAGCTCCTTTTAGCGCATTTCCAGTTGCTTTATCAGCTTTATTAACTGTCAAATCAAACTTTTTGAAAGTATCATTTTTGACGAATCTAACAACATTATTCTTGTCAGTATTGTTTGATTGTTCCGTAGCAATAGAAAAACCATCTTTATAACCGTCGCTATCACTGGTTGGTGATTTCACATTAATATCTTGACCGCTACTTGACCATTTTCCATCTTGCGATAGTGTTACTGGATAAACCGTAGCATCAAGTTGATACCCAGATGGACTCTTCGTTTCTTGAATGGTGTAATCCCCAGGTGTCAGTTGCTGTAACTGATTATCTTTTAACGTATAGGACTGCTTGCCATCTGTTGATTTAACAATGAATTCAGCTCCAGTGAGTTTATTTTTCGAGTTACTGGCATACTTATCAATAATCAAACCATATTGTGTATTGGTTATCGTTGACTCATTTATTTTGTTAGTAATGTTTGAAACATAACCATCTGTGCTTTCGTTTAGCACCTGATAATTGAACGTTCCACCTTTATTATCATAAGCTGGTAACGAAACCGATTGATTATTTCGATTCAACTGTTTGAAAGTTTTAGACCAATTATCCGATTGACTCAAAGTACCTGTTGCCCGCCAATCGTTGGATTGGTTGTTCGTAGTTCGCGTTACTTCAAAATTAATACTATCTGGTCGCTTCGATGAATCAGTCAACTCTTGCCATTGTTTGGTAACCTTTAGCTCCGTTCCAGGTGCTTTCGCAGAAGGAACACCAAATTCCACAGCATGAGCATCTTTTGTCGGCGTGAATATTGTTTTGCCATTCATCTGATACCAATAATCCGGTTTAAAACTATCTGATTCAGTATTTAAATGCGCTTGATAATGTATTTGAATTTCTTGATCTTTCCCCAGATTAATATTACTTACAGAGATACTTCCGTTTGATTTCGTAACTGTTGGTAAATTGTGAACAGCACTCCTTCCCACACTCCTAACTGTTGGCGTATCATCCCCATAAATGAATTGAGTACCTAACGGATCTGAAATACTTCCTTGATTGACCGTGTTAAATTGACTCAAAACATTTTTAGCCTGATTATTTAGATAAGTCTCAACATCAGATGAGTTGTTAGCATCTTGATACAAATCCGGACTAGAAGCAATCAATTGCATGCGTGAGCGAACCTGAGCTTGACTTAAATAAAATGGATTAGTGACATTATTATAATCATTACCTAATTGTATTCCCAGAGCGTGTATTTGACTCCCTGTTAGTTGAGCTAATCTTGCTTCTCCTAGAGTTGCGGCCCATGTATCGTTAATACGATTTCCAGAACTATCAGTATAACGACCATCGACATATCTTTTATTATTTCTTAGCAGACTCGAAGTATTCCCAGGCTCGTCTCTAGTGTTACTAAATGAAGTTCCGAAGATTGTATTGTTGCTAACAATCGAATTAGTTACACGATTGGAAAAAGTAGGTACACCATCTGTCATAACAATCATCATTTTTTTACTATTACTAGTATCTGATGACAACATTTGTTGTGCTCTGCGTATGCCTGCTTGTGTAAATGTTCCTCCTTGAAATCGCTGATTTAGTAAATTATTAATCGCCGAAATCTGTCCATTATTAACTGAACCTATCTCTTGACTAACAAAACCGTTTGAACCACCAATAAAAGTTGGACTCGAAAAACCAACAACACCAACGCGAACATACTCTCCTAAGCCGGAAGAATTAATTTGGGTCAAAAAATTATTAACCCCGTCTTTGACTGCCTGAACTCTATTTGTTCCACCATTACTTTGTGGATTCATCGATCCTGACATATCAACAACTAAAACAATATCAACCGGCTTAACATTATTAACTTCATTACCTTTGGCGTTCAAGTAAACATCATACAATCCTGGTGTAGATGTTTCTTTAGCATATTTACGAATTTGATAATCCGGGTTGTTATTATCCATTCCAAATTTCAAATAAGAATTGGTTGTATTATTTGAATCACCATTCCAAGTATTTGTCTTATCCCAGCCATTTAAAACATTTCCACCCTGATGATTTATTACATCATTTTGTCTAGGAATAGTCCATGAATTGACTGGAAATACACCCATATCATTATCTGTATACTGGGGCGTAATATCACTTGCAGCAGATACTGTAGTAAGAGGTACTATCAACGCATTCGCTATTAAAGTCGATAATATTAAAAAAACACTAAAACAACGCACAAATGGGCTATTAACAAGCTTATGAATGTTAATTTTCATATTTCTCCTTTCTAAGAATCCCTCCGTTCTTGGCTTAATGATGAGTAATTTTAATTTGTATTGATCAAATAATTTAAACTACTAAGTAACTTTAATGTTAAACGCTTAACATTAAAATATAATAAATACCGTATTTAATTTATAAAATCAGAAACTAAAATGACACATAATTTATGCTGAACTCATATTTTTTATATTGTATTCAGTATTTTATTTTTTACCATTCATTTTCCTCTCCCCGCATTCTATTGTGAATATCCTCTCAAAGCGAATATTGATATCACAAGCATCATTATCCATGAATTAACTGATGATTTCATGATAAAAAAAGGAATTTCATAGCATATAAAGATACTTTGGAATTCGAATCATGTTTATTAATACGAAGTTTTTATACAATTATGAATAAATGTATCAAGAACATATCACAATACTATAAACACTATTTAAATAATTAATAATAATGGGGGACAAATGATCAATATTAAAAAATTAGCAAACATTTTGAACGCTGAAGTTATTTTACTAAGCATTCGTGATAAAAAGGCAAATTATATACACAGTTGTTCGAAAGATTATAATAACGATGCTGTTAATTTATTGACTGAAAATGTCAATTTATTAACTAATCATCCATTCCATTCGTTAAACTATAATTCAGGACATATTTTGACCGTCCGTGTTACTACTGAAAAAATCATTTGTTTCTCATTCAATTATAATGAATGCAATTCATTAAATAATGAATTATTAATGCTCCATTCCCTTTCCAATTTAAAAGTTACTGCGCAATTAATTTATACTTTGTATACTAATAATTCAGCACCAAATGATGAAGTACTCATTACTCGATTTACTGATAAAATTCATATCGATAAAAAGAATTACGTACCGTTTGATCCTGAATTTTTTTTTAATGTCGAAACTGTCATTATCAAGGCAATAGTATATTCAGATAAAATAGCATTAACAAAAGCACTAGAAGATTTATCTCATATAACTCTTATTGGTGAAAGGTTCGCTTCTAACAATATTATACGTGGTGAAAAAGATACTTTAATTTCTTACGTAGCTGTCTTAAATCGTGCAATTGTCCAGTGGGGATACCCCATCAAAAGAGCTTTTCAAATTCATAATAACCTTGTCCAAGAAATTGAATTGTCGCCACAATTTATTGATTTTTTTCAAGTTATCAGAAAAATCACTTGGCATTATTTTAAAATTATGAAAGTATACAAAATTAATAATTTCTTACCTCTTCATCAAAGAATTAAACAATATATTAAAGAACATATTCATGACAATATTACATTAGATAGTATTGCTAAAGAACTCAATGCATCAAAATAAGCATTAAATCCAGCTTTTAAAAAGGAATACGGTACAACCATTACAAAATTTATTAGAAACTCGAAAATCGATATTGCCAAGGAATTACTCCTCACTTCAAATTTATCCTTACTTGAAATTTCAACTTTGTTATCATTTTCTACTACTAGTTATTTTGTCAAAACTTTTAAAGAAATAACTGGCTATACACCTAATTTTTTCCGCCAAAATCCAGATTTGTAAATTTATAAATATGAAAAACACCTATTACGCAGCGTAAGCTGAAATAGGTGTTTTTTGTTACTAATTAACAAATCAATTATTTCAATTTATTTGTTTTTTTAGCTTTTTTTGATACTAATATTGCTAGAATAGTAACTACTGCTGTCAGCCCCTCTACATAATTGCTTTGTCTAGCATTGGTTCTTGGTAGCTTAGCACTATTATTAATCTGTTGATTTATCAAATTCGTATTTTTGATTAATGATGATGAATTACTATCACTGATATTTGTTGAATCACTTAGTGACGTTGATGTACTATCACTCGCACTTGTTGAGCCGCTTAGTGATGCTGAGGCACTATCACTCATACTCGTTGAAGCACTTAGTGATGCTGAGGTACTGTCACTCGCACTTGTTGAAGCACTTAGTAAAGTTGAGGCACTATCACTCACACTCGTTGAACCACTTAATGATGTTGAGGCACTATCACTCATACTCGTTGAATCACTTAGTGAGGTTGACGTACTGTCACTCACACTCGTTGAAGCACTTAATGATGCTGAGGCACTATCACTCATACTTGTTGAAGCACTTAGTGAAGTTGAGGCACTATCACTCACACTCGTTGAACCACTTAATGATGTTGAGGCACTATCACTCATACTCGTTGAATCACTTAGTGAGGTTGACGTACTGTCACTCACACTCGTTGAAGCACTTAATGATGCTGAGGCACTATCACTCATACTTGTTGAAGCACTTAGTGATGCTGAGGTACTGTCACTCACACTTGTTGAACCACTTAGTGAGGTTGAGGCACTGTCACTCACACTCGTTGAAGCACTTAATGATGCTGAGGCACTGTCACTCACACTTGTTGAGCCACTTAATGATGCTGAGGCACTATCACTCACACTTGTTGAACCACTTAATGACGTTGACGTACTATCACTCACACTCGTTGAGCCACTTAATGATGCTGAGGCACTATCGCTCACACTCGTTGAACCACTTAGTGACGTTGAGGTACTGTCACTCACACTTGTTGAACCACTTAGTGAAGTTGACGTACTGTCACTCACACTCGTTGAAGCACTTAGTGATGCTGAGGCACTATCACTCATACTTGTTGAAGCACTTAATGACGTTGACGCACTGTCACTCACACTTGTTGAAGCACTTAATGACGTTGACGCACTGTCACTCACACTTGTTGAGCCACTTAGTGAAGTTGAGGCACTATCGCTCACACTCATTGAGCCACTTAGTGAGGTTGAGATACTATCGCTCACACCTGTGGAATCACTTAGTGAGGTTGAGGTACTATCGCTCACACTCATTGAAGCACTTAGTGACGTTGATGCACTATCACTCATACTTGTTGAACCACTTAGTGAGGTTGATGTACTGTCACTCACACTCGTTGAACCACTTAGTGATGCTGAGGCACTATCACTCACACTTGTTGAAGCACTTAATGACATTGACGTACTATCACTCATACTTGTTGAAGCACTTAATGACATTGACGTACTATCACTCACACTCGTTGAACCACTTAGTGAAGTTGATGTACTGTCACTCACACTTGTTGAAGCACTTAGTGATGCTGAGGCACTATCACTCATACTTGTTGAACCACTTAATGATGTTGAGGCACTATCGCTCATACTTGTTGAAGCACTTAGTGAAGTTGATGTACTGTCACTCACACTTGTTGAAGCACTTAATGATGTTGACGTACTGTCACTCATACTTGTTGAGGTACTTAGTGAAGTTGATGCACTATCACTCATACTTGTTGAACCACTTAGTGAGGTTGATGCACTGTCCCTCACACTCGTTGAAGCACTTAGTGAAGTTGATGTACTGTCACTCACACTTGTTGAAGCACTTAATGACATTGACGTACTGTCACTCATACTTGTTGAGGTACTTAGTGAAGTTGATGCACTATCACTCATACTTGTTGAACCACTTAGTGAGGTTGATGCACTGTCCCTCACACTCGTTGAAGCACTTAGTGATGCTGAGGCACTATCACTCATACTTGTTGAGCCACTTAGTGATGTTGAGGCACTATCGCTCATACTTGTTGAAGCACTTAGTGACGTTGATGTACTATCACTCACACTCGTTGAGCCACTTAATGACGTTGACGTACTATCGCTCACACTTGTGGAAGCACTTAGTGATGCTGAGGCACTATCGCTCACACTTGTTGAACCACTTAGTGATGTTGAGGTACTGTCACTCACACTCGTTGAAGCACTTAGTGATGCTGAGGCACTATCACTCACACTCGTTGAACCACTTAGTGATGTTGAGGTACTGTCACTCACACTTGTTGAGCCACTTAGTGAGGTTGAGGCACTATCGCTCACACTCGTTGAACCACTTAGTGATGCTGAGGCACTATCACTCATACTTGTTGAAGCACTTAATGACGTTGAGGTACTGTCACTCACACTCGTTGAACCACTTAGTGATGCTGAGGCACTATCGCTCGCACTCGTTGAGCCACTTAATGACGTCGATGTACTATCGCTCACACTCGTTGAACCACTTAGTGATGCTGAGGCACTATCACTCATACTTGTTGAAGCACTTAATGACGTTGAGGTACTGTCACTCACACTCGTTGAACCACTTAGTGATGCTGAGGCACTATCGCTCGCACTCGTTGAGCCACTTAATGACGTCGATGTACTATCGCTCACACTCGTTGAACCACTTAGTGATGCTGAGGCACTATCACTCATACTTGTTGAAGCACTTAGTGATGTTGAGGTACTGTCACTCACACTCGTTGAAGCACTTAGTGAAGTTGAGGTACTATCGCTCACACTTGTTGAGCCACTTAGTGAAGTTGAGGCACTATCGCTCACACTCGTTGAAGCACTTAGTGATGTTGAGGTACTATCGCTCACACTTGTTGAGCCACTTAGTGAAGTTGAGGCACTATCGCTCACACTCGTTGAAGCACTTAGTGATGTTGAGGTACTGTCACTCACACTCGTTGAACCACTTAGTGATGCTGAGGCACTATCGCTCGCACTCGTTGAGCCACTTAATGACGTCGATGTACTATCGCTCACACTCGTTGAACCACTTAGTGATGCTGAGGCACTATCACTCATACTTGTTGAAGCACTTAGTGATGTTGAGGTACTGTCACTCACACTCGTTGAAGCACTTAGTGAAGTTGAGGTACTATCGCTCACACTTGTTGAGCCACTTAGTGAAGTTGAGGCACTATCGCTCACACTCGTTGAAGCACTTAATGACGTCGATGTACTGTCACTCACACTTGTTGAAGCACTTAATGAAGTTGAGGCACTGTCACTCGTACTTGTTGAGCCACTTAGTGACGTTGATGTACTGTCACTCACACTCGTTGAAGCACTTAGTGAAGTTGATGTACTATCGCTCACACTTGTTGAAGCACTTAATGATGTTGAGGCACTGTCACTCACACTTGTTGAGCCACTTAGTGAAGTTGAGGCACTATCGCTCACACTCGTTGAACCACTTAATGACGTTGACGTACTATCACTCGCACTTGTTGAGCCACTTAGTGAAGTTGAGGTACTGTCACTCACACTCGTTGAACCACTTAGTGATGCTGAGCTACTTAATGAGGTTGAGCTACTATCACTCACACTCGTTGAAGTACTTAGTGATGCTGAGGCACTATCACTCATACTTGTTGAAGCACTTAATGACGTTGATGTACTGTCACTCACACTCGTTGAACCACTTAGTGATGCTGAGGCACTATCGCTCACACTTGTTGAAGCACTTAATGATGTTGATGTACTGTCACTCACACTCGTTGAAGCACTTAGTGATGCTGAGCTACTTAATGAGGTTGAGCTACTATCACTCACACTCGTTGAAGTACTTAGTGATGCTGAGGCACTATCACTCATACTTGTTGAAGCACTTAATGACGTTGATGTACTGTCACTCACACTCGTTGAACCACTTAGTGATGCTGAGGCACTATCGCTCACACTTGTTGAAGCACTTAATGATGTTGATGTACTGTCACTCACACTCGTTGAACCACTTAGTGATGCTGAGGCACTATCACTCACACTCGTTGAACCACTTAGTGAAGTTGAGGTACTGTCACTCACACTCGTTGAACCACTTAGTGATGCTGAGACACTATCGCTCACACTTGTTGAAGCACTTAATGAAGTTGAGGTACTGTCACTCACACTCGTTGAACCACTTAGTGATGCTGAGGCACTATCACTCACACTCGTTGAACCACTTAGTGAGGTTGAGGCACTATCGCTCACACTCGTTGAACCACTTAGTGATGCTGAGGCACTATCACTCATACTTGTTGAAGCACTTAATGACGTTGATGTACTGTCACTCACACTCGTTGAGCCACTTAGTGATGCTGAGGCACTATCGCTCGCACTCGTTGAGCCACTTAATGACGTCGATGTACTATCGCTCACACTCGTTGAACCACTTAGTGATGCTGAGGCACTATCGCTCACACCTGTGGAATCACTTAGTGATGTTGAGGTACTATCGCTCACACTCATTGAATCACTTAGTGAGGTTGAGGTACTTGCAGATTCTGATACAGGATCAGGTGCATAGTTAACTCTATACAACTGTGGATCATTATCTGTTCTAGCATCCCCATTGGTAGTAGTATCAAACTTTCTGAATCCAGCCAAAGCCATTGCCAAAGATGCATAAGTATTGCCATCTGCCCCTAATACAGTATACGTAAATCCTTGTCGTACCAAATCTGAATCACTTACACCAAATGATATTTCTCCATTTGAGTAACCATCACTGCTATATTTTGTAGCCGATGCACTGGAAGAACTAGTAGGGATTTGTTCATATGCTTCATTAGTAACAGGATTATTAGTTGGTTGGCTGGTAGAAATAACTACTGCTTGCTGATAGTCAGGTGTCAGGCTAATGCTTAGTGCTTGCTTATCTGAATCAGTTGTACTTGCGCCATTTTTGCTGGCATCGAATGTGAATTTTTGCTGAGCTGACTCAGGAGCCAAATGATAACCACTCTCCGTCACCCCTGAATCAGATAATAGCTCTCCTAAGGTTTTAGTTTGGTTTGAAAAACCATTTACAGTTACTGTAATGGAGGAAGATCCATTAATAGACGTGCTATCTGTATTTTGAACTGTTACGTCCACTTGTTGGACTGATGCAGTAACAAATATGGTTATTAAATCATTATTGGTTGAAACAAGGCTGCTAGTTGGTTGGACTTTACTTGTGTCATAGGTATAGCCAGCGGGAACGTTCGTTACAGTGTAATAACGATTAGTCCAGTCAATAGTATTGCCGTAATTAGCTGTAGGGAGACCATTGCCATACTCGTCATTTGCAGTCGTTACACTACTTGTGTCAAGAATATTTCCATTTTGATCAACATATTGATATTGAACTGTTTCTGATAACCCATATACATATATTTTGTACGTATATGTATCACCAGAAATTGGCACAATAGCATAGGTCGCTTGACCATAACGATCACCATCATCATTGCTACTTGTCGAATCTCCACCTGATTGCGCATCCGAAACGGCACCCGGATATACTTGATTGGTTAATGCCCATTTATAGTTTGTTGGCATATGTGTTGAAGCCCAATCGCTTGTAGCAAGGTTAATCGTTTGACCTATGTTGTACTTAGTTTTATCTGAAACATCAAACGGTACTGTATTAATAACATTACCATTTCTATCAACATATTCAATATTAATCTTGCCATTATCAATTGCTGTAGTTTGTAATTCACGAGTTCTAAAACCAATAATGGACGATGTAGTAGAATTACCTGATACATCTGTTAATTTAGTTGTTCCATTAGAGTAGTTTAAACTAACAAATGTTGCATTGTCATCACCCGTTGGTTTTGATGTACTAGTATTTGGATTTGACCAAGTTTTTATACTGGAATTATTCATAGTAATTGAACCAGTGCCAGTAAAAATACCAAGCCACGTATTACTTGGATTTCCTGATAAGTTTTCAGTATTTAGGTATAAACTTTTTGGTGAAATGAATTTAATTGATGAACTTCCGCCAACTTGGAAAATACCACCAGCAGCACGTTGATGTATATTAAAGACAGTACCTGCATTAAAAGTAGCCTTTTGTGTGCCTAACAAACTAATTGCGCCGGCTTGTGTTGTCGAAGGTGCATTTAAGGTAAAGTTTTGGCCAAAAGTATATTGAGCAGATGGGTTAGCTAACTGTGTCCCATTAATAAAGTACTGGAAGCCAGTTTGTGTCCAACTAACATTATCTCCAGCAGTAATACCATTAATTAGTAAATAGATTGCTGGAAATCCAGCAGAAACACCATTGTAAGTGTAGGCTGCATTCGACGATCCATCCCCCATAGTTAGCGTATTGCCATAACCAACACTACCTACAGGTGCAGTCGTTTCAAAATAAAATTCAGAGAAATGAATATCATTTGAAGTACGATTTAATGTAACACTGGCGTTGTTGGCAAAATTAACGCTTCCGACACTACGAGTCACTTCGTTAGATAAATTAAAGACATTTGTACCAGAAAAATTAATTTTTGAACCTATACCATACATAACGTGCACAGGATTATACCCATTTACATCACTCTTAGTCAAAGTCACATTATTAATATTTGCTGTTAACTGGTTAGCCACCGGTGAAGATATGAGTGAATATCCGTTACCATCGTTCCAAAAGACTCCTTGTTTAACAGTTATATTAGATAATGTAAAGTTTGTTTGTGTGGTAGCAACAGCATAGTTAAACGTTTGTCCACCAATATCAATTGCATGGTTGTTTCCATTGATAATTACACTTGCGCCATTGGCACGATTAGCTAAAGAACCTGTAGTAATATTGAAATCATTTGTAATATTGATATAGGTAACACTACTATTTGCCCAAGCTGCCTGTAATTGTGCATAATTAGAAACATCCCTAACAGTACCGTTAGCGATTGCCTCCTGATGATACGTTGAATCATTCGTCACTTGATCAGGAGCTGTTACATCAACAGAAGTTGGTGATGTGCTCGTTGTGTCATTTGTTGAAATTGACTCACTAAAATTAGCTCTTCCGCTATCCGGATTACTTTGAACATTCAAAGTATTTTCTGTAGCAGCTAAGTTTTGAGTATCGAGTGTTGAAATATTAGCCACTAAACCGTTTTGATCAGCAAAATTTTTCACAGTATTTGCTACCGTTTTAGTAAATAAGGCTGTAGTAGGCAAAGAAACATTTAACTCGTTAGCTGAAGTATCAAGTATTAACTTACTATTATCAGGCAATTTATCTTGGAGTTCCGATAATTGACTACTTGTAACTGTTGTTGGTGCTTGCGAAGTATTATTCGTAAGTTGCGTTTCTGAGGCTACATTATTATCGAAAGCTGTAGCTGTACTTTTATTACTGTTCGATTCACTTGAAAATTCTACCCCTTTCTCTATTGAGTCATTATTACTGACATGATCTTGCACTACATTCGTAGAGGTAGAAGCCAGATTGTCTTTATTATCTATAGCAACTTCTGTACTACTATTACTTGAAGTAACATTAGAAGAAGTACTTTGATTATTTACTTGATTAGAAGCCTTAGTAGATTGTGAATCTTTCACTGTTGAAGAACTATTATTAGACAATGAGACACTAGTACTATCTTGTAGTGATGTACTAGTGCGTAATGAAACGCTGTCCTGCAACGAAGTACTACTTTGTGTTGATGTACTCAAACTAGTCGAACTAGATAAACTTAGTGACTGTGATAGAGACTGGCTATCTGAAAGGGATTGCGCATCCGCAGTACTAGCCTTATCGGCAGGGATTGTTGCTGTCGCCTTTGTAACCAATGTATCAGCAGTATTTTCTTTAGTTGTGCCAGCATTATCGGCATTTACTGTATCTGCTGAAGCTGAGCCACTATCTACCAATTGACTTCCCAGTAAACCACCTAATAATGTCAAACCAGAAAATACCCACTGTTTTCCAGATTTATACATTTTAAATCGTGTTTTTGAATCTTGAGATCTAGATAAATTAATTCGTTTCATATGTTTCCTCTCTCAAATCATTTTTAGTCATACATACAACAACTTCATAGTACTCGTATTTAATTTCAAAAAAAAAAATGTACCAATATCGGAACATCTTTTTGATAAATTACATTTCAAAGGTTTCTTTTTTACTATTTTCGTACTTAAATTGATATTTTAGGAGAGATTAGCATAACTTTTGATTAATTCAAACATTTTTTGCTCATACGTTACACTTTCAAAGCGCAGTGTCATTTCTAAAATATTATCAAGCTCATTATGCAATGGTTTTTTATCCGACCAATGACTTATTAATGTATG
This sequence comes from Leuconostoc mesenteroides subsp. mesenteroides, assembly GCA_009676745.1. Classification (NCBI taxonomy): domain Bacteria; kingdom Bacillati; phylum Bacillota; class Bacilli; order Lactobacillales; family Lactobacillaceae; genus Leuconostoc; species Leuconostoc mesenteroides. The sequence goes on from CP046062.1 coordinate 99,764, forward strand.
GCAAAGTAAACAAATATTCTTAGCCTTCCAGTCAGTTACTTGAGTGTCTAATACTGTCATTTTTTTTAATATTTTCCAAGTTAATTCACGATTTTGTAATCTTACCGCTATGCACAATATGTCATACAAGAAAAAAATTTTCTGATTTAAAGAAAATATGATTGATGGTTGACATATACTAGCATACAATTCTGGTAAGAATTTTGAAAATCTTTTAGGCGCCATATACGCCATCGTAATTAGCATAATAATATCAATAATTGTCCACTCGTCACGAATAAATATTATATCCATAACATCAGTAAACTTGTCCGAGTATAAAGAAATATCTTGGACATTAGTATATAACGCACAAAGCTCTGAAAATTTGATTAAAAGTGAATAAGGATCATTTTTCATAGTTGTATTTCTATGTTTTTGTAGAGAATCTCTTAATTCATAACACACATTTCGAGACAAATTTAACGAATAAAAAGCAAGCAACGAAGTTTTTTGAATAATTTCATCAGTTGGCTGACTAAAAAGTTTATGCATTTCCAAATCGGTTAACACTAAAATTTTCTGTATACCAATTAATAAATTGTATGGTAAATCAATCTCATTGTCTAACCATCGATAGTATCTTGAGCGACTAATACCGATTTTTTTTGTGATACTATTTACTGAAATATTACGAGAACGCCGAATTTCTTCTAATTTTTCTTTATCAAAAGCGATGCCTACTAAACTAGTACTCACTTCTTTATTAATTATCTCAATATCCGGATAAACAGAAGTAATTCCTACAAAAAAAATTTTTTCTTTCAAAATACTTCCCTCCTATATCAAGGTAATTGTGTTAATAATGAATATATGATTCCAAACAATACTACTATCCCCATAATTATTGTGAATATAACCTGTACGCTACCTATACTACTTTTTTGATCAGGTCTAATAATTTGTTTTTTTTCATAATCTACTCTCTTTTGAATATCGTTGTTTAATATGGTTATTTTTTTCTTATCAGTCATGTCATGATCATTCATAAAATAAACTCCTCTCTGGATAACCCATTGCAATTTGAAATTCTGTTTCCATAATTGCATGCTTTGTATAAAAACCAGTAGTTAATAACATCTTAAAATGATTGACTTGTATCATTATGCCCGCTAGTTGGCGTTTTGTCAGTTGATGCATTTTTTCTTCTAGTTCATCTAAAGAATCAATAATGATACCCAAATTATAGGTTTGTACAATAGCAGCAATAGCTGTCCCTCTTTTTACAATTACTGGCAAACCACTAGCGATATACAGACTCACTTTATGTGGGTTATTATATTTTGCGTATTCTTCACTATTTTCATATTGACTAGTATTCACATCCCAAACTAAACCAAAGCCGGAAGGCAATTTTTGTACAATTTGATTAGGTGATAAAACCCCTCGATAATCGACTTGGTTACTTATAGGATAGCTTGGTTGTTTACCGTAAGCTATTATTGGTATTTTATAAGACCAATTTTTTAAGTAAGCTGATTTATTTAATGAACCTGCAATAATTATTTTTTTCTCAATCTTTTTTCTATTTGGTACCTGAACATTAACACTATAATCAAATATATCTAAATTCACAGTGTTCGTTTTCAAACCATACTCTTTTAACACAGTCCCCATACGATAGTTATGTACAATAACAACATCAAAATTATTCAAATAAGTAATCTCATCAAAATAAGTAGTAGAAGGAAAACGTAAAAATTCCACATCATGTAGTACTGCAACCAAATTCACTTGACGAATATGCATATGTTGCATAAAAGTTTTTTCAAATTGAACACCGTTATATGTTGGAAATTGGTAGTAAACCGTGTCGCCTGCTTTTACCCCTGCTGTAATACCATCAATTCTGGCATGAAGCGCATCTAAACTCTCCAACGTAGCATCATATCTAAAAATTGGTAACCGCCTCAAACCTAACTGTTCAGAAAATTTTGAAATATCGTTTCTTGCTTTAAATGTAGCTCCTGAATCTGTTGCTTGAATAATATCTGTCATCCACGTAGTCATACCGCTATGTCCACCCTTCTATACCAGAATAATTAACTAAACTCCGAAAAGACTTTTTGATACAAATCGATTTGACCTTCAGGCCCAAAAATAGTCTCTTGTTTAGTCAGTTCTTCATCGAATTGAAACTTATTTTCAGATGTTGTTTGTAACTTATCTTTCAATAAGTCAAACTGATCATTAGCAAAAATGTTTTCTCTAGCAATATAGTTCTTATTATGAACAAAGTCATCCATCGATAGAATCAACTTACGAGATAAGAATGCTTTTCTAACTGTGTCTAAAACTTCCGGTCCATTGTTGATATCTAATAAATAATCTGTTTTATTGATTGCCTCTACGATATCTTCCTCCGTAGAAATTGGATAAAGTTTGACATTATCATACATATCCAATTGCAATAATCGGGCTGACATTTCAGTCCGCGCCATAATTTCAAATTTTATATGTGGCAATTGATTAACTAGCGAAGATATATTCCAAATATCATCAGAATTAGTGACAATCAATGCCGTGTTTTTAATACTTTTCTCGCTTCTTTTTAGAGCAAAATGATTTAATTTACCCAAATAAGAAACTATATTATTTCGAGGATAAGAATGATTATTGTGTACTTTTCTCATGTCTTTTTGCCGTTGAAAGAATATATGCTTCGTATTGGATTCCAAATTATTTAATATCGAAATCATATTACCAGGTATTTCTCTATCTAGTGGTTCATCCCATATTAAAATAGCTTTCGAATCTTTTCCTAATCGATTAACGATAAACAGAGGAACAGATAGTGAATTGTAAACTATTTGATTATATTCGTTTTTTTGAAAATATTGCTTGATAAAAAACAAAACAAATTCTGTTTCACTTGGGAAAAAGTGCGTCTGTTCTGGTAAATTTAATATAATTTGGTCGGTAATCAAATTATGACTAATTATTTCTTGCCCCGTAGTAGAATAATATGTTTTTTGTACTGACTTGTTTTGATGAAAAAAAGTTCTTGCGAAGATATTGCCATAACAATTATAATGATCAACAAATTGGACTTTCCCCAACTTATCACACCATTCTACTCTCTCAACCACACGATGATTATGATAAAATATTTTAGCTCGTATTGTATCATTATCATAGATTTCTGCTAGTTGATCATTACCACGAATTCCCCAAAAATTAGGGACTGGTACTTCATCAAAATATAATGGTTTTTGGTGTACATTATCGTAAGACATTGAATAAAAACTAAAAGGTGAAACCATATCCTTATCTAGCCAACCATTATCGTTTATCACAACAGTTTTAAACGCTACTTCGGCTTGCTTTAAGGACCAAATAAAATCGTCTACTCTTTGATCCGCATTTTCAAATAAATTAATCATTAGTCACCTCTTCAATTAACTTCTGCCACAAAATTTTTGTATTTTTTTCCAAAAATTGTTCTGCTTTTTGATAAGATGCTTGTTTTAAAATCTCATAATGGTTAGTACGAAGAAGTTTTTCAATGCCTACACCCAGTCTTTTAATGTTTTGATCTATATTATGGTCGTATTCTACTAAATAACCATTAACATCATTATCAATAAATTCTTGATTCCCGTATGGTACGTCGTAACCAACCATTGGCAACCCGGATCCGACTGCTTCCATAAGTGTTAACCCAAACCCTTCGCTCTGTGATGCTGTTACGTATCCAAAATACGATTTATATATTTCTGTCAAATCTTGATGCCCTTTTAAATTGATGTAACTAGCGGCATTATACTCATCAATCATTTGTTGTATTTTTTCTCTTTGATTACCCATGCCATAGATATCTAAGACAACAGAGGGAATGGATTCATGTAACCTAATAATAGCTAAGACAATCCAATCAATGTGCTTTTCAGTCGCTAAACGTGAAGCAGTTATTAAACGATTTTTATTTCGTTTATGCCTTTTTCCACGTAATTTATCTAAATTGCCTACAGGAATAGCCTCAATTTTGGGTGTAATACCCTTATATCTTTTAAATTGATTTTCAAGTTGCTCTTTCTGTCTATAAGTTGCTGTCACAAAAAAATCTATTGCATCAGCATGCATAAACTGATACTCATAAAAATTATTCCATACGATATGTTCTTCATCTGTTTGATTACTACTATAATGTTCAGCATGAATTACAACACCGACTTTTGCATTATTTTTATTTTTTAAGACTGCTGATGCAATATATTTTTCTCTATCAATAATTAAAACATCTTGATTAGTAGGATGAATTCTTTCCAGAAAATAAGATACAAATTCGTACTCTGAATATAGAATTTTTTCTCCCATGTTATAAAGTACATTTTCTTGGTCAATTAGTTGTTCATAAGCTATAGTGCCATTTTCATTATAAAAAACTCTTCTATGAACCTTCGCCCGATTATCAACTGGTGTGTAATATTCTGAAAATGTTCGTGTATAAGTAAAGTGATCTTTACGTATTAGATAACCATTGATTATATAATCTGCATAATTAACATTTTCATGTTTATCATCCAAAACTACTCTGACCGTTACACTGCTATTCTCGTAGAGAACTACTTCAGGTGTAATTCGCTTGTTAAAGTGAGCTACATTATAGGCCTTCTCAAATTTTTCTAGTGTATAACTTGATATTGAGGGTTTCAAATCTGTAAAGTAAAAATGAATCGGTAATATATTATTGACATTCATTCCGATTCGATCAGCCATATCAAATATATTGCCATTTAGAATAAGTTCAGCAAATACAAATTTTGTTTGTATTTTCAACTTTCTAAAAATACTTTCACGATATGCTTGTGCATACTCTACACCACTGCTAGCCCAACCCAATGCTAGATTAAAATTATATACTGTCACTAAATATATCCTTTCTACACTTACTTATGCGAAATCAACTTCAATACTACCGTCTCGTTGCATCGATAATTCACTTAACATAAAACCCGATACCGCTTGTTCATTAATTTTTTCAATCATTAGAGTATATGATTTTTTAGCCTCAATTTGGTATTCATAAACTGGGTTATGCTGAGCTAAATTACGATTCATAACGATAGTTTTGAGTTGTTGCAGATTATCAACTTCTTCGACCCATTGTGTATCAATAGCTTTAAGTAAAATTAAACGTTGAAAATACTTAAATTGGAACATACTACCGATTTTTTTCCTTTTATTCTCCAACACCCTTTGAAATATTTTTAGTAGAAATTGTTTAATACTACTTTTTTTATTGAAATCAATCCGTCCAAAATCCTGATTATGTTCGTTAAATTGGTAATCTAAGTTATTTAATATAAAATTTTCGAGCTCATTTTTAGACATTTCTTCTTGCGAAGAAATTTTATCAAACCAAGTATTAGCCATTGACTCTAAAATACTTTCATAGTTATCTTCTTGGCTAATTAAATAATTTCTTACTTCATAGACCTTTTCACGTTGGATGCGAGATACTTCATCAAATTCCAATGTTTGCAATCGCGCTGTTTTATTCTGACTTTCGGCACTTTTTTGCGCATTATCGATAATTTTTTTAAATTTTCTCTGTTTAAGTTGTTGTAAATGATACTTCTTATGTTTATCTACATATTTTTTTAACCAATGGGCACCGTTTTTCAGTAAAATTTCATCGTCTAAGGAAACAAAAAACTCACTACGCCCATTATTACCTTGTCGCCCTGAACGTCCTCTTAATTGATTATCAATCCTTTTACTTTCCATACGTTCAGTACCAATAACAATTAAACCACCCAATTCATTCACTTCATCGCTAATTTTTATATCAGTTCCTCGTCCAGCCATTGCGGTTGCCACAGTAACTGCGCCTTTTTGGCCTGCTTCCTTAATAATCTGTGATTCTAATGCAGCATTCCTTGCGTTTAATACATTATGAGGTATTCCCTCTCGTAACAATATTCTTGAATACAGTTCAGACATCGTAACTGAACTACTCCCCAATAAGATTGGTCTGCCTATTTTATGATATTTAATAATTTCTTTAACTGATGCTGTTAATTTACTTTCTAAATCAAAATAAATATGATCTTCTCTATCAAAACGTTTGATCGGTTTATGTGTTGGTACCATAATCACTGAAACATTGTACATGTCTCGCAATTCTTTTTCGTCTGTTTTTCCTGTTCCTGTCATACCTGATAACTTATGAAACATTCGAAATAGATTTTGATAAGTAATTGAGGCCATTGCCCTCGTCTCTAATGTTATTTCTAGATTCTCCTTAGCCTCAATAGATTGATGAATTCCTGATTGTAATTTAGTACCAAGTAATTTCCGACCATTACTAGCATCTAATAATACTATTTCACCGTTTTCGACAACATAATCACAATTTTTATAATACAAAAAATGAGCTTTTAAGGCTAACATAATATATCGGTAAGTTTCTACATTCTCTTTGGACATCATGGAATCAATACCGAAAAATTTTTCACCTTTTTTTATACCAGTTGATTTTAGCCAAACATGTTTTTGCTCTTCATCTAATTCATAATCTTCAAATGGTTCAAGCGTTTTAATAAAATAATCAGCTACTTGATAAAGATTAGATTGTACGCGAGGTGCCCCAGAAATGATGAGTGGTGTCTGTGCCATATCTAGCAATACCGAATCAATCTCATCAATTACAGCGTAATTGAACCCTCGAATATTTTTATCATTTGCATTATCTGCTAAGTTTTCAAACAAATAATCAAAACCTAAAGCCGAATTAGTTGTGTAAATAATATCTGAACTATATATTTTTTTCTTATCTAAATCATCATTTTGCTGGTTCTCCTGTGCTACTCCAATACCAACTGTTAAGCCTAGCCATTCAAACACTGGACCAATTTCTTTTGCATCTCTGGCTGCTAAGTAGTCATTAACCGTAATTAACATGACACCATATCCCATTAAAGCATTCAAGTACAGTGGCATCGTAGCCGTCAACGTTTTCCCTTCCCCCGTTTTCATTTCAGCTACATTACCGCCATGTAGTATGATTCCTCCAATAACCTGTTCACGAAAAGGATATAATCCAAGAACACGTTTATCAGCTTCACGAATTGTAGCGAATGCATCTGGTAGAATATCATCTAGTGTTTCTCCCTTTACTAGACGTTTTTTGAGTTTAAATGTTTGATCTTGCAGTTGATTATCACTCATATTGGCATATTGAACAGACTTAGATTCTACTATTTCATATATTTTGTAATAATTTTTCAATGCTAACTTCTTTAATAAACTATTCAATGTGTCATCTCCAATTTTTAAAAATATTAATTATTAAATTACTGAGAATTTTTTTGGACTAACATATCTAATATTTTTTTTTCAGATTTAACACTTAATAGTTTTGATTTTTTTAATGCTGTCTCAAATGTATGCTTTATTTCAATTTTAGAACTAGTCATTTGACTACTAATTAATATGGCTAAAACACTATCAAATATATGTTGCCCGACAAATATAATATTTGTATCTAGTGAATAAATAAATTGTTTAATATTTGCCAATGATTGATAATCGTTATTTTCTAACATATTTTCAATTTGGTAAAAATTTAAAAAAGGATCGCCAATTGCTATTATATGTTGAGATGCTATATTCACTGGCATAGTAACTAATTGATTTCTATACTCATTAAAAGTAACTTTTTGATGTTCATGATTTGCTCTATATGCAGTAGGTAGAACAAGATTTTTATTTGTATCAAAATAATAAGTTGTATTTTCTGTACCTGATTCAAATATTAATAATTGTTCAAAAAATATTTTTTCATTAGATGAATTAACTAAACTGATTTGATAATTAGTTGCCTCTTCAGGAAAGTTAAAGAACATTGTACGATTTTGATTAATAATGGTGTCTATTTTTACACCATAAATATCATAAAAATCAACCTGAATAAATATAGAATTTTCAGGATATGCTTGGTACATCGAATATAAAGCATAACGATGTCCGCCTTTTAAAAGCGGCAAAGTAGGTGAAAAACGAAATTCAGAAAAACTAGTTTCCGAGTACCACGTATGAATTTTCACAGCCTGTGCCATCATAGGATTGCGATAATGTATTAAATTCTCGATAATATCTATTGTGGCGCCGTAAGTATATGTTTTGCTGTTATTAGAATCCCATAGAACCTGAAATATAAAGTTATTTTCGAGAGATATTTCTGAATTCATTCCGCAGTACCAACCCTTCCAAAATCATATTGAAGAATATTTTTATACTGTTTAATAAACCAATTATTGATGGCATAGCTATTGTCATTATGACGGCCAACAAATCCCCTTGATAATAAAGAAATTCCTTTTTGATCACAAAATCTTTGTATATTCTTAAAGGCCATAGGATCATAGTCATCATTGCGCATAAAGGCTATGCAAAACTTAGTATGCTGATAATTTCCTTTTGTAAATTTATCCCAAAATCGATTATTTACATTTTCTTTTTCAATTACGTTTGATTCACCCGCAACATTAAGAAGTATGTCAAGCGCTGTCGGAAAAATGTTGGGTCGAATAGTATGTTCGTGATAAGCTACATCGCCTATATTAACAAGTGGTTTTCCAATAATCACTGCATGTGGTTGTAAATCGGCTGCATAATATAGTGCGCCAAATGTTCCCATAGATAAACCTGATAAAACTAATTGACTTTCTGTAAAATCTAACTCCTTTAACGTCGACCTAATGGTTTGAATAAGATTATTTTCAATATCGCGTTTTCCCATGTAAAAGCTTCCTCCTTCAAGACGAGGATCTGTAACTAACAAATAAGGAGCAGATAAATCTCTCATCATAAAATTCCCCTCGAATCCCTCAGCAGATCTATATCCTGAAAAATAAACATTTAATGGTGGTTTTCTATCACCAGGATGAAAATAAGTCATTAATTCTTGACGATTTTCACTCACAATTCGTTTTCCACCAACAAAAAAAGTGCCTAACGCTTGCCTAGATCGTCTAATATGAAGCTGGCCAAGTTTAACTTTCCCTTTCCCCCTGGCTGAAACTGAAGTCGATAAATATTCTCCTGGATTAAAACTGGTAATCACATATGGTCTTTGTAAATCTTTTTCACTTAGAGAAGTTGTTTGGATAATATTTTGGCCATCACTGCTAATACGCGTAATATCCAAAATGATTTCAACCGCCTGTTCACACTCATACTCTAACCATAATTCAATGACTTTATTTTCTTGAAAAATATAATTATACCGCCACGTATATATTTGTTTGAACTCCTTACCCCAACTTCCTTCAAAAACTGTATTGACATGTCCCAATATACTTAATTGGTTTTCCTGGTGTCGCCTTAATAGCGTATTACCAATCGAAAGTTTCGATCCCTCTTGACCATTGAATAAATATTTTTGAGCTTCTTCTAGGAAATAATTAATGTTACTCAAGTCAACTTTGATGGCCCTGTTCTCATTCAATATACTAAGCAATTCTTGATTTCTAGTAACAGAAATATCGTATAATATTTGAATTGGCCAATGCTTCTCTAATAATTTATTGACACTATTTTCAGTTAGAACATCATTTTTATTTACTTGGCTAAGTAAAATATAATCAGGAAGCGTGGCTTCACTTTCTTCTTCGCCCAGAAATGGTAAATTCTTATTATTATTTAACGCTGTGTCCAACTGTTCCCAAGACATAAACTGAAATGAGATATGATTATTAGAGATATTTTCAAATATATTTATCTCACCTACGTTTATTATTTTAATCATGTTCGTTACTACTCCTCACAAGATCAATCCAACGTTGAACATTGTTTTTATTTGAATACTTTTCTATTTGACCAATGTTATAAACTAACGATTCATTCCAATAATTTAGTGTATCCAAATAGTATTCAATTGCTTCATCTAGTTCGTTAATCGTTTTTAAAATTAACCCATTTTTTCTATCCACAATATACGAAGATTCTTTCATATTTATTTGCGGTAGACCTGCACTTATACCACTAATCTGTAAAAAAGTATCAGGTTTATTACTCAAATCTAAAATCATTCTGGCACTATTAAGCCCAATATTAATATCTTTTTCAAAAGTAATCACTTGTTTTTCTACATGTTGCATTACTTCAATTGCCTTAGTGGCATTTTGATATTCTTTGATTTCTGAAAATCGTTTTAATTCATTGTCATGTATTTTATTTTCACTATCATCGTTAAATGCTTGCCAAGCCATTTGATAAACAGCAGATTCTTCATGAACTTGATAAAATGCCTTAACATAATCAAATATTTTATTACTAATGGTTCTGATTTGAAGACTACTTTTCGAAGCGATTACAATTGAATTTTCTTTGTGTGTAATTAATCTGTGAGCAAGTTTCTGAATAGCTGTTGGCAAAATACCTGCCAAACTGTTATCTACATACCAATAGATAACTTGTTGCCTCATCGATTGGCTTTCTCCTAGTTTTAAATCAGCATCAAACGGTGCTAATTCATGAACCGTAAGATTTCTATGTTCAGATTGACATTCTTTTTCTAATTCACGTTGAGAAAATTTTGTATCAGCAATTAAAATGTCCGCCATACTCAAAAACTGATTGAGGAGTTCTTTGTCTTCAAATTTAAATCGTTGATTTGAAAAAGAGACAATCATACGACTATTCAAGTGACTAAGCTTCGTTAGATAATTATTTTCTAAACAAGCAGACAAAATAATTGTATGGCTTCCTTTTATGTCCATTAGATGTTCTTCGATGTAAGATATGATTAGTTCTTCAAGACTGCCATAAATATAATTCTTTCCTCCAAATGCTAATTTAACTTGATGGGTTAATAAATTATGATGTATTTTTATATTTTGATAGTCATCAAAATAATTCATATAAATTTGTTTTCCGGTAGAATCATAAGCTATTACACTTGATAATATGCCTCTATCATCATAAAAATTTTGCTTGGTAATTATATCATTAACAAAATAATCAACATGATTTACACCACCAAATTTAGAATAATAGACCTTTGCAAACACACTTTTTTGATACAAAACAATTAAACAAATTGGAGTATAAATAAACTGAGCTTGGTCAGGAAATTTAAGGCTATCTACTTTTAAAGGTAGTCCAATATTACTTTGTATATTTTGTAAATATTCGAATACTGACCAATATTTGACATCAGTCAATCCTTGTCTATTTAGTTGATAGCGAATACTTGGCAAATAAGTCGGTAAAATGATTTCTACTTCAATATTATTTTTTTGAAACATTTTAAGTTGATGCACAATATCGTCAAAATCTGTTGGCCCATCAGATAACGACTGCCAACTTGGTATAATATAAATCAATTTGCTTTCTCCCTATCAATTAAAATACTAAAATTTGTTAGTTAGTATACTTGGATAATGATTCTTTTCAATTAAAGCTCGACATTGATCAGTAATTGACACGATAGTTGTGTTCAAAATTAATAAACTTCCAAAAAGATATGAAAACGAACTAAGTTCTTCCCACCTGAGGCTCATAAATAAAGGAATTCCTAATAGCAACATTGTCACCACATTACCAATTGTCGCCATATCCATTAATTTGTGAGTTATATATTCACGCGTATCATTGCCCGGTAGTACATCAACAATATAATCACCGTTTTTCAGTAAGTCTTCACTAATCTCACTTGGGTTTACATTGACAAAAGCAAAGCCATAACCCAAAATAATTAAAATAATGAGATAAAGACAAATACTACTTGCTGTCTTTAGTGACGTTAAATTACTGACATTTCCTTCTTGTAAAAAAGGTACCCAATTTTTTAATAAAGGAAGGACAAGTTGAGGCAAAGCCATAAATGTTAAGCCAAACATGTATGGCATCGCATTAGCCGGTAACAACTTAATTGGAATATAGGTAGGTACTGCTAGTTCATTACGAATCATAATACGAGTAACTGGAATCCGAAATTCAGATCCTAATACAAATGAAATAACACTAATAATCAAAACAATTCCTATACTGACAACTACAAAACTAATGACCGAATTCATTGTCGGATTATTTATCAAAGTTTCTTGGATAAATGACCATGTAATCTTCGGTAGTCTGCTCAATATACCAATTAAAATCAATAAACTCGGCCCACCTATTCCCGTCTCCATATTCAAATCAACTAACCACATTGTAAACATAGCACCAGTCGTAAAAACAAATGTAGCTAAAATTATATTTAGTTCGGTATTGGGAAAAAAAGTAATATTATTTTTCATACTAACCGATAATCCCAATGATTGAATCATAGCAATCAACAAAATCAAAGTAGCTTTCATATAATAAATAGTGTCATCATTAATTTTACTGAACCTATCTTTATTTAATGATTGGATTACCCGCCAAAAAATCATACCTGACATATAGGGCCCTAATCCTAGTGCAAAAAAAGATAATCTCGATAGATTTCCGCCTGTAACTAAACTAATTGATTCCATAAAATCAGGCGATTCATATGCCTGAACGAGATAACCTGGAAGAATAATATGTGTACCAATTTCATATATAAAAATAATTATTATAGAATAAAAACTTCTCTTGATTAGTTCTCTCATTTACTTCCCCAAATTCCTGTACAAAACCTTGACATAGCATATCTAATGAATTATAATGGTAGAATTATGTTGTGTTAAAACAGAATTAACTATCGTTTAACAAATATCATTTATCTTTATATAATTGTATTTTGCGATACATTTCTTTTAATGTCATGCTACATTAAGGTATAAAATGCTATAAAAAGGTAGTTAACTGATTAAGCTACATTTATATCTCCTGTTTTATAAAATTTATGTCGATACAAAAAGACCTATTACTCATTTCATGAATAATAGGTCTTTTTGTATATCAATTACTTAACTAATTTATCCCAAATCACAACTTCATCAGCTGCTAATGACTTAGGTACATCAATAATTCTTTGATTGCTGCTGCCTCTAAACTGTAATGTCAAATCTTTTTCTTCTTCCAAAAAGCGTCCATCCACCAGAATATCTATTAAGGATAATAGCCGCATCTTATCATAAGTCTCTTGCTGCAATTCATCCCATGTATATCCAGTCCAGGACCATATATCTTTTGAATGACCAAATTCTTTACGAATTCGACGACACAACTTCAAACAGACATCAGTATTTAAGAAAGGTTCTCCCCCTAATAAAGTTAATCCTTGCACATAGTCCTGGCTTAAATCCTCAATAATTTGGTCCTCTAGTTCTTGCGTATAAGGTTGTCCAAAATGAAAATTTTGAGCTGCAACATTATAACAACCAGGGCAAATAAACATACAACCACTTACATACAAACTACAGCGTATCCCCTCACCATCAACAAAGTTAAAAGCCTTATAATCAGCAATATAATTTTGACTATACTTCTGCGCGGTCCATTCTTTGGGCATCGGATTGTTTGGTTTTCGCAAAGGTCGCGACATTGTCAATCATCTCCTTAGTTAAATTCTTCTGACGTGAAATTATTTCAACATGTCGACCATGAACCATTGGTCGTTGTTGAGGATTTCCTAGATAACCGCATGTTCTCTTAACAACATCACACAATTCAGGATCATGATTACCACATTCAGGGCACGTGAATCCCCTTGCTGTTGCTTCAAATTCCCCAGCAAAGCCACACTTGAAGCACTTGTCGATGCATGTGTTGGTTCCTAAATAACCGACATGATCATAGGCCCAATTCCAGACAGCTTCTAATGCTTGTGGGTTTTGTTTTAAGTTAGGATATTCACAATAGTGAATGAAGCCACCCGACGCATATTTAGGAAACGTCTCTTCAAATGCTATTTTTTCAAATGGTGTTGGATGTTTTCTAACATCATAATGAAAGCTATTAGTATAGTACTGCTTGTCAGTAACATCGGGCACATCCCCAAATTTCTCTTGGTCAAGATGACAAAATGTATCTGTCAAGGATTCAGCAGGTGTTGAATACAAACTATAGTGATAACCACTCTCTGCTTTCCATTCTTGACAATACTCCTGCATTCTTTTAACAACTGCTTCAGCAAATTGATGTGCTTCAGGATTCTTTTCCCAGTTTGGCCCAAAGAATGCAACGCATGTTTCATAAACGCCCACATATCCTAATGAAATCGTAGCACGACCGTTCTTAAAAACTTCATCAACACTATCAGTGGCCTTCAATCTTTTACCAAAAGCACCGTACATATAAAGTAATGGTGCATTTTCTGGCACAGCTTCTTTGGTACGTTCAATCCGATAAGCTAGCGCATCATGACATAACGCCATTTTTTCATCAAAAATCTGCCAGAATAAGTTCATATCTCCCTGAGCAAGCAGAGAAATACGTGGCAAGTTAACCGAAACAACGCCCAAATTCATACGTCCGGAATTAATTTCAACACCGGTTTCATCTTCCCAACCTTGTAAGAACGAACGACAACCCATCGGTGTTTTGAAACTACCTGTCAATTCAATAATTTTATCGTACATTAATAAATCAGGGTACATACGTTTGGTTGAACATTCCAAAGCTAATTGCTTAATATCATAGTTTGGATCTTCTGAACTAAAATTCAATCCTTTTTTCAAAGTAAAGATTAATTTTGGAAAAATAGCCGTGCGCCGTTCTTTTCCTATTCCCTTAATACGAATCTGTAGAATAGCTTTCTGAATTTCTCGCTCTAACCAGCTTGTTCCTAATCCAAAATTAACAGTTGTAAATGGCGTTTGGCCTTGCGAAGAGTACAATGTGTTTATTTCATATTCTAATCCCTGCATCGCATCGTAAATATCTTTGCAAGTTTTTTCTTTGGCATACTCTTCTTGTCGATCAGCATCAATCCATTTTTTGGCATCAACGAGATGCTTGTCATAATTCATTTGTGCGTAAGGCGCAAGTAACTGATCAATTCGATTAGCTGAACAACCACCATACTGTGAAGAGGCAACATTAGCGATGATTTGAGCCATCTGTGCAGTGGCCGTTTGAATAGAATGCGGTGAATCTACCCATGCATTCCCAATTTTATAACCGTTGGTTAGCAAGTTTTCAAAATCAATCAAACAGCAATTGGTAGCTGGTGTAACTGGTGAATAATCTAAATCATGCCAATGGATATCCCCTCGTAAATGTGCTTTGGCTACTAAAGGTGGCAACATTTGCAATCCTAACGCACGACTTGCCGCTCCTGCCTCCAAGTCCCGTTGTGTATTGAATACACGACTATCCTTATTGGCATTTTCATGAACAACACTCTCATCTTGTGCAAAAAGTTTCTCTATACGTTTTTGAACATTTGAAGCATCAGAAAACTTTTGTTGGTCTGCTACATAGTACGAGTTGTAAGCTTCTACAGCATCCAATTGTTCATATTTTTTAAGTAAAGAAACTAATAAGTTACGAATTTCTATTGTAGTAATACTCGCTTGTTTAGCTAATATTTGATATAACTCGTGGTTGATATCATTGATAGTATTTTCTGATAAATTGAGTTTTTCAAAAATAAAGTTAATTTTATAAGCATAGAATGGTGTCCCCTCGCCACTATGCTTGATTACTTTTAAATCAGGTAAACTAATTAGTTTAATCGTATTGTTCATTATTAAACTATTTCCTCCAGTACTATTTTTTAAATTGCTATAACTTAAATACTACAACTATTTTTTCAATCCGAATAGGACAAAGGATGTCCCGTCTTTTTGAATTTACTTCGACAATACACTGTTTAATAGCCCTAGAAGAATTAAACCATTACAAAAATTAAATAATTAAGTATTTCACTATAAGCAAATTGACGTATAATTAATACTTATTAATTTAAGTAACAACTAAAAAATATTGTTATAATGGGAGAAAAGGAATTAAATATGTATTCTGATGACTCACTGGTGCTCCACACGGATGCGTACCAAATTAATATGATTTATACTTATTGGAAACAAGGTATTGATCAAAAACCTGTTGTTTTTGAGGCTTATTTCCGTAAAATGCCTTTCAATAATGGCTATGTTATTTTTAGTGGCTTAGAGCGCATTGTCAAAGTATTAAATCAACTGAAATTTACTGATGATGACATTGATTATTTACAATCATTAGACCTATACGACCCCGAATTTTTAACATATCTCAAAAATTGGCATTTAACTGCAACAATACGTTCAGCTTATGAAGGTGAAGTGATGTTCAATAATGAACCACTTTTGCAGGTCGAAGGGCCGCTGGTTGACGCTCAATTATTGGAAACCTTGCTGCTTAATATTATTAACTTTCAGACATTGATTGCTACTAAAGCAGCTCGCATCGCTAGTGTAACAAATGGTGACCCCCTATTAGAATTCGGTACACGTCGTGCTCAGGAATTAGATGCAGCACTTTGGGGTACCCGTGCTGCTTTTATTGGTGGCTTTGACGCTACATCTAATGTTCGAGCAGGAAAACTATTCAATATTCCGATTTCTGGTACGCATGCGCACGCACTTGTTCAAGCTTACCACAACGATTACGATGCCTTTCATGCTTACGCATCAACACATAAAAATGTTGTTTTTCTAGTGGATACATTTGATACATTAAAATCTGGTGTTCCAAATGCTATCAAAGTAGCTCGAGAATTTGGAGACAAGATTAATTTTCAAGGCGTTCGAATTGATTCAGGCGATATGGCGTACTTATCCAAAAAAGTTCGTATCATGTTAGATGAAGCAGGATTCACTGATGCAAAAATTTATGCATCAAATGATTTAGACGAAAATACCATTTTAAATCTTAAAATTCAAGGTGCAAAAATTGATGTCTGGGGAATTGGTACAAAATTAATCACAGCTTATGATCAGCCTGCCTTAGGTGCTGTATATAAGATGGTTAGTATCGACGGCGATGATACGATTAAATTGTCAAACAATATTGAAAAAATTTCGACCCCAGGAAAAAAGCAAGTTTGGCGCATAACAGATAGTAAAGATGGTAAATCTGAAGGTGATTATTTGACTTTCAACGATGAAAATCCTAGTCAATTGGAAACTTTGCACATGTTTGATCCCAATCATCCTGTCATTTCTAAGAACATTAAAAATTTTGATGCACAACCGATGCTACATGATATTTTCGTTAAGGGCGATCTCGTTTATGATTTGCCTGATATTAATGCAATTAAAAATTATGCCAAGCATTCGTTGAATGATTTATGGGATGAGTATAAACGTATATTAAATCCTGAAACCTATCCTGTCGATTTATCTCAAAAACTTTATGATGCCAAAATGAATTTAATTCATGATATCCGAAATAATATACAGGAGATGACCAAATGAGACCCCTACAGTCTAAAATAATTGCTGAACTGCACGTTCAGCCAATTATTGACCCCAACATAGAAATTAAGCGCTCCGTAAATTTTTTGAAACAATACCTCACGCACAGTGCTTACACCGGTTTGGCTATTGCTGTGAGTGGCGGTCAAGACTCCACACTTGCTGGTAAAATTGGCCAACTTGCTATTGCTGAACTACGAGCAGAAACGAATCAAAAGTTCGAATTTGTTGCTATTAGACAGCCATACGGTGAACAACAAGATGAAAAGGATGCCCAAGATGCACTCAACTTCATCCAACCTGATTTAACAATCACAACAAATATCAAAGAGGCAACCGATGCTCTAGTGGGTTCACTGCGCCTTGGTGGATTAGTCGTCGATGACATGAGTCGCGGATCAATTAAACCAAAAGTACGTATGATTGCCCAGTATGCTGTTGCTCGCGAGCACAATAGTGCTGTTATCGGAACTGATCATGCAGCTGAAGCCGTAGCTGGTTTCTTCACCAAGTATGGTGACGGTGGAACAGATATCAACCCTTTGTGGCGTCTAAATAAACGACAAGGGAGGGAACTTCTAGCGGCGTTACATGCCCCAAAGCATCTGTATGACAAAGTACCCACTGCAGATCTTGAGGATGAACGCCCACAATTGCCTGATGAAGTTGCGCTAGGTGTGAGATACGATGTCATTGACGATTATTTGGAAGGAAAAGATATTGCAAGTACTGATGCCGAACGGATTGAAGAGATGTATCTAACAACACAACAAAAGCGTCACGAACCAATCACTATTTATGACACTTGGTTCTATTAACTTTAAAATTTGATTATTATGTTCTATAAATATTAAAAAATCCACAATATCATGACATATTGTGGATTTTTAATATTTACTAATTTAAACTATCAATCAATTTTACCGATATAATGTAACTGCGGATCGTGCGACATGTCATTGGGATTTGTTCCCGGAACATTGACTGGCACAGACTCATTTAATTTCTTATAGTAAGCCGCCCAAAAGTCAGAAATTTGCTGTCGCTTATTTCCAAAAAACATTGGTTGTTCACTAAATTTAACAAAACCTTCAAAGGCTGTCACGACCAATTGCGAACAATAAAAGCTATCCATACCTGGACGAAAAGAAAAATTATAGGGTTTACCCAAATGTTTTTTAGCATTAATAATAATTTGCTTTGTATTGATAACATTTGTGCGATAAACATCCGCACTTTTATTTTTCTCTAAAAAATACTGAAGTGATTGTAAACAAACGCCTCCATCAGCTGTTGCATGAATGATATTTTCTTCGTTGACTAGTATCGCAACATGAACAAAGTTTCCCGTTGACTCTACAATACCTTTATCCATCTCGCTATTTCTATTTTTTACAAAAAGTAAATCTGCTTGTTTTAGTTTCATAATCATAGTCTAACATATTTATTTACCAAAATTTCATAGCGAATGAGTAATATAGTAACACCAATTATCATGCCATTCATACTCACAAATCGATTCATGATATTGCGGACGGTTATATCCCCGAGATGCCTTGATTTTTATGCTAATACCGAGGCTGGTTCGAAAATATCACTATCCACCAAAACATTTGAATGAACAGATGATTTGGCAGAAGGTACAACAGCTCAACAACGTCGATAAGTGACACATTTTTTATTAAAAGTTGCGAATTAGATTAGCGCTTCAAAAACGTATTAAATCAGAAAAATATTTTTGTGTTCCTATTAATTTACTGCTTCGTAGCTTTCAAAAAAGCTACTTTTAATTCAGCATTGTCTTCTGGTGTACCCAACGCAATACGAATCCACTCAGGATTAAGTCGATCGTTGACTTGGAAACCTTGTTCTAATAATTTTTGACCAACCTTTTTCGTTTCGCCAACCTTTATCCAAATAAAATTAGCCTGCGATTCGTAAAACTTAAACTTGTTTTGAGTCAAGAATTCTTGAAACGTTTGGCGCTCTACTTGAAAACGTTGGACATTTTTTTGTAAATATTCTTGATCTAATACAGCAGCTGTACCACCAGCAATTTGATAGGTTGATAGATTATACGGTAAACGAACCGCTTGCATCGCAGTATACAGAGGATTTTGCATAATGCCATATCCAACACGTAAATTAGCTAAACCGTATGCTTTTGATAAGGTGCGTAGGACAACTAAGTTTGTGTACTCAGTTACCAAAGGTGCCACGGTAGCATCAGGTTCATCTACAAAATCATAGTAGGCTTCGTCCACTACTAACGTAATACTTGCTGGTAATTTGTCCAAAAAACGCTTAATAGCGCTAACTTTTTCGAATACCCCTGTTGGATTGTTAGGGTTAGCTATCCACACCATAGCAGTTTTATCATCAATCGCATCTAAAATCGCATCGAAATCAACATGCCCATCAGCAGTATTAACGGGTATTTTTTTTGTTGTAGACTGTTCAATTTGTGCATGCATCGCGTATTCGCCAAATGTCGGATCGGGAATAATAATATTTGATCCTGGCTCCAAGACAACACGAGTCAACAGCTCTATCAATTCATCTGCACCAGCACCAAATACCAAATGTTGTGGATCAACGTGATTTAACTTAGCAACCGCGTCACGTAGTTCTGTCGCTTGTCCATCTGGATAATAACCTAAAATATTATCGGAAACAGCACGTACAGCTTGAGCTACTTTTGGTGATGGGCCATACACAGATTCATTAGCTGATAAACGAGCTAAATGCTGCAAACCATATTTTTCTTTTACGGTTTCTACTGGTAATTCTGCTTGATAAGCAGCTAGAGCTTGAACTGTTTTTTTCATTTTCTTTTCTCCTCGCCAATTAGCGCGTTCGTGTAATATTGATTTTTTTCCTAAACGTGACCCTAATTCATCTTTAATATCATCTAAACTGATACCTTTTTCAACTAATAAGACCATTAAATGAAACAATAAATCTGAAGTTTCATAAATAAGCTCTTCATTATTATTTTTAGCACCAAGAATTACTTCAGTACTTTCTTCTCCTACTTTTTTAAGAATTTTATCTAATCCTTTTTGATATAGATAATCAGTATAAGATCCTATTTGTGGATTTTGTTTGCGAACAAGTGCTTGTTCATAAAGTTCTTCAATTGTTTGTTGTGGCATCATTTCTCCTTTTGGGTATGGCATTTACTTTTGCGGAAAATAACCATCAGTCCATTTATTTGCAATTGTTGCTTGATTAGCATCAGCCAACGCTTCACCCTTTATTGTGTTAAAGAAACATGAGTAAGCATTGGTATGACACGCTGGCCCTGCAGGACTCACATGAATTAATATGGTATCTAAATCACAATCTAATGTCATACTAACGACCTGTTGTATGTTAGCCGAAATCTCTCCTTTATGCCACAATTCTTGTCGTTCACGAGACCAAAACCAAGTTTGTCCAGTACTTTTGGTTAATGAATAACTTTCTTTGTTCATATAGCCTAACATCAAAAATGCTTTCGTTTCCGCGTCTACAATGACAGCAGGGATCAAACCATTTTGACTTGGCTTGTTAAAATCCGGTTCAATTCCGATCATATACGTATCTCCACACCATTATCTTTCAATGTTCGTTTCAAATTTGGTATTTTAATTTCACCGAAATGAAATACTGAGGCAGCTAGTGCTGCGTCAATTTTAGTTTTCTCAAATAAATCGACGAAATCTTGTGTTGAACCAGCCCCTCCCGAGGCTACTACTGGTACGTTCACAGTATCTGCTATTTGATTATAAAACTGAATATCGTACCCATTTTTTGTTCCATCGGCATCCATGCTTGTGATTAGTAATTCACCAGCACCCCGCGCAACTAATTCAGAAGCCCATTCAATAGCATCAAGACTTGTAGGTTTAGAGCCCCCGGAAATATAGACTCGATAAATACCAGCCGACTCATCCCATTTCGCATCAATAGCACCGACAATAGCTTGCGTACCAAATATTTTAGCTCCTTCAGTAATTAGCGCTGGCCTTTTTACTGCTTCAGAATTAACAAATATTTTATCAGCGCCCGCTTTAATTAAACGGTCCATGTCTGCTGTCGTTCGAATACCACCACCAACGGTCAAAGGAATGAATACTTCTCTAGAAACGGCATCAACGACTGACATAATAGGATATCGAGCTTCCAAAGTTGCTGTAATATCTAAAAAAACTAGCTCATCAGCGCCAGCAGCTTGATATGCTTTCGCTGATTCAACAGGATCACCTACTTCACGTAAATTAACAAAATTAACCCCTTTGACTACTCTACCATTCTTAATGTCTAATGCTGGAACAATTCGTTTGGTTAAAGTCATCCATCCACCTCCCTTAATTGAGCTAGTGTCACATCGCCATCATAAAGTGCGCGGCCGATAATAACATCGTGAATACCGCTTGTTTTTAAATCTGTAACGTTTTTTAGATTAGCAATGCCTCCGCTAGCTATAATATTACTTTTAGGAAATTTATTTTGTAAACGTGATAATAGTTGAATATTAGGACCTATAAGAGTTCCATCTCTGGCGATATCAGTGACAACAAAATTCGAAACACCTACTGATAGCATAGCTTCAATAATATCATCAAAACTCGTATTAGAATTTGCAAGCCAACCTTGTGTGGCAACTTTTTCATCACGACCGTCAACACCGATGACAATTTTGTCAGTGCCATACTTTACAACTGCTGTTCGCACAAGTTCCGGATGAGTCAACGCTGCTGATCCAATAATCACACGATTAATACCTATATTTAAGTATTGGCTAATTTGTTCAAGCGTTCGAATACCACCGCCAAGTTCAATAAACAAGTTTGTTTGTTCTCGCAAAGATTGAATGACATTTAAATTAACTGGTTTTCCTTCCTTTGCACCATCTAAATCAACCAAGTGTAAATGTTTTAAACCAGCATTTTCAATTTGTTTTGCCTGTTTCAATGGGTCTGGGTTAATTGTGGTTCCTTTTTCATAATCACCTTGATAAAGGCGCACTGATTGACCATTTAATAAATCAATTGCTGGAAAAATCATACGTTTTCTACCATTTTCTTAAAATTTTGCCAAATCTCTAAACCATCCTGTCCAGATTTTTCTGGATGGAATTGGGCACCAATCACATTTTTGTTAACCACAACACTTGGTATATCAACTTGTCCATAATTAACAGTTGCCGCAATATATTTTGAGTCTGTTACTGCATAGTAACTATGTACAAAGTAAGTATATTTATCATTTATTGTTCTAGTGATTTGATTAATTTGACTCACCTTATTCTGATTCCATCCCATTTGCGGTACTTTGTAATGTTCTTGTTTAGGTAATTCAACTATTTGCCCAGGAATTAACCCAAGACCTGTCGTTTTACCAAATTCAGTTGATGAGTCAAAAAGTAACTGCATCCCTAAGCAAATACCCAACAGTGGCTTACCACTATTTGAAAAATGTTTTATTGGCTCAACCAAATGACGTTCTCGAAGTTTATCCATTGCTGAAGAAAAAGCACCAACTCCTGGCACTACCAGACCGTCAGCAGTAGCAATATCGGCAGGATCTTGAGAGACTTTAGCTTTTAATCCTGTATATTCAATTGCTTTCATAACATTTCTAATATTACCTGCGCCGTAGTCTACGATAATAATTGACATGTATTTCTCCTTATTTTTTTAAATTCGTCCCTTGGTCGAATTAACCCCTTTAATTTCTGGATTGATAGTAACTGCTTGGCGCATTGCACGACCAACAGCTTTGAACATACTTTCAATTTTATGATGTGTATTTCGACCATATAAGACTTCAATATGAATATTGGCTCTTGCCTGATCAGCAAAGCCTTGCCAAAAATCTTCGACAACCTCTGTCTCAAAAGTACCCAATGTTGGTGTATTAAGTTCAGCATGCAAAACTAGGTAGGCACGCCCCGATAAATCAATTACTGCGCGTGTTAATGTTTCGTCCATAGGGACAAATTGGGCTCCATAACGCTCGATACCAACTTTATCACCCAAAGCTTGGTTAAATGCTTCTCCTAGCACAATACCAATATCTTCAGTCGTATGATGACTATCAACTTGTAAGTCACCCTTGACATCAACTTGTAAACCAAAGCGGCCATGTTTAGCAAACAAAGTCAACATATGATCGATATAACCAATGCCAGTATCAACTTTAATCGGAGTCTGTTCATCAATATCTAAGGTTATTTCAATTTGTGTTTCAAAAGTATTTCTCTTTATTGTTGCAGTTCTGGACATGTTATTCCCCTCGACTTTCAATTGCTCGAGCGTGTGCTTCTAATCCTTCTTCACGAGCTAATACTGCGACGTCAATCGAATCAGCCAATAATGCTTCAGCAGAATATTGTAAATACTGAATGCGCTTTTGAAAATCCCAAACACCTAGTGGTGAACTAAATCGTGCTGTACCACCTGTTGGTAAAATGTGGTTTGGACCGGCTAGATAATCACCAAGTGGTTCAGAAGCATATTTTCCTAAGAACACTGATCCGGCATTTTTAATTTTCGAAACATAATTATACGCATTTTCTAACTGTATTTCCAAGTGTTCTGGTGCTACAGCGTTCATCAAATCAATCATTAAATCAATCGTGTCAACCAAATATATGAAACCATTATTTTCAATTGCTTGACGTGCAATAACTTCACGAGGCAAGACTTTAAGCTGGTCTTCGACCTCCTTTGAAACTTTTGTTGCTAATTTTTCAGAATTAGTGATCAAAATTGCGCGTGCATTAACGTCGTGTTCTGCTTGTGAGAGTAAGTCTGCTGCTACATCCTTTGCACTTGCTGAATCATCAGCTAAAATCCCAATTTCTGATGGTCCTGCGATCATGTCAATATCTACTTGACCATATACGTCACGCTTAGCCGTCGCTACATAGGCATTACCCGGTCCAGTAATTTTATCTACCTGTGGAATAGATTCAGTTCCATATGCTAAAGCGGCAATTGCTTGAGCCCCTCCAACTTGATAAATGCGATCCACCCCTGCTATTTTGGCGGCAGCTAAGACAGCTTGGTTTAAGCCATTTTTTTGCGGTGGTGTCACCATAATAATATTTTCAACACCAGCAATTTTAGCAGGAATAGCATTCATCAAAACAGACGAAGGATAGGCTGCAGTACCTCCAGGTACGTAAATGCCAACAGCTGATAGCGGCGTCACCTTTGTTCCACGAATCACACCATTACTAGGATTATCCTCAAAAGATTCACTAATCTCCAATTTGTGAAAGCTTCGAATGTTATCTGCAGCTTTTTCTAGTGCTTTAATAACGGCTGGATTAAGCTGATTCAATGCCTCTTCAATCTGTTCATCGGTTACTTTTAAGTTGTCTAAAGTGACACCATCAAATTTTTCTCCATATTCTTTCAAAGCTTCATCGCCGTTTGCGCGAACATTTTTAATAATATCAGTTACACGAGCCTCTACTTGCGGATCAACCGTCTTCTCTGTTTGCTGACGAATACGGGCTTTGATGGCTTCTAGTGATTCATTTTTAATAATATTCATTGTTCTTCCTCTTTCAGAATAGTAACAAGATTATTGATTACTGTCGTAAGCTCTGATTGAAATTGCAGTAGCGAACCAGCACGAACAAGCATGTGTGTAGCTACTCGACCAACAGTATCATAAACTTGTAGATTATTTTCGCGCAGTGTATTTCCTGTCTGTGTAATATCAATGATGGCGTCCGACAAAGCAGTAAGTGGTCCAAGTTCTACTGAACCTTCTAACTTAATTAACTCGACATCTTCCCCGCGATTACTAAAGTATTCAGCCGCAATTGTGGGATACTTCGTGGCAATGCGCTTTCGCGTTGATGTATCAAGATTAAAGCCTTTTGGGGCAGCGACAACGAAGTCTGCTTTCCCCGTCTGCAAATCAAGCATATCGTAATGATTTTGTACCTGCTCAGCTATTGTGTCAGAGCCAACAATACCGACATCACCAATGCCACGATCAAGATATTTAACGACATCACTCGGTTTTACCAAAATAAAGCGATATTTTCCGTCAGCACTATCAAAGATTAATTTACGTGCTGGATTTTCTAATAACGAAGTATCAATACCAGCCGCTTTCAATAATGGTCGTGCATTTTTTTCAACACGTCCCTTACCGAGTACCATTACAATAGGTTCTTGTGGTCTCATTTCTTCAGGTTTACGTCGCCAGTTAGCTAGAATGGTTTCAATATTTAACCCCATACCAACCGCTGGTAATGATTTATTTTGAAAATTTTCTAGCAAACGGTCATAACGACCGCCACTAAATAAATAACGACCTAAACTCGGAACAAAACCACGTATAATTGTGCCAGTATAATATGGTTGTGGTGAAGCTGCTGCCAAATCAACCGTAACTGCAACTGATGGATAATGTTTGTGCGTGTATTCGGCTAATTCCAACCAATCGCTAATAATATCATTAACCGCCGGTATTTCTTGCAGTTGCCACATCACTGTTTCCCCATTTTCACCAAATGCTAATGGCCAATTAGCTAATCCTTTGGGAAAATCAGGAATAGTGACCCGAAGTTTCTCAAATACTGATACATTTTTTTGTTCGATTGCTTGCTTCAAACGTTGTCGTAAGTTTTGATCTAATTGCAAATTGTCTAAAACTACATCAATAAAACGGGCATCACTCAAAACCACTTGTACATCAACAATCCCAAACTCTTGTGCAAATTTAAGCATCGTATCTAGTGCTTGAATTTCCGCTTCAAAACTTTGATCACCAATAAGCTCAATACCCGCCTGCGTTTCTTGATTATAATCACCAGACAGGCTGTCCATTCGTCTAAAGACATCCCCTATATAATAAAGTCTAGACAAACTATTTTGTTGTCGATTAGCTGATAAAAAACGTGCAATCGGCAAAGTTAAATCGGGACGTAGAACCAAGTTCTCTCCAATTTGATCAAACAAACGAAAAACATTCTCATTTTGATATTTATCAAATGTACTCTCACGCTCGATTAATGGTGTACTAATCGGTGTAAAATCAGCATCATTTAAAATGGTCGTGATCATCTGTGAAATTTTTTGTTTTTGTTGTAATTTTTCACCAAATTCGTCCCGCGAACCGGTCGCTAATACTTTTTCATTCATGTTAATCTCCTAGATGCTAGATAACAGAAAGACGTCCTTGCAAACTAAATTATTAGTTTGCAAGGACGTCTTCACGTGTTCCCACCTTGATTTCAATTTTACTTACGTAAAAAAGCTCGACAACCTACTAAATGTAGGCTTATTCGATATCGGGAATTTCCGGAATGGTTTTTGAACCATTCAACTCGTTGGTGTGTTTTCATTAATTATGCTGGCGCTCATCTCAATGCGTTAGCTTGAGCACTTTCTGTACAACACGGTAATTAACTACTTTTTCAACTTCAGTTATTTTTATTATTAAGTTATTTTCATTTTACATTAATTTTTATAGATGTCAATACTTATTTAAAAACAATGAAATACACATTTTACTTTCACTCTTCAATAACTATCTTGCCTCTCCCTGTCTTTTTAGACCGATAAACTAGGTTATCAGCAACATCAAAAGTCGTTTTTAAGTTAAACTTATAATTTTTTGAAAAACTTACACCAGCCGAAAAACTCATCAAGTGATTTTGATTTCCTAAAGGTAATTCACCCAATTCAAGCTGCATATTTTGTAAGAACTTCTCGATATTAGCAAAATTATTAGGATCAAACATCCAAACAAATTCTTCGCCGCCATAGCGATAAATTCCTAAATCCTTTGAATTTAGTTTGTACGCGAGGTGATCTCTCAAGAATAAAGAAAATTCCTGTAAAACTTTATTTCCAGCTTCATGTCCGTAGGTATCATTAACATTTTTAAAATAATCCAAATCAATAACCGCAATACCAATATTTGTCTGTTTGTCAGAAGCTAACAAGATATCTTGTTCAAATTTTTTATAATTAAAAAAACCTGTTAATTTATCGAAAATAACTTCTTTCTGCAGCTGAATATTTTTACTTTGTAAATTAGCAACTTGAAAATACACTTTTCGAGTTATTAAAATTGTGATAATAGCTACACTGGCACGAATTAGCCAATTTATTGGTTGATTAAAGATACTATATATCACAACATGGGGAATAAAGGGCGCAGAAAAAAGGCTGGTGGCCACAATAAATATTTCAGAAAGAATCATTGCGAGTGTTTGATTAGAAACATATTTATCAAATACTTTCATATAACATATAACCATTCCAGCTACTACTAATGAGGCCACAACGTTGATAGTTGTTAAATGACCATCCACAAATATTATGTACAGTATTCTTACAAAAGGTGTAATAATAACCAGAAGAATAGCTTGTTTTTTATCAACCAAGTAAAAAATTAAAAGTGCAAGTAAATATTCATGCGCTACAACACCAATAAAATGATAAGAAACTGACATTGATGTATAAAGCATAGCAACATATATTATTGGTTTTATCCATTGTTCATAACGGCTACCAGAATTACTGTACATTAAAAATTGCATACTAATCAACGTAGAAATAGCTAAATTCATTATAACTAGCATCAACAATAGATAACTAAATAAATAGGTTAACATTTTTGTGCCTCAATCATATCCTCTCTAGGTTTACCAAAAAACCAACCTTGCTGATAAACGATACCCATTCTTTTTAGTAATATTTGTGTATCCACATTTTCAACACCTTCAAAAACAAAGGCTAAATTATTTTTTTTAGCTAAGTTGTCCCACTCTTTTAAAAATGAAACACTATTTTGAGAAGACTCACTTTTAAAATGTGCCCAAGCAAACTTAATACCATCCACTAAATTGACATTGTCCTGTACATGTGACAAGGTATTTCGCCCTTTACCAATATCATCAACAAAAATTCTATATCCCATTTTTTTAATTTTCTTAACAGCATCTAATAGATACTCACTATCCTTGATTGCATAGGATCGTTCAGTTAGTTCAACAATAATATTGGGTGCCCAAGTTTGCATTCTTTCAAAAAATTCCTGTGTTTGCGGTGATTTGAATTGTATAATTTCAAAGTTAACTGAAAATTTAGTACAAGGATTTTCTTGTAATATGTCCTTTAATTGTTTTTCAAAAAAAGAAAGCACCATTTGATTCCCTGATTGACTTTTGATTAAGTCGAAAAATATTTCTCCAGGAAATTTTCTTGTTTTTTTAGAACGTAATAATATTTCGTAAAACACAATCTCATCTTCTTGTTTATCAGAAATTTTAACAACCGGCTGCATCACAAAATAAAAATCCTTCGTCACTTCCAGTTGCTCATACAGCTCAGTCATAGTTGTTCTCCACTATTTATCAAGTTTTTGTTTTTCTCATTAAAAATACCATATTTTTTTAACATCTTCATGCCTACCAACCCCTATTTTTTATCTTCCATCAATTTTTCCATTTCATCATAATATAGTCCTAGAGCGCTCACTTCATGCGCATCGGATCCATAAACCAGCTCAATCCCTATTTTTTTTGCTTGTTCAGCTATATCAAATGTAGGATAACTTTCGCCATTATATGGTTTACTAAAACCAGCCGCATTAAAATCTAACTGATAATTTTTTTGCTTAATAATTGTTAACAATTCAGTAATTTGTTGCTTGATAGATTTGTCAAATGCTGGCAAATGCAATCGTTTTTGGTACTTTCGAATGAGCGTAATATGTCCAATTCGCACGGGTACTTTTAATCCAGTATCAAAATTTACACTTTGGAGAACTGCGTCATAATAACGTTTAAATAGTACTTGTGGATTACGACACTCATCACTAAAATATGTTGACAATGCATCTGAATCGTAATCAATGGGCGCAATATCTCCACCATTGTTAGGTAAAAAATGAACAGATAAAACAATTTCATCAATCCAATTAGATTCTCTCTGCAAAAATGAACGTATGTCAATTTCATATGTCCTGAAATAATCTACTTCAAATCCGGATTTAATGTTAATGCTATCTTTAAACTTTTCTTTCACTCGCTCAACTTCAGATTTATAAATTTCTAACTCATCGATTGCCATAGCAGAATGATCACGTGCATCATTAGGGCCAACAAATCCTTCTAAAAATTTTCGTGGCAGTGGTGCGTGCTCTGTAATAACATATTCAGTAAATCCCAAATCAATCGCTCGTTCGATATATCTATCAAGCTGCTCTGTGCTTCCATGATGAGAAAATTTTGTATGAGTATGTCCGTCTTTTTTTATCATTGTAATCACCGTATTTTCTACTATAACAAAAAAAAACACGCTAAGTGTGTTAAACGTGTTTTAATATAGTCTTTAGGACGCCATCATGTTGATTATCAGCTACAGAAATATCAAAATCATGTTTTAATAATTCTGGATCACTATTAGTCATCGCAACCGGATGCCCAACATATTCTAACATCTCCATATCATTCAATCCATCGCCAAATGCCATAATATCCTTCGCATCAACGTGCAATGCATCAGCAATATAGTTGAGTGCATTGGCTTTGTTTACATCAGAATTAACAATATCAATCGCACCGTATCCCGAAGTAGTAACATGGACAATTTTACCTAAAATAGATTTAAGATCGTTCATATAAGCTACTTCATTATGAGATAAAACAATTGTTGACTTTAAAATTGGTTCTACCACATCATCAATACTGTCCACTAATGTTAAGTTTTCAAAATATTCAGCGGAAATTTTGAAAGTATCACCAATTGCTGCCTGTGATTTCAGCATATATGTAGTCGATTGTCCATTAAATGCCAATCCCACCGTAACATTATCAATATATTTTTCTGTTACAGCAAAAATAGTTTTCAATGCTTCTTTAGGCAAAAATTTAACATTTTGTACTTCGCCATCTAACATCACCTCAGCACCATTATTGGCAATGATTTGGTACTCACCTTCAAAGTTTTTGAAGTACTCCAAAACTTTTTGCAAATGGTTACCAGTTGCCACAATGAACTGCATGTTTTGTGCCTTCATTTTTTTCAATACTTCTCGAAAAAGTGGTTCATTAATTGTTTTATCATCTCGCAAAAAAGTTGCGTCTAGGTCTGATGCTATAAGTTTAAGTGTCATTATCAATTCCTTTATACATTAACGGTCAAATACGAACAAACATTAACTATATCGAAAATAAAAAGTATATTATCGCTGAACCCACCACCACAATATTTTTATGAGTCCGAAGACAAAAACTCCTGCCAATAGTGGCCAAAAAACAGCAAAGAAGAATGATAAAAATGAAAAGTGAGACAGATTAAGTAAATTTGATCCAAGTAATACGACAAATACAAAGACTGGTAAAATCCGTTCCATACTTTTCATTACTTGCGTCCACGCTTCTTTTTCGCCTTTTGCAACCGACGTGCAGCTTGCTTTACAGCAAAGTTTTGCATTTTCTGTCCGAAGTTTCCTTTGGGCATTCCACCATTCATGCCACCCATCATTGAGGACATATCCATACCCGAACCACTCATCATTTTATCAATGCCACCAAAGTTGCCATTAGTTGCTTGATTCATCATTTTACGCATTTGATCAAATTGCTTAATCATACGGTTAACTTCAACAATTGGCCGACCAGCACCAGCCGCCAAACGGCGACGACGAGAAGGGTTGATTAAATCAGGATTCTCGCGCTCTTCTGGTGTCATCGAGCCAACTATTGCTTCTAGATGAGCGAATTGTTTGGCATCAAGGTTCACATTAGCTAAAGCTGGATTATTCGCCATCCCCGGAATCATCTTTAACAAATCTTCCATTGGCCCCATACTTTGTACTTGTTTTAATTGTGCAACAAAGTCGTTAAAGTCGAAAGTATTTTGACGCATTTTTTCGAGCTGCTTAGTTTGCTCTTCTTCGTCAAAATCGCGTTGGGCCTTTTCAATCAACGTTAAGACATCGCCCATGCCCAAAATACGCGAAGCCATACGGTCAGGATAGAAAACATCTAAATCAGTGGGCTTTTCACCTTGTCCAACAAATTTAATTGGTTTTCCAGTGACATCTCGAATGGACAATGCTGCACCACCACGCGTGTCACCATCTAACTTTGTTAAAACAACACCTGTTAAATCAAGTGAAGCGGAGAAGCCTTTGGCCGTTTCAGCCGCATTTTGCCCAGTCATTGCATCGACTGTCAATAATATTTCATCAGGATCGGCAATTTCTGCAATATCTTTCAATTCTTGCATCAATTCTTCATCAATTTGAAGGCGTCCCGCTGTATCGATGAATACATAATCGTTTTTATTCTCAGCAGCCTTTTCTAGTCCAGCTCGAACAATATCACGTGGATTGATATCTGTGCCCATTGAAAAAACTGGAATATCTAAATCGCGACCAAGTATTTCTAATTGATCAATCGCAGCAGGGCGATAAATATCTGCGGCGATTAATAATGGTCGAGCATTATTTTCATTTTTGAGTTTGTAAGCCAGTTTGGCAACAGTTGTGGTTTTACCAGCACCTTGTAAACCCGCCATCATAATGATTGTCGGTATTTTTGGTGACTTATTTAACGGTACCGCTTCTTCACCCATCGTTGCAGTCAATTCATCGTTAACAATTTTAACAATTTGTTGTGCTGGGTTTAAACCTTCCATAATATCGGTGCCGCTTGCTTTTTCGCGAACATTGGCTACAAATTTTTTCACTGTGCCGTAGTTAACATCGGCCTCTAATAAGGCCAACCGGATTTCCCGCATTGTCGCGCGCAAATCTTCTTCACTAACACGGCCACGTCCTGTCAGATTTTTAATTGCCTTTGATAGGCGTTCTGTTAGATTTTCAAATGCCATAGGTTATTAAACTGTACACACTATTTGGTGCACATTTCCCTTCTAGTTATCAATTTCCGTCGTTAAAAGCTTCTGTACCAATAATTTTAACACATTATCATCTGGATAATGTGTCTCGATATATTGTTCAACATCCTTTTCTAATGCCTGTCGCTTTGTAAAATCGACTTGCAAATGAAGGATACTTTCGTATTTTTCAAGTTGTTCAATAGCTCGATTAATATTATCTGATACTGCTTGGCGGCTAACGGTCTCCGCTTCAGCGATTTCAACGATTGAGTAGTCATCTTCAAAATAGTAACGTAAATAGGCTTGTTGCTTATCTGTCAACAATTTTTCATAGAAACCAAATAGTTCGTTGATGTGCGTCTTTTTTGCTAAATTCATGATTCAACCAACTCTTTAAACAACCCATAAACGAATTCTTCAGGCTTAAATTCACGCAAATCACTAGCTTTTTCACCAAAACCAATCCATTTAACTGGTAAGTGCATTTCATTACGAATAGCAAAAACAATACCACCCTTAGCTGTACCATCCATTTTTGTTAACACAATACCACTGACATCGGATGAATTTTTGAACAACTTTGCCTGTTGTAATGCATTCTGACCAGTCGTTGCATCAAGAACTAACAAAACTTCGTGTGGTGCTTCAGGAATTTCACGCTGGATAATGCGTTTCATCTTTTCTAATTCTTGCATTAAATTAACATTGTTTTGCAATCGACCTGCCGTGTCGACAAATAAAACATCGTAATTTTCATCACGAGCCTTTTCAACTGCTGCAAAGACAACAGAGGCAGGATCCGCTTTTTCTTTACCAGCAACAACGGGTACATGTGCTCGTTCACCCCATTCTTGCAATTGCTTGGTAGCACCAGCACGAAATGTGTCCGCTGCTGCTAATAAAACAGACTTGCCCGCTTTTTGATACTTACTTGCCAGTTTACCAATCGTTGTTGTTTTACCAACACCATTCACGCCTACAAACAGAATAACCGTTGTTTGTCCTTTGGGTGCAAAATTCATTGTGGCATCTTCATTTATACCGTCAGCTTCATACAAGTCAACCATTTTTTTGATGATGACATCACGAACGTCTTCCTTACGCTTTGCATTTTTTAACTTCACTTCTTCTCGAAGTTCGTCACTAATCTTTATAGCCATATCAAAGCCAACATCCGCACCTACTAAAGTTTCTTCCAAATCTTCGAAGAAATCTTCGTCTACCGAACGGAAATTAGCCAAAAATCGGTTAAATCGATCTGCAAATCCAGTACGTGATTTTTTCAAACCTGCATCATAAATTTGTTGCTCTGTTGTTTCTGTTTCTGTTTCTGTCTGTTTCTGTTTCTGTTCTGTTTCTGTTTCTGTTTCTGTTTCTGTTTCTGTTTCTGTTTCTGTTTCTGTTTCTGTTTCTGTTTCTGTTTCTGTTTCTGTTTCTGTTTCTGTTTCTGTTTCTGTTTCTGTTTCTGTTTCTGTTTCTGTTTCTGTTTCTGTTTCTGTTTCTGTTTCTGTTTCTGTTTCTGTTTCTGTTTCTGTTTCTGTTTCTGTTTCTGTTTCTGTTTCTGTTTCTGTTCTGTCTGTTCTGTTTCTGTCTGTTTCTGTTTCTGTTTCTGTTTCTGTTGATTGTAGGGTGCTGTTTTTTTGTTTGTCAAGCGCTTCTTGCCAAATTTTGGCTTCATCTTCGTTAACTAAACCAACTTGTTCCAGCATCGGCTGTGTCATCGATGTCGTACTTTCAGATATCGCAGCACTTTGCTCAGTATCAGAATCATTACGATTCGATTCAGATTCACTCAAAATTTCAGTGGATTCTGATGTAGCCTCCTGCTCAACCGTTTCATTTTTCTTTTTACGGAAAATATCAAATAATCCCATTTATTTTCTCCTAATCCAAGTAATACACGCTTCTGAGCATTTAGCGGGTTCTTAAACAAATTATACAATTATGAAACCGCTTCTTCCACCCGATCCAAGTCAACTGAAACCATTTTTGATACACCAGCCTCTTGCATTGTCACACCATACAACAAATTAGCATTCACCATCGTGCCTTTACGGTGTGTAATAACGATGAATTGTGTATCACCAGCAAAATCACGTAAATATCTAGCAAAGCGCGCCACGTTGGCTTCATCCAACGCAGCTTCGGCTTCATCAAGTACAACAAAAGGAACAGGACGAACGTGTAAAATAGCAAATAATAAGGTAATCGCTGTCAAGGCTTTTTCGCCGCCAGACAATAGACTCATTTGCTGGAACTTTTTACCAGGGGGTTGCGCTGTTATATCAATGCCTGTTGTTAATAAATGAGTTGGATCTGTTAAGCTAATTTCTGCACGACCACCACCAAACATTTTGGCATAAATATCTGAAAAATGTGCCGCAACCGCATCGAAAGTATTTTTAAAACGAACCTGTACTTCCTTATCCATTTCATCGATTGTTTGTAGTAGTGTTTCTTTGGCTGAGTTTAAATCATCACGTTGCTTTGTCAAAAAATCGAATCGTGCTTTTACAGACGCATACTCTTCAATTGACCCAATATTAACATTGCCAATCTCATCTAAACTACGTTTGACCAACCGCAATTGTTCGGTAATATGTTGAAAATCCATGTCAGCAACTTCTTGGTACAAAGCTTCAACATCGCCGACATCGTACTGTGTCAGTAATTGTGCTTGCAGATTTTCGAGCTGCGTTTGCAAACGAGCCAAGTGTGCTGCAGACTGGCTTTGTGAGCCAATAAGTGTTCTCAAAGTCTCCTGTTGCCCTGCAAACTGCTCTTCTAAATCAGTGATGCTGTTCGTCAAAGTTACGATTTGTGTGTTAATCTTGTCATGCTTTTCTTGTGCAATGTCAAGTTGCTGCGATATATCATCAATTATGCTTTGATTAGCTACATTACCTTGTGCTATAACCAATTGTTGTTGCAGATTTTTTAAGTTTTTGGCTACAGTACTATGCTCTATTTGTACTTCATCACGTTGATTCTGTAACAAACTCAACTGACTATTAATGCTGTCAAGCTGGGCGCCAACTGTTGCAAACTCAGTTTGTAAGGTGGCTTTTTCTTCATTTGTTGATTGTGATTTTATTGAAGCCGTATCTAGATCATGGGTCAATTTCGCAGCCAAACGCTCTTGGTCCAACTTTTGTTGTTCAATATTTTCGATTTTAGTACTAAACTCTGCTAAGCGATTTTTCAGCTCTAGCTGTTGTTCACTTACTTCTTTCAATTCATATTGAATCGCTTGCACGGATTTTTTTTGTCGCTTTATAGCGTCCTGGTGCCGTGATAAATCATAATCGATTTTTTTAGTATCATTTTGAGCCACCCGCAATGATTCTTGCGCCAAAAGTAAATTTTCTTGTAACTGTTCACCAGTTGAACGTTTCAACTGCAGTGTTTCTTCTAACGTTCTTGCTTGAATAGTTAGTTCATCGGCACGTTTACTTAATTCAGCGATATCTGATTGGCGACTCAATAAGGTTGCACTACGCTTTTGCGTTGCGCCACCCGTCATAGAACCACCAGCATTAACCACTTGGCCATCTAGACTTACCACGCGAAAACGAAAATGCCCACGTTTGGCGATTTCAGTTGCTTGATCTAGATTTTCCGCCAAAACGGTTGTCCCTAATATGCTGGCTTTAATAGCAGACATTTCCTCAGGCATATCAATTAAATCTGCAGCAACCCCGATAAAGCCATTCATATGTTGTACTGCTTCTAAACCGCTTAAGTGACGTGATTTGATGGTGTCTAGTGGTAAAATTGTAACACGTCCCGCCCGTTTTTTTGTTAAATAAGAAATAACCTGCTTTGCCGTTGATGTGTTATCTACTACAACTTGTTGTAATACACCGCCCAATACGGTTTCAATTGCCAGAGCATAACGACTGGGAACAGTCATCAATTCAGCAATGACCCCCTTAATACCAGTGAATTTTTCTAAAGTTTGTGGTTTCATAAGCGCGCGAACGCCTTGATAAAAACCAGCATACTCATCTAATGAATTGAGTGCATCACGATGGCTACGAACCTTGTTCAATTCATCTAACACTTGGTACCAATTTTGTTCTGTTGCCTTATATATTTTTGTTGCATCCTCAATGTCTTGCTTTAAATCTGCTACCTTTTTTTCAAGTTCTGCCATATTCAAATGATCATTATTCGGTACCTTTTTGTTAAACGTTATCTGACTAGCTGTTAACTCTTTATTTTCATTATCAAGACGTGCTAGCAATACTTTTTGGCGGCTGGTTAGTTGCTGTAACAATTTTTCATCATTTTTTTGCGTATTATGCAGCGTGGCTATATCCTGCATGGTTTGAATATATTGATGTCGATTCGCTTCAATTTGACTATGTATTTTACGTTGTAACTCAACTTGTACACTTGTATCAAATTGTCCCAGCCTAATTTTTAATTGCTCGTATTTTTTGTGCAAGGCATCTTTTTGGTTCTCTACTTGTTTAATTTGTTCATCTAACTTTCGAACACGGATTTGTAAATCATAGGCTTGTTTTTCAGCACCTTCAACATCTCTATTCAGTGTTGAAATCTGCTGTGTTCCTAGATTTTTAGCCCCAATCAAACGCTCACGTTCTTGAGTACAATCTAAAATTTTAGCCTGTAAGCTATCTCGTGACAATTGTGCATTAACACGTTCTTGACGTTTATCTAATAATTTTTTATTGACAATATCTAACGCTAACTTTGTCTGGTTAACACTTTTATCATAGGTTTCTACTTGTTTAGTTGTTGATGATATCTGACCATTGAAATCATGAATTGACCAGGCTAATCTTGCTTTGTCCAACGTATCAAAACGTTCTTTTTGCGCTAAATAATCTGTTGCTTCTGCAGCCTGTTCAGCTAATGGGTTAATTCGACTTTCAATCTCATGAATAATATCCGCCACGCGTGACAAATTATCGCTTGTCTGGGTTAATTCTTTTTGCGCTTTTTCTTTATTTTGCTTGTATTTATACACGCCAGCAACTTCTTCAATGATACCGCGTCGATCTTCGGGTTTTGCATTGAAAATACTTTCAACTCGTCCCTGGGATATTATTGAAAAACTTTCACGTCCTAAACCAGTATCCATAAACAATTCATGAATATCTCTCAATCGGCTCTCAACACCGTTAATTAAGTAGGAACTTTCACCTGATCGATATAACTTTCGCGTAATTCGAATTTCGTTAAAGTCAGATTGTACATAATGATCGCTGTTATCAAAAGTAATTGACACTTCGGCACGATTCAATGAACCACGTTTATCCGTACCACCAAAAATAACGTCGGACATTTTTGTCCCACGCAAATCTTTGGCAGATTGTTCACCCATCACCCATTGAATCGCTTCAATGATGTTTGATTTTCCTGAACCGTTAGGTCCAATAATGCCAGTCATCCCTGGCATTAGTTCAATCATTGTCTTATCAGCAAATGATTTAAATCCGCTAATTTCAAGTGATTTTAATTTCATAAGTTGACATTATCTTCCAGTATTTTTAGTGCTGCTCTGGCAGCTGCCTTTTCAGCATCTTTGATGGATTTACCAGTACCACGTGCTAATTCTTTATCATTGGCGGAAACACTCGCTTCAAATAACTGGGTATTATCTGATAATTGTTCCTCTTTTTCAGTCTGATAATTGATGTCCACAGACCCTTTGGTTTGTAATCGCTCTTGTAATCGGCTTTTGAAATCAATAAAACGATCAAAAAAGTCTGTATCAATTGCTGCAAATAATGTTTGATTCAAGAATTGTTTAACAGCATCTGCTCCCTGATCTAGATACAGTGCACCAATAAAGGCTTCCCAAATATCTTCAAGTAATGAGTCGCGATCTCGTGCCCCACTCATCTCTTCACCTTTTCCTAAACGAATCCCTTCGTTTAAATGAACCATTCGTGAGAAATGTGCAAATGACCTCGTTTGAACCATTGCAATACGCATTTCTGTCAATTGACCTTCGTGCCAATCAGGGTAACGCTTAAATAAATACTCAGCCACAATCATTTGCATGACAGAGTCACCTAGAAACTCCAATCGCTGATAGTCGCGACCTTTTTCGTCCGGATGTTCATTCAAATAGTTACGTTGTGTTAAAGCTTCTGTTAATAGTCTCTCGTCATTAAATGAGATATTAAATTTTTTTAAAATGTATGATTTAAAACTGTCTTGTGACACGTTATTTTCCTTTTAAAGCGTAATCTATTATCTATTATATCAAAAAAGTGGCCATACTTTTCGAAAAGTTATAGCCACTCGATTGAAAGATTACAGTAGTAATCGTATACTTTATAGTTCAGATTTTTCACGAACAACATTTGCGATAGATTCAGTATATTTTTCCACTAATTCTTGTGTTGGTGCCTCCACCATGACGCGTAGTAGAGGCTCCGTTCCTGAAGGGCGAACCAAAACTCGACCATCCCCTGCCATCTGTGCTTCAACTTCCGCAATTTTAGCAATAACATCAGGATCATGCTGAATTTCTTCTTTGTCGGCGACAGTTATATTCACTAATTTTTGTGGATAAATATGAACAGGATCCGCAAGTTCAGATAATGTCTTTCCCGTCTCTTTCATTACATACAACAATTGTAGAGCAGTCAATAAGCCATCTCCAGTTGTTGCCCAATCACGAAAAATAATGTGACCAGACTGTTCGCCACCAAGATTATGGTCCGATTTAATCATTTCTTCCATAACATAGCGGTCACCGACTGCCGTTTTGATACTAGTCATATCATTGTCTGCCAGTGCTTTATAGAAACCGATATTACTCATTACGGTTGAGACAACTGCATGATGTTTTAATCGTCCTTGTTCATTTAAGAATTTTCCAGTGATAAACATGATTTTATCACCATCAACCGTCTCACCATTTTCATCAATGGCAATCAATCGATCTCCATCACCATCAAATGCTAGACCCGCTTGCACATCATTTTCTTTTACCAGTTCAGCAAGCGCCGCCGGGTGAGTAGATCCAACACCATCATTAATATTTAGCCCATTGGGTTCTGTTCCTAATGTTACGAAATCTGTTCCCAAATCCGCAAACAATCGTGCTAATAAACCGCTGGTAGCGCCATTAGCACCATCAAGAGCAATTCGCATACCATTAAGGTCTGTTGGAATTGTTTTTTGCAGAAATTCTAGGTATTTTTGAACACCTTCCGGATAATTATTGACGACACCTAATCCATCAGCACTGGGGCGAGGTAGTGTATCTTCTGACTCATCTAATAACTGTTCAATTTCATATTCTAATTGGTCAGATAATTTGAAACCATCATTTCCAAAGAATTTTATGCCATTGTCAGCCGCTGGATTATGTGAAGCTGTAATCTGCACCCCAGCATCTGCCTCTAGATTTTGAACCAGAAAAGCTACAGCTGGTGTAGTAATAACACCTAACCTTAGCACATCAATACCAACTGATAAAAATCCTGCAATAATGGCTTGTTGTAACATTTCGCCCGAAATTCGTGTATCACGACCCACAATAACAACTGGTTTCTTGTTCTCATCGTTGGCATGCTTAGTCAATATTGCACCACCTGTGCGGCCAAGACGAAAAGCAAGCTCAGGTGTAAGTGTTTTATTTGCAACACCTCGTACACCATCGGTTCCGAAATATTTAAGATTAAATTCTGACATATTTTACTGTCCTTTAGTTTCTGATGTTGTGTTTGCACTACTTTGAGTACTACTACTTGTACTGCTTGTTGATTCAGCGGATGATGAAGATGATGAAATAGAGCTACTACTACTGCTATTGCTCTCTGTTGAACTGCTACTCGTTGAGCTAGTGTTTGACGGTGTAATAGTTACTTTTACTTTTGAAACATTATATTCAACAATGCCTGTTTGTGTAGGAATTTCTAGAGTACGCGTTGTTTTACTGCTAATATCACCAACATCCACTGGTATGCTAATAGTGTCCACCGATTTAAGTATATCAGAAGAACCATATGCCGTCACCGTTTTTGGATCAAATGTAACCGTATAGTCATTACTGTCACCATTGTTTATTGTTGCACTTAAATTCATTTTTTTATTGTCTTCAGGTTCAATATCTAACCTGACATTTGCAGTTGGATCACTGATATTAACCTCAACTGCATTACCATCTTTATCCCGGGCAACAAGTTTAACGGATTGAGAGAGAGACTCTTTAACACCACTATCAAGTGACACTTCGGCGTCTACGTAACTCACAGCTTCAACATTATCGGTAGGTCCTGATATCGTGACATTTTTTGGGTTGGACGTTGTTGCTCCTACTATGTATCCAGTCGCAATCTTACTTTTATCGAAACTAACCTGTACTGGCAATTTTGTTGCTTTCTTTTGAGAAATTGTCACTGTGACAGTTTGTGGCGTCACAGTAGACGTTAAGGAAGAGTTAACGCCTCGTAAAGCTACCTTAACATTATGTTTGCCGACACCTAAGCTACGTAAATCCACGCTAGCTTGTATGTCATTATGACTCTGTGCAGCAGTCACCAATGGTCCAGAACCTTCAATACCAACTTTAACTGTTGACGGTGCACCGATAACAACATATTTATCTGAATCAACTTGTAAATTTAAAGGTACTTTTAAAGTAGCCCTTTTTTCTGGAATCAACGTTGAAAAATTTGTTGACCCACCACTGTTAGTAGCAGTACCTTGTTTCGTACTGGAAACATAAGCAGCAAGTAAAATAGCAATAACTAAGGAAATGACCAAATTAACGATTTTAGACTGTCCTATTTTTTTCATTTTGAACGTCCTCCAATTTTTTGCCACCAATGCTTGTCATTTTCTTCAGCAATTTGCACCAAAAACTGATGTTCAAAAAAGTTCATATAAGACTCTTGGTCCATATTTCGAAGTAAATCTCCACCTTGAGTAATCGAAATTTCACCTGTCTCTTCAGAAACAACCACTGTAATTGCATCACTCGCTTCACTAATACCAACAGCAGCACGATGCCGTGTGCCCAACTCTTTGGGTATTCGCGTACTTTCTGATAATGGTAGGTATGCTGCAGCAACGGCAATACGGTCATCATCAATAATCACGGCACCATCATGTAAAGGTGTATTAGGAATAAACGTATTGATTAATAATTGGCCGGTAATGTAAGCGTCTAACTTGATACCAGTTTTGATATACTCATCTAAACTACCATCACGCTTTATCGTAATTAACGCACCTATTCGGCGTTTAGACATGTACTGCAAAGCATCATCTAGACTTTTAATTAGTTGATGTTCTTTAGAATTATCCACACGAGCACGGCGAATAACCAAACGTCGTCCCAAGCTTTCCAATCCCCGTCGGATTTCTTGTTGGAAAATAACGACCACTGCTATCGGAGCCCATGTAATGATTTGATCCATAATCCACGATAAGGTTATTAAACCAAGATACCAGCTTACCACCTTAACCAAAATAACGAAGCCTACGCCAAATAAGATCTGGAAAGCGCGGGTGCCCTCAACAAATTGAATGAGCTTATACAAAATAAACCATATGATAGCGATGTCAATGACATGCATTAGGTTATTAAATGTAAAATATAATAGAATATTCATATTTAGCTATTCCTCATCCCTTCCTGCTAGAGCAGCTGTTTCAGCATAATTGATAAATTGACGTATATTTACACCTGCTTGTCGTGAAATACGCCCTTGTTCATACAGTTGTTGAATTGTTTCACGTTCCACATTTAATGCTTTAATTTCCAGTTCCATTCGATATCTATCATCTAATTCACGTTGTTCCGGTGTATCAGGGTGGCGTTCTTTCTCAATCTGATTTCGATAAGATATAATCAAATTATAAGCCGCTTGGCGTTCCATTCGATGTGAGACAGTGTCGCCTGTATACTTTTCCATATATTCAGACAAAGACCGAATAGCCTCTTTGGCCATTTCTTTAGTAGCCATGGAACTTTCTTCCCGAAATTGGTCAGTTGATTCATCGGAAATCCAAATTCGAAAGCTTCTTAACGTACGCCGCCACAATATAATAATCCATTGGGTAGATAGATGATAGTGTTTATCAGAATCAATCATATTTTCTAGACGATCTAAACGACGATTTTGAGAAGAATAA
Source organism: Leuconostoc mesenteroides subsp. mesenteroides (assembly GCA_009676745.1). Lineage (NCBI taxonomy): Bacteria > Bacillati > Bacillota > Bacilli > Lactobacillales > Lactobacillaceae > Leuconostoc > Leuconostoc mesenteroides. Next base: position 142,122 of record CP046062.1, read on the forward strand.
GTCAGTGTAGATATTTTTTCGTCGGCGAGTAATTGACGTAGGCAATTTCGTTGTGCTTCCAATGCAACACGTCGCAATTCTCGATCATCTTCAATATTGACTTTATGATCATTATTTTTGTTTAATTGTCGATAAATTTGGTCAATATTTTGTTGTTTTCTGCCAATTAATTCATAAACAATAATTCTGTTGTGATCATTTTGTTGCTCGCGAAGGACTTGCATCCCAATCCGAATGGAAAATATTCTCGCTTGTGCTTCAGTTAAATCAACTTTAGATTCATGGGTATTTGATGTTTCAACCTCACCCACCTCTGGTTGTGTAAAATCATGCGTAGTCCGTTGCTTGGTAACTATTGGTAGCATAATTGTAGCCACCAACAGACTAATAATCACTACCACTGCCGCCACAAAAACGAGTAAATTACGTTGCGGAAAAGCTGATCCGTCTGCAATAGTCGATGGAACAGTCAAAACAGCAGCCATTGTCACTGCACCACGAACACCAGTAAGGCCTGATATGATTGCTATTCTAAAGGAAACTGTGCGTTGCTTATGTTTTAAATGGTATGTGATTTGCGTACCGTATGCCCATAATGTACGAATGGTAAATATGATAAACCAAACAGCAACACCATAAAAGATAGCCATACCCGTATGGACCTGCGTGCTACGTACAATATCTTTCATGGCAGCAGGTAGTTCAATACCTAATAGAATAAAAACCGTGCCATTTAGCAAATAAACAAACACTTCCCAGGTACGTACTGCGACCACATTTATTTCAGGTGAACGCGCGTTCATATGCTGGTCACTCAAAATTTTCGATAAAATACCACCGGCCACAACTGCAATGACACCAGAGGAGTGAAAAATGTCCTCAGCAACCCAATAAATAACAAATGGCATTAACAAAGTCACAACCGTATGGAAAACCACATCATTTAAGCCAGCACGATCAAAGGAATCACGTAACCAACTAACAAAACTACCAAGAATTAGCCCAACAGCTAAGCCGACAATGGTCATCCAAAAGAAGTTTCCAATGGCTTCACCAATTAGAAAAGTACCTGCGATAGTCGCTTTAATTGCTGTATTAAAACTAACCAACCCACTCGCATCGTTGATTAAGCTTTCTCCAGAAACAATATGCATCACATTTTCAGGAAGCTTTACACGGCGAGCAATGGCTTGCACGGCCACCGGATCCGTTGGCGATATCACAGCTGCTAGGGCCAAAGCCACTGATTTCGGTAATTGAGGCATTAATAAGTGCATTAAAAATCCGCCGACTAACGTTGTTAAGATAACCAAAATAATTGAATTTCCTAAAATTGGTCCACGTAGTTCCCAAAGCTCATGTTTTGGAAAACGCCATGCATCGTTAAATAATAACGGTGCTATAAACAACAGCATAAACCACGCTGAATCAACTTCAACGTAAATACCACATACCAATGCTAGAAAAAGACCAATCGCAATCTGAAATAAACTAATAGGTATCTCAGGTATAAAATGCGACACAATGTTAGAGATGGTTACCGCAACAATTAATATTACAATTAATTCTAATATTGCCATACCTTAACGCTCTCCCATTATTCTAACTTCTGTTTCTAAATGCACACCAAACTTTTCATAAACTGTTTTTTGTACGTAATGAATTAAATCCTCATAGTCATTACCTGTACCATGTGCAACATTGACCATGAAGCCCGCATGCTTTTTGGAAACTTCAACACCCCCGCGACGTACACCTTGTAATTTAGAATCCATAATTAATTTACCTGCAAAGTAACCCTCAGGTCTCTTAAAAACGGATCCGTTCGATGGATAGTTTAGTGGTTGCTTATTAGCACGTTTAAAATTGTTTTCATCCATTCGCTTCCTAATAGCAGCGCAACTATCTTCTTGCAATTCAAAAGTCGCACTAATTATAATGCCACCGTTATTTTGGAAAACAGACTTCCGGTAACCAAATTCCAATGAATCTTTTTCAAAAATTTGTATAGTATCGTCTGGCATTAAAGCAGTGACAGATGACACCACCATGTCAACTTGCCCCCCATAGGCACCCGCATTCATGAATACCGCGCCACCAACTGACCCTGGAATTCCTGCACCCCACTCCAAACCACTCAATCCATGTTCAAACGCTTGTTCTGTCACCCAAATTAAATCAGCACCAGCTGATGCTACGATTTTATTTTTCTCCACAATGACATCTCGCAAATCATGGAGTAAGATGGATAATCCCCGTAGACCGCCATTGCGAACGATTAAATTAGATAGCCGACCAAAAACTTGTATAGGCATATCTGATTCTTTAGCCCAGTTTACCAATACTTTTAATTCATGAACACTTTTTGGCATGGCTAAGTAGTCAACTAATCCACCAGCCTGCGTATAAGCATACGGTGCCAGTGAATGATTCTCTAGTATTTCAATATTTTCTAATTGCATTAAATTGTGTCTCCAAGTCCATATGTATTATTTTACCAAACTTTAGGTAATTCTTTAAAATTATGTTAAATCACTAATATATTATTGAAAAAACAAAATAAAAAAGCGCTCAAGTGGATTTAAACCGATTCCCGTGAGTGCTTAATTAATTCACTTTAACTATTCAAACATCATTCATCTTACGCTACGTTACGTAAACCATAATTTGATTTCTTTTTCGGCCGTTTCCACACTATCCGAACCGTGGACGATATTCTTAACAGCCTCTCCCTCCCATTCACGACCTAAATCACCGCGAATGGTTCCTGGTGCCGCCAGTGTTGGATTAGTTATTCCCATAATTGCTCGCCAGCCCGATACAATGTTGGTTCCTTCTCCAATCATCACGATAACCGGACCCGAAGTCATATACTGCACTAATGAAGGATAAAATGTTTTGCCCACATGCTCAGCATAATGCTTTGCCAGTAATTCAGGAGTAGGTTGTACCATTTTCATCGCTTTAATTGCATAGCCTTTATGCTCAATTCGTTGAATAATCTCACCAATTTTGCCACGAGAAACGCCATCTGGTTTAATCATCATAAAAGTACGCTCTACCATATATTCCCTCCTTACAATTAAGTTTCTAACCTAATTGTACACATATATGAAAGCGTTCACAACACTACTTTCTTGCTGTGCGTTTGACATCATCGGGACGGTACTCTATGGCCATCCCTTTTAGAATATTACGTAAATATCGATCACCAGCCGGTTTATAATTTCGATGATCTGGTCGACGTAATATGGCACTTAACTCACTATTAGAAATTTCAATTCCCGCCGTCTTTAGGAAGCCAATTAAGTCATTGCTAGTATAGGACATCGCAATTTTCAATTTTTTGATAACAACATTATTTATCGCTGCCTCGTTCACCATATCAAATGTTGGTGGAACAGGTTTTAAATCGGGACCGATTTTCTCACCACGTTGTGAAATAATTAATCCATTCATAAATGATTCTAGTGTTTTTGTCGTGACCTTTTCATCACGTTTCGTATCTTCTGCTTGTTTTGTCAATAGATTATGTAATTGGTTCTCATCTACTGTCACACCACCAAATTTAAAAATTTTAATCATATCAGCATCCTTTATGCTGAGTGCATAACGTAAACGAATAATTATATCATTATTGTTAAAAGCCATTGTTGTAAAACCTAGTCAATAGAAAATATATTGTCCAACTGTGATCTATTTTCTCTATTATTTCCCTTTTATTTTTCTCTTCACACTACTTTTCAGAAAAGATAGCTGTGTCCGCAAGTCTAATTATACCATACAAAAAAGGCCGAACAGAATTCCCCAGCCGACCTTTTTAATATACAATTGCAATCTGATTATTTTTCAGAATGATTCTTTTTATTTTTCAAAGCATCTTTTACGGCATCGACGTCGTCATGGGCAACATCTCGAACCTTTTGTACATCATCTTTGGCTGCGCCCTTAACATTTTGGATTTTGCCTTCGACTTCACGTGATTTATCATCACTAATTTTTTCTTCAAGTTCTTTTGCCTTATCAGCAATTTTATCTTTAGCATTATCAAACTTTTCTTCAAATGACATGAGTGTCCTCCTTGAATGATATTCGATTTTGTCTAATAAGTATACTGCAACGGTAAGTGCTTGTAAAAAAATATGATTTGTTACTTAGTATAAACTGATTTCAATAATTATTTTACATTGTAGGTATCATCAATTCTAGTTTATTTAACGCTCTTTTTGTTGATTCACCATGAATTAACTTATTACCAAATGTCGCAGCATGTTCTGCCATGATATGAAATTCTTCAGAAGTAATGCCACTAATTGCATTAGAAACTTCTGACAATGATTCAATAGTAACACCCAACTGATATGACTCAATTATTTCAGCAATTGCGGAATGTTTCCAAGCGATTACAGGTAACCCAGAAGCCATATATAAACTGAATTTATATGGCCAATTCCACTTTGTATAATTTTGGCGATATACGTTATCAGCATCTTCGTCCCATATTAGTCCGAATCCCTTGTCTAATTTCTGTGCCAAATCTTCTGCTAGAATAAAGCCACCATCATGTAAATTATCATTAGTTATATTAATGTTTGAAAAATTTTTCTCACCAAAGACAGTTAGATCAAAATCAATATTGTTGATATCAGGAAACTTAGAAAGAGAACCGGCATACACTACTTGTAAATCATAACTAGCTGGTTCAACGTTATCGGTATGGTTAATTCTAAAATCGTAAGGCTCCAAAGGAATGACATTTTTCAATGATACACCGGCAATTTTATTTAGAGCACTACTAAATTTTTGAGGAACAATATTAGCATCGAATCTAGTTAAAACACGTTTGTCTTCTTCAGAATCGTACCCACTTAGTTTACTAACATCGTACCGAATTAATGTTAAATCGTGAATAAAAGAGGCAATAAACACGCCCTTATCATGGAACCAACTAAGCATAGCGTTTTCTAATTTTGCTGAACACATTGGATATTGCCAAATAACCAGATCACCTGTGCTAACATATTTACAATGTCTTTCTAATTGTTCAATAATCCAGTGGACTTCATCAATATAAGGTTCTTTGTCAAGTGAAATTTGATGGTACCCTACTAACGAAGCAAATAGCGCTGCGTCATTTCTTGGTTTCCAGTGATTTTTATCGTCAAATCTTATCATCCACTTTTTTCGATTCTTTGATGATTTATAAAATGCCAATGTATTATTATGTTCAAAACTACCTTTTTCAACTCTTCGACTCTTAATATGACTATTTAACGCTGGTAATCCATAACTAATAATTTCTGTAACATTCTGATTTTGATCGATTATTTTATAAAATTCTTCAAATTGCCAATCCCAATATGAATTATAAAAAGTACTTTCTCCATATTCAGTTAACATCATTCCGGTTTCAGTTAATTTATTATCAATTCTTTGCCAATAAATTTCTATTTTTTTATTATTTCCAACAAACCTACTGGTTATTGGATCACTCTGATCATCATAAACAATTTGTTGTCCAATCCCATTATTAAAGGGATGATCAACACTAATTATTTTTTGATTGTCATCATAATTATAAACAGTCTGTACATGCTGATCATTTCCTGATAAAAAAATCTTATTCACTATTTGATTATTAAAATTTTTAAATTCGAATTGATGTTTCTCGGAAGCTGAACTATAATTCAGAATTTGATATTTTGTAAAAGGTAAATCTGTTAATTCGATGTGATTACTGCTGTTACGAATAAAATCATACAAGTTTATTTCATTTAATCGAGTACTGTATTCTATTTCTGAAGTCCATGTTATGAATAAAATTGGTTCAGTTTGAAATTTTTGCCAATTTTCAAGCTCTTTATTTATTTCTTTTGCTATAACTACTTTCATTTTAATATATCTTTTCTAGCATTTTTTGCCATAGCTGCCATACACTTTCTTCACTATATTTCTCTATAGTGAATTGACTGTTTAACGCATATTTTTGCAATATTCCTTCTTCTTTTTCTTCAAATAGTTCAATAATTCGCATAGCCAAATATTGTGTATCATTAGCAGCAATCAAGTCTCCGTTGACACGGTTTTCAATAATAGCATCAGGACCATAATCAATGTCATAACAAATGGATGGTGTTTTACCTAGCTGTGCCTCAAAAAGAACCATGGGTAATCCTTCATGAATAGATGTTAGTAAATGTAACTTGGCTTCTGACATACGCTTTTTCATCCCTTCATTATCAATGAGTCCCTTCAACTTAATGAAGTCCTGGGCATTTTTCTTATTAATTAATGCCTGTAGCTCAGCTTTTTCAGGACCACTTCCCCATATTTCTAAATGTATTGTAGGTACACTTTGATGAGCAAATACCACGGCCTTTATAGCATGATCAATTTGTTTTGTTTTATCAAGCCTGGCTGAGACAATAATCAAACCTTCTTCTTTGTCTTCCCAGTTAATTTTTGAATATTCTTCAATATCACGTGTGGAAAACCAATTTTCAGGAATAGCGTAAACATTTGAATTTTCTGTCCTTCTGAACAAATCTATATCTTGCTTTTGTCTTGTCGTTAAGGCAATTATGCCACTATATCTCTCCCGATTAAGAATAGGATAACTATATCCTATTCTTATTGGTTCATTAATCGAAGTATGATTTACTTGAATATTATGTAACTGCATTAACAGCTTAATATTTGGTTTCTCATTTAGTTTACTTATTTTGGCTATTGTAGTGGTTTTGAATAAATCAGCAATAATAAGATAATTTTTGCAATTAGATGTGTAATAATCCAAAGCAGCTACATTCAAGTCATCTAAATTATTAAAAACTTGTACTTGATCATTTTGACGAATCCAATCAATGCGCCGAACTTCATTGGTAGCCGTAAAATAGTAAATAATTTTTTTGCTACCACTACTTTTAAAATGTTCTCTGCGTGCAATGTATCTCTCATTTCTATTCCCATCATAACTAAAATACGAAATCGTTGATAAATAACCACGCCAATCATATGAATCAGTGCGTACAGGTACGTTTTTACTATTATAGTATGTAACACTTAGTAGACGACCGTCTGGGTATAAGTTCCATAAAAAATACGATTTATTGCGAGAAACTCCTTTTTTATTTTTAAAATCAATTGTGTATTGCTTTTCTACCTGTGATATTAATTCTTTAAAGGCATCTTGCTCATTCACAAATATATTGTCAGCTAATATATCTGTGATATCAAGAAAATGATTGAGTTGGTCAGGGAAGTGATGCATTAAATAATAACGATTAGTTATAAAATAATTTAATGTCACAACAGTTACATTAAACTTGTGATTCTCAAATAACTTCACTCTCTTATGAACAGCATAACTAGCACCTGAAAGTGATTCTGCATAATAAGTGTTTAAAAAAATAGATTCCATTATCTTCCTTTCAATAATTCATTTAATTTTATGTACAAAAATCCATTTATCATTTAATGGATTTTTTTATTGTCTCAATTGTACGTAATATTTACTTATTTTTTCGACTTTTGAAAGTTATACCAACAATACCTAAAAGCATTCCTAATAATGACAATACAATACTATCACCTGTAGTGTTTGCATCCGTATTGGGTAATACCGTAGCTGCTCCTCTATCAACATTTTCATTCATTACATTAGTACTTGATTTACTTTTTGTAGTGCTTTTTGGGGCACTTCTGGGCGTACTTTCGGGGGCGCTTTTGGGTACACTCTCTGATCCGCTTTTGGGCGTACTTTCAGGGGTACTTTCCGGCGTGCTTTCTGGTGCACTCTCTGGTCCGCTTTCGGGGGCGCTCTCTGGCGTGCTCTCTGGCGCGCTTTCAGGGGCACTCTCAGGGGTACTCTCTGGCGTGCTTGGCGCGCTTTCTGGCGTACTTTCCGGCGTGCTTTCGGGGGCGCTTTCTGGCGCGCTTTCTGGCGTACTCTCCGGCGTGCTTTCGGGGGCGCTTTCTGGCGCGCTTTCTGGCGTACTCTCTGGCGTACTTTCCGGCGTGCTTTCGGGGGCGCTTTCTGGCGTACTTTCCGGCGTGCTCTCTGGCGCGCTTTCCGGCGTACTCTCTGGCGCGCTCTCTGGCGTGCTCTCTGGCGCGCTTTCGGGGGTACTCTCTGGCGCGCTCTCTGGCGTACTTTCAGGGGCACTCTCTGGCGTGCTCTCTGGCGCGCTTTCGGGCGTGCTCTCTGGCGTACTTTCAGGGGTACTTTCCGGCGTGCTCTCTGGCGCGCTTTCGGGGGTACTCTCTGGCGCGCTTTCTGGCGTACTCTCTGGCGCGCTTTCGGGCGTGCTCTCTGGCGTACTTTCGGGGGCGCTTTCGGGCGTACTCTCGGGGGCACTTTCGGGGGTACTCTCTGGCGCGCTTTCGGGCGTGCTCTCGGGGGCACTTTCGGGCGTGCTTTCCGGCGTGCTCTCTGGCGCGCTTTCGGGCGTGCTCTCTGGGGCGCTCTCTGGCGTACTTTCGGGGGCACTCTCTGGCGCGCTTTCTGGCGTGCTCTCGGGGGCGCTTTCGGGCGCGCTTTCTGGCGTGCTCTCGGGGGCGCTTTCTGGCGTGCTCTCTGGCGCGCTTTCGGGGGCACTCTCTGGCGTACTTTCAGGAGCGCTTTCTGGCGTACTCTCGGGCGTACTTTCCGGCGTGCTCTCTGGCGTACTTTCGGGCGTGCTCTCGGGTGTACTCTCCGGCGTACTTTCGGGGGCGCTTTCTGGCGTACTTTCGGGCGTACTCTCGGGCGTGCTTTCGGGCGTGCTCTCTGGCGTACTTTCGGGGGCACTTTCGGGCGTGCTCTCTGGCGCGCTTTCGGGGGCACTCTCTGGCGTACTTTCAGGAGCGCTTTCTGGCGTACTCTCTGGCGTACTTTCGGGCGTGCTCTCTGGTGCACTCTCGGGGGCGCTTTCTGGCGTACTCTCAGGGGCACTTTCGGGCGTGCTCTCAGGCGCGCTTTCTGGCGTACTTTCGGGGGCACTTTCGGGCGTGCTCTCCGGCGCACTTTCTGGCGTACTTTCAGGGGTGCTCTCCGGCGTACTTTCGGGGGCGCTTTCTGGCGTACTCTCTGGCGTACCTGGTGTCTGTATATCCCAACGATGTGTTTCGCCACCAGTAACATTAACATTAGCTCCCACAATGTTACCGTCAACATTAACACCAACGTTAATAGTTGCCTCAGGTGCTAAAACACTTCCCAATAAGCGCCCACTAGAAATATTAATGCTATTTTGATAAGAACCAAAGTTCCATACAACATGGTTTGGCATACTATGATTTTCACTATTTTGACGAACAGTTTGCCCATTGCTATATTCATAATTAATTTTCGTCTGAATCCACGCATCATTAGATGGCATATTTTTCACATTAAAAATGACTGTTGGACCCGAAAGTTCAGCAGACAATCCTTTTACTGTAATATCTTGAGGACCAGCCAATTTAGCATAATCAATATCAACATAAATAAACTTTTGATTTTTATCCACATTCGAAACGTCAATAAATTGTTTATTCATATCTGAATAGTCACTAATAACATGTTCCGTTTGATTTGACACACTGTACATATCTGCCTTCAATTTTAGTGAAGAAAAATACGTATCAAAATCAATGTACTTATTATTGTTAGCATCTTGATAAGTATTGTCTTTTGTCAATGTGCTAACACGTCCACCATTAATTTCAGTTTGCCCAGCAGAATTTTTCTCAATTTTAATTGATTCACCTAAAATAGCAACAGAATTTTCAGCACGAAATGCACGATCATTCAACGTTTTATTGTCATTAATACTTTGAATGTAAGATACGTCGTTTGTTGTTGTATTGTAATTATTAGAACGCGTACCAAAGTCTCTATTAGCATCAATCAGATTTTGAACAGCGATATTGCCATTAACATCTGCGCCTAACTTGGCATTTTGTGCAAAAATACTAAATAGGGATGCTATTCCTAAAGCATTATTGTTATCAATATACTTGATATTACTAAAATTCTTCGTATCATTTAAAATAAAATCGGGTGCTACATTAACATCATTATTTTGTTGTACTTTTGCTGCATATACTGTTGTACTTCCAAAATGTAATGTATTATTATCGACTGTGCCTAAAGCTACAATAGCTATGCCCACAGTCACAGAACCAATAATCCACTGTTTACCGGATTTATACATTTTAAAATGATTATATCTATTAGTTTCCATACCTCTTTATCCTTAACTTATTACTTATGGCAAAATATGCCTTCAACTAAGTTATCAACAAATCTTTCTCGTGTCATTGCAAATTAAGTGCTAACGTTTAACAATCGCATCCTTTTTTTGTTTTCACATTATACTTTTCATAATGTTAAATAAATCCACTTGAGAATAAGAAAAATTCTTTTGCTAAAACAAAATAAAAATCCTCTCACCACTGATTGTGATGAGAGGATTTTTATTTATATCACTTAACTAAGTAACATTAAAATCAATGTGATGATTGCTAGACCAGCTTGCTTAACAACAATCATCTTATTGCCACTTGATAAGCTACCATATAGACCAACAAATCCAATGTAGACCATTATAGGAATTAACAAAGTGCGTGAATTAGTTGTAAATATTACAGCATATAGTATACCAATGCCAATTAGGCCATTGTATATACCTTGATTTTTAAACAATATTTGCACCTTTTTATTAGCAAGATCTGCTGATGTCATGCTGAAAGTTTTTCCTGTTGCTTTTGATGTTGTTGCAAATGTTTCTAAAAACATAATATAGAAAAACTCAATTGCAACTAAAACGCTAAGTGTATTAATTAGTATATTCATATTTTGTGTATCCAAATCATAATGTCTATCAACATACTGCTAGTTAATATGGATGATTATCATATTCTTCCCATGCCTCATGTGAATCCTGAATACGTTTAAACATCTTTTCCATTTCAGTTAATGTAAATGACGTCACCACTGGACGACCATGAGGACAATTATAAGGGTTGTCCGCTTTAGCTAAATCTTCCAATAACGTACGGGCTTGTAAGTCGCTTAAATGCATATTGGCGCGGACTGATCGTTTACAACTCATCATGATTGCTGTTCGTTCACGGAATTCGGCAACTGTTAAATTACCATCTCGTAATATCCAATCAACCATTTCTTGAATTGTTTCAGCCTCTTGTCCTTTTTCAAACCATGTCGGATGTTCACGCACAATAACTGTTGTTGGCCCAAAAGGTTCTAGCGCTAGGCCAATGGACTCTAATTCAGATTCCTTATCAGCAATCTTTAACATATCAGCTACAGAATAGTTTATAGTGATTGGTACTAACATTCGTTGCTTATCCGTACCAACCTGACCAATTTCTTTTCGATAATATTCATACTTCACACGTTCTTGTGCAGCATGTTGGTCAACCAAATAGAATCCTTCACTACTTTGAGCAAATAAAAACGTACCATGCATTTGTCCAATATACTCTAGGCTAGGAAATCCGCTCGGTTTCTTTGGTGAAATGTCTAACTCTTCCTGGGTTGGTATCTCTGGCTTATTATAGCTGGATATATCTTCAGAAACTTGCACTGTGATTTCATCATCAAATATTGGCAAGTTAGGTTCGTGAGCGTATTTGTTAGTAAACGTATTAACGGCATCGTCCGTCAAATCTGCCTCTTGATTAATGACTATTTCATTGCTATCTATACCTGTATTGACTGTAGTGGTATGTCCGATATCTGACTTAGCCCATGGCGCTACTTGTTTCGGTACTGGTGTTTCATTTTTTTTACTCTGGGTCTGTCCATATAGATTTTCATAAGCGTCTGGAATCAAATTTTCATCAGCAAAGCAAGATTTAACAGTATCAATAATTAACGCTGATAGTTCAACTTCTTTCGATAATCGAATTTCAGCTTTCTGCGGGTGTACGTTAACATCAACCAATAAAGGATCTGTATTGATGTTAATAACCCCCATTGGAAAACGACCAACCATCAGTTTTGACCCATATCCACGAATAACTGCATTTGATACGGAAAAATTTTTAATAAAACGACCATTAACCAATATCGTTAAGTAATCCCGCGAACCACGTGTGAGTTCTGGTAATGACACAAAACCAGTAATATTAAAATCGTCATCTTCGCCAGCGATCGCACGCATCTTTTGTGCAACGTCACGTCCATATATCGCAGCAATAACACGTTGCTGATTACCATCCCCATTTGTTTGTAAAATATTACGTCCATCAGAAGTTACAGTGAAGGCAACATTCGTATATGACAATGCAATCCGATTCATAATATCGGCGATACGAGACAACTCCGTCTGTGGTCGTTTTAAATATTTTAATCTAGCTGGGGTATTGTAAAATAGATCTCTAACAGAAACTACCGTTCCTAGCCGACCATTAGCTGGTGTTGCAGAAACTTGCTTGCCACCTTTGATATGATACATGATTCCACTTGGCGCATCTTGCGTAGTGGTATTCAGGGTTACATCAGAAATAGCTGCTATCGATGGCAAAGCTTCACCACGAAATCCAAGTGACATAATATTAAACAAATCATGCCGATTACTAATTTTACTAGTAGCATGCCTAGTAAAAGCTAGCGGCACATCTTCCGGATTAATTCCTTCACCATTATCGACAACACGAATTAATGACTCGCCGGCCTCTTCTACAATGACATCAATTTGTGTTGCCCCTGCATCGATAGCATTTTCAACTAATTCTTTTACAACACTGGCCGGACGTTCAATAACCTCACCAGCGGCAATTTGGTTAGCTAATAAATTGGATAATTCATGTATGCGCATTCTCTTACTTCCTTAATTTTTGTAATTCTGCCAATACATTTAATGCTTCTAGTGGTGTCATTGTTGATATGTTAACGTTATCTAATTTTTGAAATAACATTTCTGTTTTAGGATCAACGTCTGAAACATTGAATAAAGCCACTTGCTCAGACAATGCTGAAACTTTTGGTTCAGGTACCGATGCTTCTTGATTTTCTAATCCTGATAAAATTGTTGTTGCATTGGCAATTAATTCGTCAGGCAATCCAGCTAGTGCGGCAACATGAATACCATAAGATTTGTCAGCAGGTCCCTGTTGAATCTGATGCAAGAAATGTAACTCACCTGTTTCATCTTCAACGGCACCGACATGAACATTTGTGATATTTTCGTGTTTATCCGCTAATGCTGTTAACTCATGATAATGGGTTGAAAATAATGTTTTAGCATGTACATGAGCATCTAAATATTCAATGATAGCTTGAGCTAATGCCATACCATCATAAGTTGCTGTACCGCGACCTAATTCATCAAATAATATTAATGAGTGCGCACTGGCTTCTTGCAGTGCTAAGTTAGCTTCTGCCATTTCGACCATAAATGTCGATTGCCCCATTGCCATATCATCGTTGGCGCCAATACGAGTAAATATTTGATCAAATATTGGTAATACGGCGCTTTCCGCCGGAACAAAACTACCCATTTGACCCAAAATAACGATTAACGCTAACTCCCGCATATAGGTTGATTTTCCAGCCATATTAGGTCCTGTGATTAACTGCATTGCTGTATTTTGATTCAAATTCACATCATTAGCAACAAATTCACCGGCTTCTAACAGTGATTCAACCACTGGATGACGGCCTTGCTTAATATTAATTATATTATCGTCAGTAAATGTAGGACGGACAAAGCGATGCTTGTCAGCAACATCCGCTAAGCTCGCTAGAACATCTAATTGCGCTACCTGCCGTGCCAACTTTTGTAAGCGAGAAATATTTGCTTTAACGCGCTCACGAATTGTAATAAATAGCTCGTATTCACGCTCGGTTCGTTTGAGTTGCGCTTCATTAATTAAACGCTCGTGCTCTTTTAGCTCTGGTGTCACAAATCTTTCAGCATTCGTCAGGGTTTGCTTACGTTCATAGCGCCCTTCTTCTAATTTGCTAATATTTGCCCGAGACACTTCAATGAAAAAACCAAAGTTTTTATTATACTTCACTTTCAATGAATTAATGCCTGTTGCAGCACGCTCGTCAGATTCTAATTGCGCTAACCATTTCTGATTTTGACTCAAAACGTTACGGTATTCATCAATTGTTGAATCGAATCCATCATTGATGATGTCACCCTCACGAATGCTGATCGGAGGATCATCCACAATTGCTTCATCAATCAACCCAGCTAAATCACTCATATCTTCTAGTCGTTGACTAGCGTAATTTAAAATACCTTGGCTTGAGGATAAAACAGACTTTATTCCTGGAATTGCAGATAATGATCGCTTTAACTGTACTAATTCTCGGGCATTCATTGTGCCCATAGCAGCACGAGCTGCTAAACGTTCCAAATCATATACTGATTTCAAATGATCTTGTAGCTCGCCACGCACAAAAAATTCATTTTGAAATGCTTCAATCATATCTAGACGTTCATTGATGTCTTCTGTATCACGAAGTGGACGTAGTAACCATTGTTTTAGTAACCGACCTCCCATAGCAGTTTTAGTTTCATCAATTAGACCAAGTAATGAGCCTGCCTTCTTTTTTGTCCTTGCGTTTTTTACAAGATCTAAATTAGTCCGCGTATCTTGGTTGAATTTCAAATAAGCCAAACGTTCATAATTTTGAGCTGGAATAATATGATCCAAATTACGGCGCTGAGTGTCAAATATATAATTTAATAAAATGGTGGTTACTTGTACTTCATTTTCATGTACCAAAGACTGTGTCAAAAAACTTACTGTAGCATTCACAGTTGTCTCAGTTTGAGTCGAAATGACCAATCCGCGTTCAGCAAGTTTATTAGCTATCCCTAGTTCTGTTGTTTCATCATCTTTTAATAATACAATTTCTTTAACTTCAAGTGAACTGAGCTCATCAATGACATCACTAAAACGTTTTAGCGTTGTGGCTTTTAATTCACCCGTTGATAAATCAATATAACTCAAATAATAACGATTATCTCTTGGCAATACCGCTGCCAAATAATTGTTTTGCTTATCATTACCCATACCAGTATTGAGCTTGGTTCCGGGGGTAATAAGTTGCACCACATCACGTTTCACCATTCCCTTTGCAGTGGCGGGATCTTCCATTTGCTCTACAATAGCAACTTTGTGTCCTTGATCAACTAAAATATCAATATAATTCTGAGCAGCATGATGTGGAATACCAGCCATCGGTACCGGGTTTTCAGAATTTTTATTCCGTGCTGTTAATGTTAGCTCCAACAATTTTGCACCAAGCACTGCATCATCTTCAAATAATTCATAAAAATCACCTAAACGATAAAACACGAACGCATCAGGATATTGACTCTTAATCTCATGATATTGTACCATCATTGGTGTTTCAGCAACTTTAGCCATGTTGAATACCTCTTTCTATACACTACATTTTAACATACCAAATAAGCATTTCTATAATGCACTGAAAAATGCAGCGCACATCTGCTATGAAAAGATAGTCTCATAGTGATACGTACTGCATATTGTTTGATTCTGAATTATTTATCTTCTACTTTTTTGAAAACCGTAATACTTTCAACGTGAGTTGTTTGTGGGAATTGATCAAGTGGCTGAACCGCACCTTCAATTTCAAATCCTGCAGCCAAAATTTGAACAGCGTCACGCGCAAGTGTTGCTGGATTACAACTTATATATACAAATGTTTCAGGATTCATTGCTTTAACTGCATCAATTAATTCTTGTGTCAATCCTTTTCGTGGTGGATCAACAAAGACAACATTTGGCTTTAATCCTTCATCTGCCCATTTGGCCATTTGCTCTGGTGCGTCAGCCAATACAAATTCAACATTTGTAATCTGGTTATTTTTGGCGTTTTTTTCAGCATCTTCAATTGCTCCCTCAACAACATCGACACCATATATTTTTTTCACTTTATCCGCAACCGATAACGTAATTGTGCCGATACCCGAATAAGCATCAACAACAATATCAGTTGGTTTCAAATTAGCCTTTTCAGCTGCGAGCGAATATAATGTCGAAGTAGTTTGTGGGTTAACCTGATAGAATGAGTTTGGTCCAATAACAAAATCTTTACCCATTAGTTGATCGTGAATATCGTCTTCACCCCAAATTGTTTCATTCCATTGTCCCATAATCACGTTGGTATCGTGATTATTGATATTGTGGATAACACTCGTTAATTCAGGTAGTTTTGCACTGAGTTTTTCAGCAATTAAATCACTATTAGGCAACTTTTTGGTATTCGTGATGATAACAACCATTAATTCATGTGAATAATAGCCTCGTCGTGCCATAATATGACGAATCACACCTTTTTTAGTTTCTTCTTCATAAGCAGAAACACCTAGCTCACGTAAAATATTTCGCGTAATACGAACTGCTTCATCAACCTTTGGGTCTTGGATATAAAAATCTTCAATTGGTACTAAACGATGTGATCCACGACGGTAAAAACCTGTTTCTAATTTACCATTGATCATTTGTACAGGTACTTGTGCCTTATTACGGTACCCTGTTGGATTTTCCATACCAATAGTCGGCGCCACATCAACATCTACATTAACTTTTTTAAATAATTCTTCAATTTGGCGTTGTTTAAACGTTAGTTGTGCCTCATATTTCAAATTAGCTAGCGGGGCAATGCCTGTTGTAATTGCTATTTTGTTGGCATTTTGAACACGATTTTCGGATTCCTGAACACGTCTGGTTACACGTCCAAATGCATAACTTTTTAGTACCTTTGTGATAATTACGCGGACAATTTCTCCCGGAATAGCGTCAACAACAAATATCGGAAAATTATCAACCTTAACAACACCCATGCCTTGATATGTAATATCAATCACGGTTGCTTCAATTTCCTGATTTTTAACTACTGGTGCTTTGGTTTTATATACTCGATTAGCTTTCGCCATTTTGATTTGCTTCTTTCTTTCGCCTTTTGACACGCACTTTAAAATGAGAATAAGACGCCATAATTAGCGCCTTATTGATGTTATTTTGTATCTAGTTTTTCAGCTTCTTCAACAAATTTACGTTTAGCAACACTTACAGAATTTTCTGACATACCAGAACGGTTGGCAACAAATTCAATATGCTGTTGTAAATCAGTAAATTTCATTGGTGCATCACCACCATATTCACCATCTAAATTTACTTTCATTTGATCATTATCTAGCGGTAAAATTTCTACTTTGTTCGTTTTTTTGTAGATTAACTTAGGATTGTCAATATGCTTACCACCATTAATCATCTGCGCCACCATCTGTAGCATCTGTGCCAAGTTAGCCTCTTTAATGATTAAGAGCGTAAAGCGACCATCGTCTAACTTTGCATCTGGAACGATGGACTCAAAACCACCGACCGAATTAGTCAGTGCTAAAAAGATCATTGAAGTTTTCCCTGAATACTCACCATCGTCAAATATAACCTTAGCATTAACTGCTTTAACTCGAGTAATCAGCTCTGCCCCCTTAACCAAATAAGCCAAATAGCCATATAATGATTTCATCAACGAAGGCACCGCATACGTTACCTCGCTAATAGTCCCTAAAGCAGCAATGTTCATAAAATACTTAATTTCGTTATCTTTTTCAATTTTGCCTATGTCCATTTTAATGGTTTCATTTTGCAAAATTACTTTTGCTGCCTCTAATGGTTCATCACGAGGTAATTTCAGTGCACGTGCATAGTCATTGGTTGTACCTGCCGGTATGACTGCCATCATTGGACGCTTTGTTAAGGGAGATAGTCCATTAACAACCTCGTTAATTGTTCCATCTCCACCCGCTGCGACAATAAGATCAAAACCAACCTCAGCAGCACGTCTTGCTTCTTTCGCCGCACTTAGTGGCTCTGGTGTAGTGGCGAAAGCCGAAGTTTCATACCCAGCTTTTTCATAAACTGCGAGGATATCAAGCATCTCACGTTTGATGGCCTCGCGACCAGAGGTTGGATTATAGATAATTCTTGCTCGTTTCATGCCGGCAAACACTTTCCTTTCAGCTTACAATATGTACACGAGAAAAATCTCGCTTATTGACTAGTTTACATTTTTAAGATTTATCGTTTTTTCAACTCTGACAACAATAACTTATTCAAAACACTTGGATTTGCTTGTCCTTTGGACATTTTCATAAGTTGCCCAATAAGGTATCCAGTAGCACGGTCTTTACCACCCTTGAAATCTTCAATAGATTGCGGATTGTTGTCCAACACTTCAGTAATCCAACCTAATAACAAATCTGGATCACTTAATTGAACTAAACCATGCTTTTTAGCAAAGGCTTCTGGCTCTTCGCCAATCATAATCGCTTCAAAGACCTGCTTGGCTTGCTTTGTCGAGATCGTTCCATCTTCAATCAACTTAATCATGCCTGCCAAATGATCAGGAGTCAAACGTGTGTCTTGCAGTTCGACTTGATTTTTATTCATGTAGGCATTTACATCACCAATTAGATAGTTAGCCGCACGTTTAGGATCAGCTCCTAAAGATACGGTCGCATCATAAAAATCAGACATAGCAAGCGTCTGCGTCAAAACTTCTGCATCATAAGGCTCGATGCCTAAGTTATTTACATAGGCTTCTCGACGTTCACTTGCTGATTTTGGTAAGTCTGCAGCAACCTCATCAATCCATTTTTGATCGATGACTACAGGAGACAAGTCAGGTTCTGGGAAGTAACGGTAATCATCAGCTCCCTCTTTGACACGCATTAAGATTGTTGATTTAGTTGGTTCATCGTAACGTCGGGTTTCTTGTTGAATCACACCGCCAGAACGCAACACCTCTGCTTGACGCTTCTCTTCGAAAATCAATGCATTACGAACATAGTTGAATGAGTTAATATTTTTCATTTCAACTTTCGTTCCATATTGATCTGATCCAAATGGTCTGAGTGACACATTGACATCTGCTCGCATTTGACCTTCTTGCATCTTAGCTTCAGAAACACCTGTAAATAAAATGACTTGGCGTAACTGTTCTAAGTAAGCATAAGCTTCATCTGGTGAAGCAATATCAGGTTCTGAAACAATTTCAATCAATGGTGTTCCTTGACGATTTAAATCAACATAAGAATAGCCATCAGATCCGTGTGTATTTTTACCCGCATCTTCTTCGACGTGCATTTCTGCAATGTGAATACGCTTCACAGTTCCATCGGCCAATGTCACATCTAAATAACCGTTAGTACCAATTGGTGTCTGTGATTGTGTTGTTTGATAAGCCTTAGGGTTATCAGGATAAAAATAATTTTTGCGGTCCCAACGAATCATTGGCGAAATTTGTGCATGCAGTGCCAACGCAACGCGCATACCATATTCTAATGCGCCTTTGTTTGCTACCGGCAAAACACCAGGATAACCAAAGTCAATTACGTTTGTATTAGTATTTGGCTTGTCACCATAATGAACAGGTGAAGGTGACAGCAGCTTTGAGTTTGTTTGCATTTCAACGTGGACTTCAAGTCCAATCGTTGTTTCAAAATTTCCAGTTCCCATGTGTGCCCCTCCTCTTTAATATTCTTTCGCAACATCAGGATGCTGTTCAAACAAACGGCTAGCTTGTTCGTAAGCATATCCTGTTTGATAGACAGTCTGTTCATCAAATGGCTTACCAATAATCTGCAAGCCTACAGGCAAACCATCAACAAATCCAGCATTGACTGACAAACCAGGTAAACCAGCTAAGTTTACTGGAATTGTCAAAACATCTGCCAGGTACATTGCTGTAGGATCATCCACCTCTTCACCAAGGCCATATGCAGCTGTTGGCGCAGTAGGCCCAACAATGACATCATAGTTTTCAAAAACCTTATTAAAGTCTTCAATCAACAATGTACGAATTTTGGCGGCCTTCTTAAAGAAAGCGTCATACGCACCGGCTGACAATGAGAACGTTCCTAACATGATTCGACGCTTAACTTCGTCGCCAAAACCTTCTGAACGTGTTTTGACATATAAATCTTCCAAGTTTTTAACGTCATCGGCACGGAAACCATATCGCACACCATCATAACGTTGTAAGTTAGATGATGCTTCTGATGACATAATAATATAGTACGCAGCCACACCATATTTAGTGTGTGGCAGACTTACTTCGTCAACAGTTGCTCCCAATGCTTCCAATTGCGCAATAGCAGCTTTGACTTGCTTGGCAACTTTCGGATCAATACCCTCACCAAAATATTCTTTGGGCACAGCAATTTTCAATCCCTTAACATCACCGCTTAATTTTGCAGTGAAATCAGGCACTTCACGCTGCGATGAAGTTGAATCTTTTTCGTCGAAACCGGCAATAGCATTTAGTACGGTTGCATTATCTTTCACTGTTCTTGTGAAAGGACCGATTTGATCAAGTGAAGAAGCCATAGCAAACAAGCCCCAACGTGAAACACGACCATACGTAGGCTTTAGGCCAACAATGCCATTAAAAGCAGCTGGCTGGCGAATTGAACCTCCAGTATCAGATCCCAATGCAAATGGCACTTGTCCAGCAGCAACTGCTGCAGCTGATCCACCCGATGATCCACCGGGTACTTTACTATGATCCCACGCATTTGATGTTTGTTTATAGTACGAGGTTTCTGTTGAACCACCCATGGCAAATTCATCCATGTTAGTCTTTCCAACGGATACTGCTCCAAGGTTTTGCAATTTCTCTACCACTGTCGCATTATAGACCGGCTTAAAGCCTTCCAAAATATGTGAAGCACCTGTTGTTTGAATGCCCTTGGTTGCCATATTATCTTTCAATCCCAAAGGGAGACCCGTCAAAACATTCGAAAAATCAGATTTTTCATCAATTTTTTGAGCTTGTGCTATAGCTTCGTCTGGGTTTGTACTGATAAATGCATTTAACTTATCATCGGTTTTAGAAATGTTATCAAGCGATGCACGTGTCAAATCTACCGCACTTACTTCTTTGTTTACCAACTGATTGTGCAAAGAAGTTAAATCATGCTCAAAATAATTAATCGTCATGTTATTCCCCCTCACCATTCAAAATTGCAGGAACTTTAATTAAATCTGCGGCTTCAAGTGGTGCATTGTTAAGAAGTTCTTGTTTTTGATTCCAGTTGTTTGCAACATCTTCACGTAAGTGGTTAACGTTTTCCGTTACTGAGTACGTTGGGATAACATCGTCAGTATTTACCTCGTTCAACGTATCAAAAATATTCAAGATATCACCCAGTTGTGTTGTAAATTGGTCAAGATCAGCATCGTTAAAAGCTAATTTGGCTAACCCTGCAACATGGGCAACTTCGTCACGTGTGATTATTGTTTCGGCCATAAATTCCGCGGGTGCATACATTTCTGTAGGCACACTTCCTTTCAGTGTTTATATACTAATCCATTTTATCACATATTCAATAATCTCTCGCCTTGCATTTCAATGGTATTCCTGTATAATTAAGAACGTTGTATAAACAACACGACCAGTAACTTTGTTGAGCGGCTCACCATCGCTTTACGCAGTCTCTGGCGACATTTTAGAAAGGTGGATATAAATATGGCACTTACACAAGAACGTAAGAACGAAATCATCAAGGCATACGCCCGCCACGAAGGCGATACAGGTTCAGCTGAAGTACAAATCGCAGTTTTGACTGCCGATATTAACGAGTTGAACACACACATGGCAGCTCACAAGCATGATTTCCACTCACAACGTGGATTAATGAAGAAGATTGGTAGCCGTCGTAACTTACTACGTTACCTCCGCAATACTGATATTCAACGTTATCGTGAATTGATCCAACGCTTAGGTTTGCGTCGTTAATCTTAGGATTACTTGAAAACCTCGTATCAAATTTAAGGAGAAAAGACATATGCCTGTTATTGAATCAGCAATTCAACGTGTTCGTCTTACTAAGAAGCAACACGACCGTAACGAACCACAACTCAGCGCTTACCGTACAGCTGTAAAAAAGTTTGAAAAAGCTGCAGCTGCTGGTACAGACAACTTAGCAGAATTATACAAGGCTGCTTCTTCAGCCATTGATCACGCCTACTCAAAAGGTTTGATCAAGAAGAACAAGGCTTCACGTGAAAAGTCACGTTTAGCTAAGTACGTTAAGTAATTAACCTACTTCCTTGAATATTAAAAGGACTTGGAAAAATTTCCAAGTCCTTTTTTAATGCTCTCCACGTTGCTTGTTTGCTTTGCGTGTTGCTCTCATTTCTTGTCGTTGAGATATTCGACGATCCATTTGATTTTTGCGCTGAATTGCGTTTTTAATCCGTCTTTTGTAACCTGGTTTGACATTTTTCTTCTTCTTTTTAACCATACCAACCATAGTTGAATCTAATTTTTTGGTTGTGGCCACTCGTTGAACACGTGCCTTTCGGTCCTTAACATCAATAATTTCATTGCTTTTGATTTGCTTAGCCTTAAAGGTGATACCCAAGGCTTCCAATTCAGCAACTTCATTTTCTTCATCAGGGCCGTACAATGTAATGGCTAATCCAGGCAAGCCATTACGTCCCGTCCGCCCTACACGGTGAACAAAGAATTCTAGTTCAGCGGGTATATCATCATTAATGACATGCGAAACACCTTCAATATCAATACCGCGTGCAGCCAAGTCCGTTGCCACGACATACTGGTATTCTAAGTTTTGGATAGCTTTCATCACACGGCGGCGCTCGCGCGGTTCAATATCGCCATGTATTTCAGCCACTTTCAAACCATGTCCACGCAAAAAACTAGAAATTTCCTTCGCACGCTCTTTAGTATTAGCGAAAACCAATGCTAAGTATGGATTACCGATAGTTAGTACTTGATAAATAATATCATTCTTATCTTTTGACTTAGTAGCTAACAACCAATTATCAATTGTATCGGCAATGACTGTTGATACTGGTATGGCTTCAAAATGAGGGTTATCTAAATATTTTTTTAAGAATGGCTTCAACTTTTCTGGCATTGTCGCACTGAAGACCAATGTCTGAAGTCCCTCAGGCATTGCACCCGCAATATAATCGACTTCATTTAAAAATCCCATATCTAATGTCATATCTGCTTCATCTACAACAAGCGTATGAACTGCATGCAACTTCAATGATCCAGATTCTACTAAATCTTTAATTCGACCCGGTGTCCCAATGACAATTTGTGGTTGCTGATTTTCTAACTGTTTAATTTGTCGTTGTTTATCAGTTCCACCCACAAACTCAGAAATAGAGATGTTAGTATTTAGCTGATTAGAAAATTCCTTCATCGCCTTGGTAATCTGTGCTGCCAATTCACGTGACGGTGTTGTAATTACTGCCTGCACATATTTTTTATCCTGCTCTAATTGATTCAAGATTGGAATCAAAAACGTATGCGTTTTTCCAGAGCCCGTTTGCGATTGTCCGACCACATCTCGTCCTTGTAAAACATCAGGAATTAATTTTGCTTGCACGGCAGTTGGTTCATAAAAGCCAATCGCACTTAATGCGTCAATAACTTCCTTCTTTAAATTAAATTGTCCAAATTGGTTTGCTTTTTCAGCCATCAATCTTCCTTTTCTGTGTCTCGCTTCTCGCTAAGAGCACTATCAACTATATGGATTAAACGATCTATATCACCTTGATCTTGTGCCCAGGCTCCTGAAGCCATTGGATGACCGCCGCCCTCAAATTGATTTGCAATCTTATTGATTGCAATTGTTCGTGAGCGTAGTCTGACACGATAGTTTCCTTCATCTTGTTCTTCAAAAATAGCCCATGATTTTACAGAATCTATCTTTGAGGGTAAGGGTACAACAAATGCTGTTCCAGCATCTTTTAAGTCAAATTGCTTTAGCAATTCTTTGGTTAAAATGACATAAGCAAATCCCGATGGCAATATATTGATATTTTGCAAAACATAGCCTGACAATTTTGCTGCGTTTTCTGAAATGGTTGCCATCGCATGATGAATTTCTTGATAATCAAAATCATACTTAAACAGTTCTGACACCACACGGAATGTTTCTGCATCGATACTATACATAAATCGACCCGTGTCGCCAATAATACCGATATATAATAACCGTGCCGCTTTTTTGGTCATCACTAATCCTTGATTTTTAAGTTTCTCATAGAATTCAAAAATCATTGTGCTTGTAGCAGAGTGACCATCTTTAACCCATTGCCAATCCCCATATGGTTCATCATTTGGGTGATGATCAATTTTAATAACTTCTAAACCTTCAGGCCAGCGTTGATCATCTACCCGCGGTGCATTAGCTGTATCAGTTACAATAACAAGAGCCTTATTATAAGCAGCATCGGGTACAGTATCCATGAAATCATCATTTTCATTCATCCATGCCAATCCTTGAACTTCTTTACCCACGGCATATATCTTTTTTTCCGGAAAGCTTGCTTGTAATATTTCTTTCAAGCCTAACTGTGAACCAAAAGCATCTGGATCAGGTCGTTGATGCCGATGAATAATTATTGTATCATAACGTTTGATCTGTTCTAATATTTGTTCTTCTATTACTGACATGTTTATACTTTCTAATTATTGTTTTCTATCATTGTAACATTAAAACAGTGTTATTTCCTCAAATCCGCTAGACTGTAAATTACTAAGCGATATCCCTAATAAACGGATGGAAAAAGTCGTATCAATGTTTTCATCAAATATTGTCTGCGCTACAGATACCATACTACCAGCTTCTAATTTAAAAGGTACACTTTGAGTGACAGAACGTGTAATGGTATTAAATTCGCTATCACGAATTTTTATATTTAGCGTACGTCCTACTAACTTCTTATTTTTCATAATTTCAACAATTCCCACAGCCAATTTGTTGAATTCTAGATTGATTTCATCTCTTGTTTGTACGAATTGATCAAAGGTCGTTTCTTTTCCTACAGACTGTCTTTGACGCTGCCATTGAACTTCACCAAAATGAACGCCCCTAGCCTGCCAAAACAAGTGTTCACCCATTTTTCCAAATTGAGCTCGTAATGTTTCTTGAGGTATCACACGCAATTGTGCCCCATTATCAACACCCAGCAATGCAAATTTTTCCTGTGTTTTTTTCCCAACGCCTCGAAAAGAGGAAATTGGCAATTTCGCCAAAAAATCTAATGCATTGTCTTTTGTTAATATAGTAACACCATTGGGCTTATTGTATTCGGATGCTAATTTCGCTAACAATTTATTGTACGAAACGCCGATTGAACTGGTTAATTGTGTTTCTTTTAGAATTTGGTGACGAATTTTTGCCGCTAATGTCGCTCCCGTAAGTGGGCTATCTGTTAAATCTAAGTATGCTTCATCAAATGCAATAGGTTCAATTTTATCAGTATACTGATGAAAAATATGATGAATTTGCTGAGATATCATCTTATATTTCTGTATATCAGGTTGCATGAAAAATGCATCCGGGGCTAACTTTTTAGCCTCGGCGGCACTCATTGCTGAGTGTACGCCTAACTTTCTGGCAATGTAATTAGCAGTCGCAACAACACCACGTCCGTTTGACTCAGTAGGATCACGCGAAATAATCAATGGTAAATTACGCAACTCGGGATGATCACGCATTTCAATTTGTGCAAAAAAAGCATCTAAATCAACGTGAATAATTTTTCTATTGTCTGCTGTGATCAGAAATTCTGGCATACTACAATTTTATCACAAGAACAAGTGTTCTCATTTAATTATTAGTGAAAATTTTTTAAAATAAACCGCTCAAATAAAAGTTCAGGATCTTGAGATGTGGATTTTAATTGTTTTTCTATATCAATCATACCTAGATATCCTGTTCGTACAAGCTGCGGTGGATACGATTTTAATGATCCTTTGGCCAATTTTACTCGATAAGGGTGCACCTTGAGTTGAGCCCCAATGTCTTGATCATTCCCAGATAACCCTGCTACCTGCAAAAGTAGTCTAAATTGATTAGTTAAAACGGCATTTAGTCGTAACGGGGCCTCGCCATTCTGTAAGAGATCGTGATAAAGGGTTAATGCTTCTTGCGGTCTTCGTTTAATAACTGTGTCTACTAAATCAAACGCATTAGCTGTCAGAGTCTTGGGAACTAATGCCGATACGACGTCTAATGTTATTTTTTTTGTCTGTTCCGCATAGGTTATTAGCTTAGGCAATTCATTTTTCATATCTGTGTACTGAGCATTAGTACGCTGCATTAATTCATGGAGTGCTTCTGGTTCTATGGTATATGAGCGCTGATCTAGTTGTTGGACAATAGCCTGTTGCGCTTGGCGCTCATTAAGAGCTGGCACAGATATATTTTCAGCCGTCTTCAGAAGAACTTTTGCTAATTTTTTACGCTTGTCTAATTTTAAGTCATTGACAAAAAAAACAACAATATTTTGCAATACTGGGTGCTCAAATAATCTTAATAATAATTCTTGATCACGATTTCCAATTTTTCCTGTAGCAGTCAAGAACTGTGGATTCTTGACCACAACAACACGACGATTACCAAAAAAGGGTACGGACATAGCATCATTAATCACAACATCCACCGTCTGTTCAGCCAAATCAATCTGGGAATAATTCATGTCACGATCTTCTTGACTGACCAGTTCCTTAAACAATGATTGTACATGACTCAGTAATATCTCTTCTTCTCCTGTCACAACGTAAAAATTTGCCATGGTATTATTTTCAATTTGCTGTTGTAGTTGTTTTAAGTTCATGGGGTATTTTTTACCTTAAAATGTCCGTTTAATCCTGAATATTCATAGCTAATCATACCATTTATTTGTGTGTTAAAGACAGTCATTTTATTATTCTGAGCTGTTTCAAGTGTTTCTTTATTTGGATGATTATAGCGATTGTTTCGTCCGGCAGATATTATACCAATTTCTGGATGCCATTTATTGATAACTTCAGGGTTTGTCGCTGTTTTTGAACCATGGTGACCAAATTTTAAGATATCAACATGCATGTCTGGAAATAAATTTGCAATCTGCTTTTCTCCTGATTGGTCTAAATCACCAGCAGTAAAAATATTTTTCCCACCAATATGGCCAAATAAAGCGATACAATCCTCATTCTTTGCTTGACCATTTTTAAATGGGTGAACTATTTGTAGCGGTAGTTTTGATAATTGCGTATCATAGGTAACTTCTATAACTTTTGCTGATCTAAGATATGGTTGAATCTCGCTTTTAAACAACGATTGCTGCATCATTCCAGCTGGAACGATAACATTCTTAACGTTCATTTTTGTTAATATGACTTTAGCATTACCAATATGATCTTGATCATGATGTGACAAGACCATATTATCAACCTTACTAATCCCCCGACTATGTAAGTAATTAACAATGACCGTCTCGCCGTTGGTACGAGTATACTTCTGTTCCTGCCATGCCGGCTGTTTACCAAACGTTACTTTCCCTCCAGTATCTATTAACGTAATTGTTTTATTATACGGTTCACGTATCAATGCCGCATCCCCTTGGCCTATATCAAAAGTTGCAAATTCCCCATAATATGGGAAATGTACGTAAATCATGGCTACACTAAAGGAGACTAGCCACGATATTCTCGCGACATGCTTGATTTTTAGTTCACGCACAAATATTCCTAAAGATAAAAATAAAAGTAGTATAGCTAGTGCGTTAGGCATTTTACCAACCACAAAATTACCTGGTAATGTCGCACAAAAATCTACTATACAAGCAAAATAGCGAATAATTAAGTTTGTTATATATGTCAAAAATGGGACATACTGACCAAAAAAACCTATCATAACTAAAGGAACAATCACTGTACCAAAAATAGGAATTGCAACAAAATTGATCAATGTTTGCAAAACATGCCATGTATATTGTTGTTCAACAATAAGCGGAAAACTCACTAAACTCATCAAAAGGTTAGTTTGCCAAAAGGTTAGCCTCTGCGCAAATACTAAGCAAAAAGTTAAGGCAAATGACAGCTGACCTCCCAACGTGAAAAGAATTTGTGGCACAATCGCTAAACTAAACAATAGACTCAAAGACCAGATAACTTGAGCTTTTATCTTCCTATTTGTTAGATCTTTTAACAATATTAATTCTCCTGAAACGATGGAACGAATTAAAACATCAGGTTCACCTGCAAATATAAAATATATAATCAGTATTATACTCAACAACAATATAGTATATTCTTTTGGTAACCAAATTCTTCTTGATATTTGCATTAGCAGTGCCATTAAAAAGGTCACATGAAATCCTGACACGCTGAATAAGTGAATTAACCCTAACGTTTGTACCCCTGGATTATCTTCATATAAAAATGTAGGTGTCGTTCCAAGAATTAAAGCTTCTGCATATGCACTAAGCGGAGAAGGAAGTTGATCAGCATTATGAATCCCTATGCTATGCCATTTACGGAGTTGATACCTAATTTTTTGTAGTAATGTTGGCGGTTTGGCCGCCTGCGTATACCATGATTGGATATTGATTTGATGTGTGATTGACTTTGTTAAATAAAATTTTTGAGCATCAAACTGATTGAAATTAGTTGGTCCAGGTATACGTGTTAATTCAGCCTCTGCTTGAAAACAGATGACTTCATTGTTTTTAAGCCATATATTCTTTATTTTTTCATCTGGAAACAGCCAATACAGTTTAACTTTCTCATGGTTGTCTAACTCAGCTATTGCTTTAAGATTTGCGCCATCAATTTGAATATCATCTGGAAAAATGATGCCTGTTACATGATGTTGCTGATCGTTACTTTGATTGACTTGTTGTTGTAAGCAATGTGCATTGTAAATAAAATAAACCATGAACGGTAGTGTTAACAGTAGGATTTTAAATAAAAAATCGATGTGCCGTTGCCAAAGACACAGTACGACTATAAGAGCAAAAAAGAACCAAGTAACTGCACATGAATAGTAGATAATACCAGTTAAACTTGCTATCAATAAGCTGGCAAACATTAAAAATCGCGACATATTAAACAGTCACTTTATCTTTCAAAGCTTCAAATCTTTTTTCACCGATACCCGAAACCTGTTTGATTTCCTCAATAGCTTTAAATCCACCGTGTTCCTCACGATAGGCAATGATTTGTTCAGCTTTCTTGATACCAATTCCATCTAACGTTTGTAATTCCACTACCGTAGCGGTATTCAAATTGACAACTTCACTATCTGCCATAGTCATTGCCGACGTACTACCGCCGTTCACAGAAGCAGAAGATATCTCTCCTCTTACTGGTACGTAAACAATTTGACCATCTGTCAACTTCTGAGCTAAATTAACCTGCTGCATATCTGCTTCTTCTAGGGTTCCACCAGCTTGCACAATAGCTGTTTGTACACGTGCCAAACCAGTAATGTTGTAAACTCCAGGCTTTTTGACAGCACCTTTCACATCAACCATTAGAACTGTGCTATTTTTGTCACCAGATTCAGATTGCTTTACAATACTTGTACTTGTTATTGAAGAAGATGATAATGTCCGTGGTACTTCTTTAGTATGATGAGAATATGCACAGTAAGTAACAATGGCGAGAATAAATAAAATGGTAAATAGCCAAATTTTATACTCCTGGTACTTTTCTTTTATAATTTCTAGCATATCTGACATTTTAATCCCTCTACTTTCATAGTACGGATTTCAAAATAAAAAAGCTTACCATAGCAGATAAGCTTTATTTCACACTGTCAGTTGTTTCAATTACTTTCCCCGTCTGCAAGTAATTGATTACATCATCAAATGTTTGCACAGGAATAACCTTTAATTTAGGTGCGTATTTTTTGGCCGTGTCTCGAGCTAACATATAATTAGTTTTATGTTGTTCTTCATATTTAAGTAACTCTTTGCTTGGCTTTATATATGGGGCAAAGAATATTGTGGATCCGGCCTCCTTAGCAGCCATAATCTTTTTATCAATACCGCCAATCTCACCGACATAGCCATCAGCACTCATCGTCCCCGTACCAGCAATATTACGTCCTTTAGATAACAAATCACCAGTTAATTGATCATAAATCTGTATGGTAAACATTAAACCGCCTGAAGGTCCACCAATTTGTCCAGCATTGACACTAACTTTCGGGGTTGTTGTAACGGACACATTATCTGTCAGCACGATACCTATTCCAGCACGACCGTTTGGGTATTCTGCCGTCTTGGTACCAGCAAGCTTAATTGTATCTCCAGTTGCTTGGCCTTTTTTATCATCACGAGTGTAGTCGACAGTAACTTTTGTTCCCTTAGATTTATTAGCTAAATACTTAATGAAGCTATCTGAGTTTTCATAGTGATGACCGTCGATTGCAGTGATTGTATCTCCTACTTTGACACTCTTTTTGAAATGAGATTTAGCAGAGACACTCAATACGTAGATACCACGATATTTTGTCGTAATCGGCTTATTCGCTTTTTTAAAGGCAACTTGTTCAGCATTGGCGATTGCACTTTGCATATAGAAATCTTGTACTTTACTAAAAGTAGCTGAACTTTGTCCACCAGTGACTTCCTGTGCAGTAGCATACGACAGATGTGGGTTAACTTTAGTTTGTAAATACTTAAATCCATTCGCTTGTGACAAATAAACAGATGTAATTCTGTATTGTCCCTTTGATGTATCTTTTTTACCATCAATTTTAACAAACTGTGCTAAGTCGTCAGCTTCACCTGGTGACTCGATGTACCCGTTCAAGGGCCAAACAGCAGCTACAATACCAATTATTACTAAAAGGGAGGCAATAGCTAGAACTATTTTACTTTTTTTGCGCATTTAGTCGCTCCTTTAGTGCTTCAACGATGGTATTTGGAACAAACTTTACCATGTTATCAGCACCCATACTACCAATTTCTTTCACCATAGAACTGGAAATATTTTGATTTTCCGGCTTTGCAAGTAGTAAAACAGTCTCAACATCTGCAAGAGCACTATTCATTCCGGCAATATCACGTTCATACTCAAAATCTTTACCATTTCGAAGTCCTCGAACAATATACTTAGCACCAACTTCTTTCATGAATTGAACTGTTAGTCCCTGCATGATTGCAACCTCAACATTGGGCAAATCTTTAACGACAGTACTAATTAATGTTATTTTTTCTTGTGGGGTGAATAGCGCCGCTTTACTTGTATTATTACCAACACCTACGATTACTTTTTCAAATATACTACTAGCACGTCTAATAATATCTAAATGGCCATTGGTTAACGGATCAAAGCTTCCAGGAAATACTGCTATACTCATAATTTACCCCTCATATTGATATATCGTCACTACGGTTATACCATAATGTTTCTGTTGGATGATTGAGAAATCATCACTTTCATTCGGTAAATTTGCCTCATCATTGCTTTCAGCCAATATAATGGCACCAGAATTTAATAACCCGTTTTCTACCATAAATGACATATCTGCAGCAATTGTTTCTTTAGCATATGGTGGATCCAAAAAAATCAAATCAAATTTTTCGGAATTAGCTACGAAGTTAAGCAAAGCTTGCTGTGCTGGCGACTTTAGTACCGTAAACTCATCGGTATGATGTGTCTTCTCAACATTCTCTCGAATAACTTTAATTGCTTGGAATTGGCGATCTACCAACGTGGCATGTGTCATACCTCTTGAAACCGCCTCGATGCTCAAACCTCCTGTACCTGCATATAAATCAAGTACATTTCCACCATCTAAATAAGGCATTAACATGCTAAACATGGCCTCTTTCACTTTATCGGTTGTCGGACGTGTTTTATCGCCATTGACTGCTTCGAGGCGTGTTCCTCTAAATTTTCCTGATACTACCCGCATGATTATACAATATACAAACCCTTAGTTTGTATTTCCCCCTTCATCATAATTTTCAAAGAAAATATCATCATGCAAATTATCCAAATCGGGGTTAATTTCCGGACGTGGCGACATGACGACTTTTTTTACAAACTTATACTGTCTAATTTTTTCAACTAATTGTTCAACATTTTCATCATTCACATATAAACCTACAAACATCATTTTGCGAGATATGTAAGTGATTTGACCAAACTTTTTAAGCTGTTGTGCATGCCTTATATTATTGATATAGATATAAATGGCACGGCGTGGTTGTATTTTAAATGTCATCGGTAATCCTTTCTGGCCACTGTATCATTGGGATGAATAACTGGCTTTTTCTTTTGTTGTGCAGCAATATTCAAGGTTAGACCAATCGCAGCACTAAAGGCTATATATGAGGACCCTCCACCAGAAATAAATGGGAAAACAACACCCGTTATTGGTAACACACCAATAACGCCACCTAAATTAACAAAAGCTTGGATAAATAACAAGGTAGCTACACCATACATGACTAATCGTTGATATTGCCTTTTTTGTCTAATGCCCAAAATAATAAGTCGTGTTATGATTATTAACAATAAAATTAACACAATGACAGTCACTACCGCCCCTAGTTCCTCTGTCATTACTGCCATAATAAAATCCGTATTAGATTCCGGTAAATATGGTTTTATAAGAGAATTTCCTAAACCAACACCGAACATCCCACCATGTGCTATAGCGTAATAACCGTATAGTAGTTGACGACTTTGATCTAGGTCAGCCCACGGATTAACAAAATTAATTAATCTTAAAACACCATAATGCGTACTACCAGTCAGATGAAATATTTTATCAACCAAATTAATGATTGGTTGTAAAAGGCCAAAACCAATGCCAGCAATAGCAAACCAGGTAACGGTAACTTTTCTAGACACCCCAGCTGCCAATAAAATGGTTATCATAATAATAGCAGCAATAATCATATTACCGTTATCTGGCATAATGAATAGTAAAAATAGCGATGAAAAAGGTAACAGCCAAGCATTTGGCTGGCAAATTGGCTGTTGTGATAATTTAACATGTGGTTGCCATGGATGTTTAGCAAAAAAATCAGCAAAATATAATATTAAAATTATTTTTAAAAACTCAGCCGGCTGCAAAGTAATAATTCCCAATGGAATCCAACCATGTGCACCATTAACTGCTGGCATTATTCTGGCAATAACTAAAAGGCCGATTATCCCAAACATCATCACCTGTATCCATTTTTCATTACGCCAGTTGTTAATATTAAAATGAAATAAAGTAAACGCACCAATCCAACCAATAAAAACAAAAAGAAGTTGTTTATAAAAGTTCAGCATAGCTGCATTCGTTAAACTCGCCGAAAAAACCATAACCACACCTAACGCACTGAGTATGGCAAATGGTACCGCAATCCAATAATCTAATTTTCTGATTTTTTTAAACATTAATCGCCCATAATAGTTTTAAGATTTGCATCATCCAAATTTTTAGCAATAGCCACAACAAATGCTTTAGAAGCCTCAAAATCCTTAATTGACCAAACGGTTTGGTGGGTGTGGATGTAACGAGAAGCAACTCCTAATGCAACAGATGGTACACCAGTTAGCTCAGTTTGAGCTGCTGCTGCATCTGTTCCACCTTTGGAAACAAAGTACTGATAAGGAATATGGTTATCTTCAGCCACAGATAACAAAAATTCTTTTAAGCGTAGTGGCATCACAACGGTCGGATCAAAAACACGTAATAACGTTCCTTGATCTAGGATACCTTGATGGCCACTTTGTCCAGTAGTATCATCTGCAGCACTAGAATCAACTGCGAAAAAAATATCTGGTTTCAGTAGATTGACAGCGCCATGTGCACCGCGTAATCCAACTTCTTCTTGAACATTAGCGCCCATGATCAAGGTATTAGGTGTCTGAACACTTTCTAGTTCTTCCAAAGCGTCTAATATTGTCACAAGTCCAAATCGATTATCCCATGATTTAGATATTACGCGCCTTTTATTTGCTGTCATAACGGTTGATACTTCTGGCACAATAAAATCCCCAGGGCGGACACCAAAGGACCATGCTTCATCTTTGTCCAAAAAACCGCCATCAAATAAAATATCCTCGACAGTTGGCATCTGTGGGTCATGAGTACTGCCACGTAATAAGTGTGGTGATACAGAGCTTGAAACAATAGGATACTTACCTCTGCTTGTGAACAGGGTAAATCTTTGTGAACTAATGACTGCTGGATTCCATCCACCAAGAGCAGCCACTTTAAGTGCACCACTAGGCAGAATATCTTTCACAATAAATCCAACTTCATCCATATGCGCTGCAAACATTACACGTGGACCTTGTCCTTCTTTAACACCGTAAACACCACCAAGTCCCTCTTGGTGGATTGCATCAACCAATGGTTCCAAATCAGAACGGAAAGATTGACGAATAGCGTGTTCTTGACCAGAAGTACCTTGTAGTTCCGTATACTTTTTCACACGAGCCCATGTACTATCTTTCATTCTAAATAAATCCTCTCACTAAATTCTTCTTTGTACTCGTACAAAATAGGTTCGCCATTGTCAATCTCAAGACCGTCTATGTCTTCATCGCTAATATGTTCTATATATTTGACTAAAGCACGTAAGGAGCTACCATGTGCGACGATTAAGACATTTTTTCCTTGCTGTATCTGTGGTAAGATTTCTGAATGCCAATAAGGAACGAGCCTATCACTGGCCATTTTCAAGCTCTCACCACGTGGTTCTAAGCCTTCTGGGTAGCGTCTATCTGGTATAATTTGTTCTAATAGTGGTGGTGTAGCCGTATAACTACGTCGCCATAAGGCAACTTTATTAGCACCGTATTGTTGACGAGCATAATCTTTGTTCAAGCCACGCAATGCCCCATAGTGGCGCTCGTTAAGTTGCCAAGCCTTATGGAGTGGTAACCATAACTGATCAATTTCTTCTAATATAATATTGTCAGTTATTATCGCGCGCTTTAAAAAAGAAGTAAATGATACATCGAATTGCAAACCATGTCGCTTCAAAACTTCACCAACATGTTTTGCCTGTCTAACCCCTTTTAAGGTCAGTGGAACGTCAGTCCATCCGGTAAATTCATTGTCACGGTTTGCTGTTGACTCTCCGTGGCGAACTAACACAAGTTTAGCAGCCATATGCAACTCCTTTTTTTATACTCTTCCTATTATATCGTTTCAATCATTTTAAAGCTACGTAAGCAAAAATTTGATTCCTCACAAATGATCATTTTTAAATATTAGTATGATTATATCATTATTCGAATCATCAATTATCTCCAATATAAACTTCAAAACACTTTAATTTATTTTCGTATTCGATTCAAAATACATGAAAAAACTTAGCAAAACATGACGTCTCTAGTCTTTTACAAACTGATGTCTTTCTTATAAATTTTAAAATAAAACCCTAGTCAAATAACCGCTATTCGTTTAGAATATATGTTCAAGACATTTTATCGATATTGGAGAGAATATGCGTGATTTAACTCAGGGAACTCCCGCAAAGCAAATTTTGTTTTTTACAATTCCACTCGTAATTGGAAATCTTTTCCAACAACTATATAATTTTTCTGATACGTTGATTGTTGGACAAACACTTGGTGTGAAATCTCTTGCTGCTGTTGGAGCGACTGGTTCAATCATGTTTTTAGTAATAGGATTTGTTCAAGGATTCACTTCCGGATTATCAATTATTACAGCACAACGCTATGGCGCCCGTGATATTGCTGGTGTACGCAAAAGTATGGCATCAACAATTATTGTATCAGCAATCGTCACTGTAATCGTCACTGTGGTGAGTTTTCTCTTAATCTACCCACTGCTTCAAATCATGCAAACCCCACCAGATATTTTGAATCAAGCCTTCACATTTATTAGTATCATCTTAGGTGGTATCTTTGCGACGATGGGCTACAACGTCACCGCTAATGCTCTTCGAGCAGTGGGCGACTCTCGCTCACCATTAATTTATTTAGTTATTGGTATGTTTGTTAACATTGGTCTCGAATTATGGTTAATTTTAGGACTTGGTTTTGGTGTAGCTGGAGCAGCCATTGCAACTGTTATTGCACAATTGATCTCTGCGATTCTAAGCTTTTGGCACATTTATAAATTTGTCCCCCAGCTCCGAGTTGATCGTGACGATTTAAAATGGGACGCAAAAGACATTCGAACGCATTTACGTGCGGGCCTACCTATGGGGTTCCAAAGTTCAATTATAGCGATTGGTTCATTAGTTTTACAAGGTGCTTTAAATACCTTAGGGACAGATGCTGTTGCAGCAACTACGGCTGCACAACGTATTGATCAAGTGGCTACACTACCTATGATGTCATTTGGTATAACTATGGCAACCTTTGCTGCACAAAACTATGGTGCCAAACAATATCAGCGTATTTTAATCGGTGTCAAACATGCATTGTTGATGAGCATGGGGTTTGGACTGTTTATGGGTATTTTAGAAATTACGTTTGGCCATATTGCTGTATCTATGTTTGTCGGTGCTGATCAACATCGCGTATTGTCATTAGCGCAACAGTACTTCTGGGCTAACGGTGCCTTTTACTACATACTATCAGCTTTGTTTATCATACGATATGTTTTACAAGGACTTAACGACTCTAAAACCCCTACCTTTGCTGGTATTGCTGAATTAGTCATGCGAACAGTAGCAGCAATTGTCTTAGTCGGCCCTTTCGGATTTTTCGGTGCCAGCTTGGCCAATATGCTTGCTTGGACAGGCTCTGTCCTGGTCATGATCCCAGCTTATCTCAAAACTGTTAAAATGTTAAAAAAGCAACATTTTTTATTAAATCACGAACGTTTATAACGATTCGTTCGTTTATTAAACGCTTTCATTTATTAAACTGTGCTATTATTCGCAAAAAGTTCTTTTATTTTCTCATTTTTAATTTAATTATTAGTAAATGACTGCTAAAATTAAATTGTACGTTATTCGTAACTAAATATTTGGGAGGCAATCATGTCTACGATTGCACATTATTTCAAACTTGACGAACTCAACACAAGTGTTCGAACCGAGTTTATCGCTGGTGTAACTACTTTTGCGTCGATGGCCTACATCCTATTTGTTAACCCTACTGTTTTAGGTGCAGCAGGTATGGACAAAGGTGCTGTTTTCACAGCCACAGCAATTGCTTCAGCAGTCGCAACCATCTTCATGGGTGTTGTTGCACTCTATCCTATTGCTATTGCTCCAGGGCTTGGCGTAAATGCCTTTTTTGCTTATTCTGTTGTTATTGGCATGGGTGTAAAATGGGAAACTGCTATGGCTGGTGTGTTTGTAGCCGCATTGATTTTCTTAGTTTTAACTTTTTTCAAAATTCGTGAGAAAATCATCAATATTATCCCACAGAATCTAAAGCTCGCTATTGCTTCTGGTATTGGGTTGTTCATTGCTTTTATCGGATTGCATGATGCAGGGCTAATTGTAGCTAACAAAGAAACCATGGTTTCTTTGGGGCATCTATCATCACCTACATCGCTATTATCCATTTTTGGAATTATTATTACCTTTATATTGATGAGTCGTAAAACACCAGCCGCCATATTTATTGGTATGATTTTAACATCACTTGCTGGTATTCTAACTGGTTTAATCAAATTACCATCTGCAATTATTTCACCTGCTCCCTCACTTGCACCTACATTTGGTGCTGGCGTTATGCATATTGGTGATATTAATTCTCTACAACTAGTCACAGTTGTTATTACCTTCTTAATTGTTACCTTTTTTGACACAGCTGGTACAATGATTGGCTTAGCCACACAAGCTGGATTCATGAAAAATAACGAAATGCCTCGTGCTGGCCGCGCCTTAATGGCTGATGCGGTTGGTATGACAGTAGGTGCTGTTATTGGTACTTCACCTACTTCTGCCTATGTCGAATCATCATCTGGTATTGCAGTTGGTGGTCGTTCAGGATTAACTTCCGTATTTACTGGAATATTTTTCTTGTTTGCCCTGCTCTTCTCACCACTTTTATCCGTTGTTACACCACAAGTGACAGCACCAGCTTTAGTGGTAGTTGGGGTCTTAATGGCCAAAAACCTACGATTAATTGATTGGGAAGATTTGGCTATTGCAGCACCGGCATTTTTGATTGTTATTGGCATGCCTCTAACTTATTCTATATCAGATGGCATCGCGCTTGGTTTCATCTTGTATCCAATCACAATGATTGCCACTGGTCGCATTAAGAAAGTGCATCCACTGATGTATGTATTAGCGATTATGTTTATTGCATTCTTAATGATCATCGCACATTAAATAAAAAAAGACGCCGCTTAAATTTGCGCGTCTTTTTTTATTTTATTAATTCAAAATTCTTGACGTAAATCACGAGCATTTGCAAGAGCAGTTTCAGTAATATTATCACCCGATAACATCATAGCAATTGCGTGAACACGACCTTCTTCATCTAATGGTGCCACTTGCGTAAGTGTACGGTCATTTTCAGTTAACTTGGATATCAAATAGTGATGAGTTGCAGCAGCTGCCACTTGTGGTAAATGTGTGATTGCTAAAACTTGTGAATCAGTTGAAATTGTGAGCATCTTTTTTGCTATTGCCTGAGCCACACGACCGGAAACACCTGTATCCGCTTCATCAAAAACAATTGAAATAATATGCTGTTGCTTAGCAAATGTAGTTTTCAATGCTAACATTAGTCGAGCAGCTTCTCCACCTGATGCAATTTTGACCAAAGGTGCCATTCCTTCTCCAACATTAGTTTGAACATAAAATTCAACCTTATCAATTCCTGAGGAGATATAGCCTTCAACTGGATCAAAGTGTACCGCAAACTCGGCACCATTCATTAACAAATCGTTTAATTGTTGATTGACATTCTTTTCCAAATTTCGAGCCACTTTTTGTCGGGCTTCACGTAGTCTAATCGCTTTTTTTCTTAATAACTGGCGCATGTCATTTTGTTTGACTTGCAGCCGTTCAACATCATATTCATCGTCATCTATAAGTGAAAGCTCTTTTTCAATTTTAGCTTGAAAATCCAAAACATCTGCAACCGACGTACCATACTTGCGTTCTAGTGAGTGAATTAGTTGAAGTCGATCATCAATACGAATTAACTCTCCCTCATCATAAGTTAATTCACTCAGTTGTTCGTCAACATCACGACCAACATCTTGAGCTGTGTAGTAAGCTTCGGAAATTGTTTTTGCTAGCTCAGCATATTGATCATCATATTCCGCAATATCTTGTAGTTGATGAACTGCCTCAGCAAGGGAGTCTATGGCGCCACCTTGCTCACCACTAAGTGTTGCCTGCGTTAACTGAAGCCGATCAGCAATTTTTTTGAAATTACGTAATTTATCACGCGCATCTAATAAATCATTTTCTTCATTTGGTTGTAAATTAGCTTCCTGCAACTCCTCTTGTTGAAATTTTAGAAGATCTAAACGTTGTGTAATTTCTTGTTGTGATGTTTGAATATTTCTGATGCGAGTAGTAATAGAACGAAACTTTTGAAACAGTTCTTGATAGTCATTTCGAAATTGCGTAATTTTTTCATCCCCAAAAGCATCCAATAGCGGTAAATGCTCATCTGGATTCAGTAATTGCTGTGCATCATTTTGTCCTTGGATGTCAACTAAGTAACGGCCAATAGCTGCTAAAGTTTTCAAATTGACAAGAACACCATTGATTCGAATAATACTCCGTCCATTTTGGTTTAATTCACGATAAATAATCAGCTCATCATCATCTCCTGCTACACCACTCTGATCAATGAGCTCTCTTAGCTTTTGATTATCCGGAACACTGAAAACTGCCTGTAGAATAGCTTTTTTACTACCATGACGAACCATTTCAGAATTTGCTCGACCACCAGTTAACATGAAAAGTGCATCAATAATAATTGATTTCCCTGCACCCGTTTCACCAGTTAAAACACTCATTCCTTCTTCAAACTGAAGATTCACTTTTTCAATAATCGCAAAATTTTCTATAATTAGATCTTCTAACATAAATACTCCATCAACATAGTAAATGCTATACGTTATTATTTTTCAAGTAACTTTTGAATAATGTTAATCACTTTTGCCGTAGGAATACCATCTTTTAATAATACGAGAATCGAACCATCATCGCTTATGGTCGCAAATATTTCCGCTAACTGAACTTGCTCGATTAGATTTGATACCAGTTGACCATTTCCAGGTTGAACTTTAATCATAATCATGCCACGCTGCGCACGCAAACTCAAAAATGATTGTTGTAGGGCTCGACGTAATCGCTGTAAATATGGCCTGTCATCTGATTTTGGCAAGTGATACAAAAATCCATCTTGGGAATTTGGAACTTTAATTAGCCCCAACTCATTAATATCACGGGATATTGTCGCTTGAGTAACCTTTTCACCAATACTTTCAAAATGCGCAACAATATCTTCCTGACGACCCACAGGATTCTCTTTAATGAGCAATAACAAGGCTTTCTGACGATCTTTTTTATTCATGATCAGTCTCCTTGTGATTAAGTTGCTCATAAGTACGTTCAAGTAACCTATCAATGTTAATATGCTTGCTGATTTCGGCTTGATTTGATCGCTTCAATACTGCTAAAAACTCAATATTACCTTGCCCTCCTTTAATTGGTGAGTAAGTTAAGTCCGTAATACTAAAACCATCATTAACCATCATTTGTGTTACTTTTTGTAATACTTGTTTATGAACAGCTGTATCTTTTATAATACCGTTCTTACCAACATTTTCGCGTCCAGCTTCAAACTGCGGTTTAATTAAGGCCACAATATTACCACCCATAGTAATAATGTTAGCTAGTGCTGGCAAAATCAGCCCCAAAGAAATAAATGAAACATCGATTGTAGCAAATTCTGGTTGCCCATATTTAAAATCGGCTAATTTTGAATAGCGAAAGTTTGTATTTTCCATAACTTTCACACGATCATCGTTTCGTAACTTCCAAGCGAGTTGGTTTGTCCCCACATCTAATGCATAAACTAGTTTGGCGCCATTTTGAAGTGAAACATCAGTAAACCCCCCTGTGGAAGAGCCGATATCTAACACTATCTTGTTTTCAACGACAATATCAAAATCATTCAGTGCCTTTTCTAACTTCAATCCCCCACGGGATACATATTTTAACTGCTCACCTTTAAAATGTAGTTCCGTTGTCACAGGAATTTTTTCACCCGCCTTATCTAAACGTTCTTCATTATTGCCGAGAATCTGACCAGCCATTACAGCACGTTTTGCTTGCTCCCGTGACTGAAACAAACCTTGTTGGACCAGCAATACATCAACACGCTCTTTTTCAATACTCATTTTTCATCTCCAATTAAACTAACAAAATCATCCAGCAAACTTCGATCAAATTGTTGATCTTGTTCAACAGTATTAGCTAATATTTCTTGTGTCGAGAAGAGGTATTGGTCAAGCACCCTTTGTGCCTCTTTAACACCCACTATGTGTGGCAATGAGTTCACATCTTCTACCTGATCTTGCTGATAATCATCTAAATCATCTTGAATTTGAAAGGCCAATCCAAAATTTTCACCAAAATCATACATTGCTTTCTTAGGATCAAAATGGTTATCCTCAACGTTGGCATTTTGATGGGTCAATATCGCCCCCAGCGTTGTTGTATACCTTATCAAGGCTGCAGTCTTCATGCTATAAACATCATTTAACAGCCAATTTGTAGTAGCATTGTGTTCTTTATTGTGATTATCCATATCATGGAGTTGCCCTAGAACCATTCCTGATCCACCTGCTTCGTGAGCTAAGTTTTGCGTAATGAGTAGCAATTCTTCAGTTGAAAGGCTCTCCTCAGCACTGCATGAGCTGTTAGCAGTCGCTATGATTTCAAAGGCGCCAGTTAATAATGCATCACCGACTAAAATAGCATTAGCCTCACCATATAATGCATGAACACTGGGTTTGCCACGCCGTAACATATCATTATCCATTGCCGGCAAATCATCATGAACAAGGGAGTATGAATGAATCCACTCAATTGCCGTTGCTACCTTCAATATACTTGGTGTGATAGATTTTCCAAAACTTGCAACAACTGCTAATGTCAGCAAGGGGCGCATCCTTTTTCCGCCATTCAAAACTGCGTACTTCATCATAGCAATTAAATCATCATCTGCAGAAACTTTTGATAAATCATCTGCTAATTGCTGATTAATTTTTGGGAGCCATTCTTTTTGAAAATTTTTCAAATCAATCATTAGTTAATTCCAAATCTGATAATTCATTATCATTATCTATAACTTTCGCCAAGGTATCTTCAGCATCTTTCAAGGTTTTTTGTAAATCTTTGACCAAACCAACACCAGTTTGAAAATCGGCCAAAGCCGTTTCTAAGGGGCGATCTCCCTTTTCTAACTGACTCACGATACTTTCCAATTGTTGTAACTTATCTTCAAATGTGAATTGTTCTTCACTCATGCTGTACTCCTGTTATTTTTGCCGTGGCATGCCCATCAGAAAAGCGCATGTCGATTTCATCATTAATCGTAATATCTGTTGTACTACGAACTACTTTTTTATCATACTCAACAATTGCATAACCACTAGATAAGATTTTCAAAGGACTTACTAAGTCTAACTTAGTACTTAATAATTGTAATCTTTCTTGTATAGGTTGCAATAAACTACGTTGCAAATGTTGCTGTCGTTGCAAAATCGCTACTACTTTATATTTTTCATTAATTACTCTTTGTTTTGTTAGCTGTTGTAGTGAATGCGATAACTGATCTATTCGTTGGTTATATCCCGTGTATAAACGATCCGGTTGCTGAAAAATAACATGCGTTGCAACTCGATTTAATCGTTGTTGCCTCATGTCAATCATCTGTTTAATTCGTGCTATTTGCCGTAAATGTAATTCTTGCAAACGAGTGGTCAATTGTTGTAGTGTTATCGGTGTTGCTAGTTCTGCTGCGGCCGTAGGCGTGGCTGCACGCCGATCAGAAACAAAATCTACTAAGGTATTATCTGTTTCATGTCCAACTGAACTAATCACCGGTGTCTGCATACTGGCAATCGTTCGCGCCAAATTTTCATCGTTAAAAGCCCACAAGTCTTCAATGGAACCACCGCCACGTCCAACAATTACCGTGTCAAAATCCATGTTATCAATCCGTTGAAGCTGCCGAATAATAGTTGGTGCTGCCTTTTCGCCTTGCACCACTGCTGGAAATAAAATCACCTGAGCACTTGGAAAACGTCGTTGCACTGTACGAGCAATATCTTCAATAACCGCTCCAGTTGGTGAAGTAATTACTGCTATTTTTTTAGGGAATATTGGTAATTGCTTTTTTAGCAAATCAAACAATCCTTCAGCCTGTAATTTACGCTTTAGTTGTTCATAAGCTAAAAATAGTTCACCGACACCATCGGGAGTCATTGACTCCAAAATGATGGAATATGAACCTCGTGGTTCATATATTTCCACTCGCCCAACCGCATTAATTTTCATTCCCTCTTCAGGTTGAAATTTAATACGCCGTTCATAGCCAAACATTGATGCACTAATCACAGCATTGCTTTCACTATCCTTAATAGAAAAATATAGATGTGGCCCGCGACGGCGACCCATATTAGAAATTTCACCGGTAACATAGACTTTGGCTAAATACGGATCAGCATCAAATTTTCTTTTTAAATAAGCAGTCAATGCACTGACCGTTAAGTACTTATTTTGTTCTTTTTCCATTTTTCCTTTAGCCTACTTAATTCAATAACATGTAAATTCTACTACAATTATACATTAAAATCTGCATAAAAAAACAACTAACCTAAGTTAGTTGTTAGTTTGGCATGCCAGATTCGCTCTGACTGGCGGCTATTGATTGTCACATCAATAACAAAGTCGCGTCACCACAGTGCAAGCACTGTTAGTCAAGTGAGATAAGCGAGTTCCACAACAACACTTATCACCTACATCTATACGAGACTTGTGATTGAACACAGTAGGCCGCAATCAGCGCTAATTTTT
Source organism: Leuconostoc mesenteroides subsp. mesenteroides (assembly GCA_009676745.1). Lineage (NCBI taxonomy): Bacteria > Bacillati > Bacillota > Bacilli > Lactobacillales > Lactobacillaceae > Leuconostoc > Leuconostoc mesenteroides. The sequence goes on from CP046062.1 coordinate 185,925, forward strand.
CAAGCGCTTCGACTCATCGCATAAGTTAATTATATCAATAAATCATAAAATAGTCAAAAACTATTATGATTATTTCAGTATAATCAAACAAATGATTTTGTTTACACCAGTGAGCCAAATCGTTATAATGATAACCATGATAAAATTAACGAAACTCGAAAAAACCTACATTAGCCGTATTGCTAACCCTACTAAAACAGCCTTAGAAAATTTAATTGTACCTACGTCTGATTTAAATGATAAGGTTAGACTAGCTCAATACACTATCGATATCTATGAATTAGGGGAACTAAATAATGTCAAAACCACGGTTTCAAAACACATATTAGATTTTACCTGTCTAGATAACAATAAGCGCTTACGTGTAACTGGTTATATTGAGATAGATTAGGCGCAGTTACTTAGTCTGCCTCACCTACCTCTTCCTTTTCTGCTTGTTTCTGTTCATTAACAATATGTTCAAGTTGCTCATTAAACCATGTGGAAATTTTAGCCTTCACACTTTCAGCATCATCCACATATGTGGCAACAGAACTTGCTAATGATATTTTCAAATGGGATTGACTCTCGAATTCATTTTCAGCAATCATATACAAATTGACATCTAATGCGTCATTTTCTTGCCAAACTAATTTTCGTAATTGGTTTTGATAGCGCAAGGGTAAATTGATAACATTCGTCTCAACACTTAAGGTTGTCCCCATGGATTCTACCCCACCATTAATTTGCAATTCAAGATGTATAAAGTTTTCATTTTCAATATTTGAATCAATTTCTGAAAAAAGTAGATCAAGCGGAATTGTTTCATCATCAGCTACGTCTATTCTCTTTGTATAGAATGTTTCGTTTTCGATATTGACTAATGCACGTTCACCTGTAATTTGCATCAAAAATCCCCTTTTATTTTCGTAATAATAATTTTTTTCAAAGTTTCTTTCTATTATAAACATAATTAACATCAAATACCAAAATAAAAAAAGAGTTCAAATGAACTCTTTTTTATTTAGAATTTATGTGGCATGTGATGCCAGAAATCTTCTTTATTTGTCTGACGTGTACGAGCAATCCCCATTGCATGTTCTGGTATGTCATTTGTAATTGTTGACCCAGCAGCAGTAATTGATTCTTGAGCAATGTTAACTGGTGCAACAATTTTGGTATTTGAGCCAATAAACGCACGGTCTCCAACAGTTGAATTAAACTTATTCACCCCATCATAATTAACAAATATTGTACCTGCTCCAATATTCACTTCTTGGCCAATAGTAGCGTTACCTATGTAAGTGAGATGTCCTGCTTTAGTATTTTTACCTAGTCCAGCATTCTTGACCTCGACAAAATTACCAACATGAACATTGTCTTCTAAATGCGCAGCTGGTCGCAAATGTGCATATGGTCCCACTGTGGTACCATTTTTTAGAATAGCATCTTCAATGTGTGAGGATGTAATCACGTTATTATCACCAATCACACTGTCTACGATTCGTGACCCTTGTGTAATAATATTATTTATACCGATGGTCGTTTTGCCTAAAATAGTCACGCCACCCTCAATTAAGGTATCGGGCCCAATTTTTACCGTCGAATCAATATATGTATTCGCTGGGTCTAAAAGTTCAACACCATCAACCATTAATTGATGATTAATTCTCTCATGCATCACACGGTTAGCTGTTGCTAATGCTACTCGATCATTAACTCCTAATGATTCTGTAAAGTCTTGAAGTGTGTGTGCACCAATCTGTTCTCCTGAGCGTCGCAAAATGTTAAGCGTGTCAGGTAAATAGTATTCGCCTTGCGCATTATTGTTTTGTACTTTTGCTAGTGATTCAAATAGTAAACGATTATTGAATACATATACACCTGTATTAATTTCTTTAATACGTCGTTCTGTAATACTAGCATCTTTTTGTTCAATAATTTTCTGAACCGTCTCATCTTCTCCACGAACAATGCGACCATACCCAGTGGGATCATTAGCAATGGCAGTTAATACGGTCACAGCGTTATTTGAACGTTCATGCTCTGCAATGAAACCTTGTAAGGTTTCGGAACGAAACATTGGCGTGTCGCCAGACATAATTAGTGTAACACCATCACTGTCTTTAAGTGCTGATTCAGCTTGACGCACAGCATGCCCAGTACCAAGTTGTTGAGATTGCAGTACAAATGAACTACGCTTACCAACATGTTCTTGGACACGTTCAGCACCAACTCCAATAACAGTGATTAACTTATCTGTCTTAAGTGGTTCGACAGCATCTAGCACCCAGTCAATCATAGTTTGCCCAGCCACACTATGCAACACTTTTGGAGTTGTTGATTTCATTCTTGAGCCATTTCCTGCTGCCAATATTAATACGTTTATATTGCTCATGTTTAATTAAGCCTCGTGTTTAAATATTTCGTTCAAGTAATTACCCGGTGTAACCAAAATTGGATCACCATTTTTTAAATTTGTGTCAACATGCAATAATGATGTAAAGTGGTCAAGTAATCTGGTCGTTGAACGGCCTTCAGCAAATACTGCAGTACCAACAACCGTACCGTCAAATTCACCAACTAAGGTTTGCATCCCTTGAATTGTTCCGCCAGCTTTCATAAAGTCATCTACAACCAACACACGTGAACCTGTGCGCAGTGAACGACGAGATAATTCCATTTTTTCGACACGCTTCGATGATCCAGTCAAATAATTTACAGACACAGTCGGACCTTCGGTGACTTTTGCATCGTCACGAACAATTACAAATGGTACATTTAACTGATCAGCAACAGCTTGTGCCAACGGAACACCCTTAGTCGCAGCAGTCATCACAGCATCAATATCATCGCGTATATATTGTGTTGCAATTAGACGTCCAGCTTGTCGCAAAATATCAGGACGACCTAACAAATCAGATAGATAGACATAACCACCAGGTAAGACTCGTGTCTCATCATTTACTAATCGACAAATATCATCAATAAATTCTGCTGCCTCGGATTCAGTCATGTAAGGAATAAAACGTGCTCCACCAGCAGCACCAGGCACTGTCTCTAATAGACCTGTACCACGTTCTTGAAATGTACGTTTGAGTATTGATAGGTCCTCAGAAATTGATGACTTCGCCGATTCATACCTTTTGGAAAAATAAGATAAAGATATCAACTTACGTGGGCGCTCAAGCATATAGCGCGCCATATCAACTAACCGGTCAGAACGACGTGTTTTCATGATGTGTGACGAACCAAAAAAGTTATTTTAGTCCGTTTCCTCCTAAACTTTTATTAATATTTACGACTAATTATACCATTTTTATTTTCTAATTGTTCGGAAACTAGGCATTTCGTTTAAACTGCCATATTGACACAAGATAAATTATTACTTCTATAATTGCTATAAAAAAACTCGTTGGTAAATTTGTTAAATAAGCGATTGTCAAGCCAACCCACGTACCAAATAAAGCAAAGACAATGGCCATCCCCATAAGCTGTACCGTCGTCTTAGCATAGTATTTTGCGCTCGCAGCAGGTAATGTGACTAATACAAATATAAGTAAGGATCCTACCAACTGTGATGAAATACTAATCGATAATGCAATCATGATTAAAAAGGTATAGCGAACTGATTTTTGTTGCCATGTTTGGAGAAAAATACCTGCTTCGTCAAATGCTAATTGACGCAGAGAGCGGTAATTGAATAGTAACGTGACTAATACAATTAAGGCTAAAATGATGAGCAAGTATAAGTCACGGTGACTAATGCCAAGAACCGAACCGAATAGGATACCAGTAGCAGCATTCGATGATGTATGACCTAGTGCTAAAAACAGTATTCCTAGACCAATAGCCAACGCAGATACAGCACTTGTGACATTATCATGTTTCGTATACGTCGATTCCAAGGTACCAATAGCTAATGAAGCAACAGAAGTTGCAATCATCATACCCAACAAAGCCGGCCAACCAATCCACAAACCAAAAGCTGCACCAGCAAAACCTATTTCACTCAAAGCGTGCGTTAAAAACGCATAATTTCGCGCTACAACAAATGTACCAATAACCCCAGCAACAATACTGACAATCGTCCCTGCTATAAAAGCATTTTGCATAAAATCATAACTAAACATGGCGTACCTCATCTTCTTTGTGCCTAGACGTCATATCTATCGTCAGTGTCTGCAGCTGGGCAGCATCTCCTTGTTGTACTTTACCATTTTCAAAAGAGAGATAGCCATCCGCAAAATCAGTGACCAGCTTGATTTCATGTGTAATGAATAATACTGTCATATTGGTTGTTTGTTGTAACGTACGGACATTTTCCAATAATTGTACTTTGTGTTCATGATCTAAACTGGCAGTAGACTCATCTAGAATTAACAAATCTGGATTTTTGACTAAAGCTTGCGCTACAAATGCGCGTTGCTTTTGCCCCCCAGATGCTAATCCCAATCGTTGATCACGCATTTGATTTAAATCCATACGGTTTAAAGCTTCCGTTATTAACTGTTTTTCCTCTTTAGTAGACCATAAGCGGCTACCTTGATTAAAATTCAATCCGACGAATTCAGCGATACTTAAAGGATAATCACGAGAGATATCCCTAAATTGTGGGACATACCCAATACGATCTGTCGCTACCGTCAATGTACCTTCTGTTTGTTTATTCTGTCCAGTGAGTGCTTTAATAAAACTTGTTTTACCGGCACCATTTTCTCCTAAAATAGCTAAAAACTGTCCAGCTAGTACCTCAATATTGATATGCGATAAAATAATTTTTTCCCCATACCGAATCATGAAATCTTTCGTGCTAATAATTGTATTCATTTATCTAATGCCTTTTGAATTTTTTTGAGTTGCATTAACTGCCAATTCCAAATTTGTGTGCTGTCAGGTGTAAATTGACTAAATGTGACAACAGGGACGTCATTTTTTTTTGCCATAGTGACAAGTTTTTGTTCATTTTCAGTTATGTTCTGTGCCGTTGTAAAAATAAACTGAATTTTTTTGTCAGCTAGTTTACTTTCAAGATCTGACATTTGTTTATCCGTTAATCTAGAAACATTATCCGTTTCGACAGTATAACCCAATTGTGTCATAAGCAAATTCTGCGATTTATTTGTAGCGACATATCGAATATCTTTTATGTTCTTTAACTTTGTGTACAGTGTTGTTAAATCGCTTGTTTTTTCCACAAATTGCTTATTATTTTTGACATAAGTATCACGATTTCTTGGGTCCATATCACTCAAGTAATTCACGATTTGTTGTGCCATTACGACTGTTGTATTTGGACTCAGATAATATTTCTGTGTCGGTGAATCTGTATGAATATAATCACTCGCTATTACTAACTTAGGGCTACTATGCAACTTTTCGGCTTCGGTTAATAGGACACTCGTGTGATTATCTGTCAAAAGCAGTTCAGCTTTTTTAAGTTTTGTTTTCTGTTGTGCTGTTCTGGGATTGCCTGACATGAGGCTGACACGCCCTTTTTGGCCGGCAATAGCTTTTGCAATTTGTTGATAAGCTGGATTATCTGTCATAATTTGCACAGTGGTGTCTTGGGTTTCAGTTGTATCGCCAACCATTTTAGCACACACCAAAAGAATCCCAATAGGGATTAACATAATCGTTAAAATTGCATAAACGGATTGTTTATTCATATCATTCGTTTCTAAAGTGGTATCTGTAATCGCTATAAAAAAAGCCCTTAAGCGGGCAACTCATCAGCGAATGTAATATCAATATTCTTTGTTAAAATATCTGTATAACTATATGAAGCATGTTCAAAATTAGCATCCTCATCTAATTCGACAACGAATAGTGAAGGAAATGTTGAACGAAGAATCCCTGAGCGCTCCGTAATTTTCTTTCGTCCAGCTTGGGCAATAATCGTCACTTCTTGACCTACATGAGCGTCAATTTTTGTTTTAATATCTTGCAAACTACTTGGCATTTTTATACCACCTTTCGTGTAAAAGCTAGTTCAATCGTACCATAAATAAGGATTATTTGCAATTTTCTGCGAATATTAAAACATATTGCCGAATAATTATTCGTTTATTTTATTAAATTTTGATCACGTAACGCCAAATATAATTGTGTAAATTCTTCTAAATTTAGTCGTTCGGCACGAATTGCTGGGTCAATGTGCGCGGATTTCAAAGCAATTGTTAGGTGTTCTTTTGTTTCCGCATCTTTACCATATGTTTGTAACATATTGTTCCATAAACTTTTGCGTCGGTGTGAAAAACTGCCTTTGATCACATCAAAGAGTTTACCAACATTTGCAACAACAGTGGTTGGTTTTAGTGGGGTTAACTTAACCACTGCACTGTCAACATTAGGTGATGGATTAAAAGAACTTGCTGGTACTTTGATTGCTAATATTGCTTGTGCAAAATATTGGATAGTTAACGTTAGCACACCATAACTTTTCGTTCCGACTGTCGCGTTTAAACGGTCAGCTACCTCGCGTTGCATCATAACTACGATATTGTCCCAGTTGATATTAGACCGGAGAAGCTGAATAAGAATAGGTGTTGTAATATAATATGGTAAATTGGCGACAATTTTTACACGAGCGTTATCACCAAACTCTTCGCTAATAACTTTTGCCAAATCAACCTTCAACACATCATTTTCAATTACCTTAACATTATCATAAGGCTTTAAAGTATCAGCTAAAACCTCAACCATTTGCGAATCAATTTCAAAAGCCAATACTTTTTTAGCTGCACGAGCTAATTGCTCAGTTAAAGCACCAATTCCAGGGCCAATTTCAATAACATAATCTTCTTCGGTTATTTCTGCTGTTTCAACAATGTTATGCAGTACATTTAAATCCGTCAAAAAATTTTGACCAAATTTTTTCTTAGCGTGTAAGCCATATTCATTTAAAATAGCCTGTGTTCTCGTTGGATTGGCTATGTCAATTGTCTGTGCCATTTTTAATATTTTCCTTTAAGTACGTCTTCTACTTGCGAACGCTGAACACCAAATGCTTGCAATCGTTTCAACAATTGTTTGCCGTTTGCATAGCCAATATGCAACTGCTCACCAACAAATGCCCGCTTAACACGCGCCTCTGGTCCACTGAGTAGTCCTAGTTCTAGAAGAAATGAACGATTGATATCTGAAGTTATCCCAATTGTTTGCACTGGTGTCACAACATTAGCCAATGCTTTTTGCAATATATCTGGTGTTGCGTGTTCAACACCCAATGATTTATGTGGATTATCTTTTGTTGCACGTGCTTCTGCCTGTGTCAAGTAGGCTTGTTTGGCCGTTGGCACTGCTTCTGTAACTATATTACGAATACGCTGACCATTAAAATCTGGGTCAGTTAAGATAATTATTCCTCGTGTTTCAGCGGCTAATTTAGCTCGCTCAATGGCATCTTCATGAACCGCACTACCACCAGTTTCAATCGTATCAGCAATAACTGCACGTGCAAGATTTTGCGTATCTGAGCGTCCTTCAACAACAATCATTTCGCTAATTTTAGGTAACTCATTCATGATTTAAAAATAAGCGATGAGCATTGCCACGTGTTACATCTGATAAGTCTTTAGATGACATTTCTAATGTTTCAGCCAAGCTATCGATGACGAATTTAACTAACGCAGGTTCATTCATTTTACCACGATAAGGTGTAGGCGCTAAATAAGGAGCGTCTGTCTCGACTAAGAGACGATCTAGAGGAATTGTTTTTGCTGCCTCACGAACTTCTTCGGCTTTTTTAAAACTTACAACACCACTAAAAGAAATGTGCATGCCTAAATCAATAAATGCTTTAGCCTGTTCTGGTGTGCCAGAAAAACTGTGCATCACACCTTTTTTCACACCTGAATCTTTTAGTATTTTATAAACATCTTCAAAAGCGTCACGATTATGAATAATAACAGGTAAATCAAATTTTTTAGCTAGCTCAAGGTGCTTTTTAAACGCTGCAATTTGGACATCATGATTTGTTGTTTCCCAATAATAATCCAATCCCGTTTCACCAACCCCAACAACCTTTGGCTGTTGAAGTTGCTGTTCCAATGTGTTGAACGCCTGATCATCAAAATCATTTGTATCTTCAGGTTGAAAACCAAGAACTGCATAAATATTATCATGATTATTTGCAATTTCTAATGCGCGACTATTACTTTGTGCATTGTATCCCACCACATTCATTTCCATTACACGAAACTCATTAGCTCGTCCAATATACGCTGGCACATCATGAAATAATTTTTCATCATTTAAATGTGTATGGGTATCATAACTATCTGTTGGTGTTTTCGTCGGATCATATATCGCCATTTTAGTCTCCAGTAATAAATTATTCTTTGTTTAGTATATCATGATAAGTGTATTACTAATAATACACGCGTTTAAAATGAAAAAACCGCTACTTAAGCGGTTTCTTCATCACGTGCAAAATGTTTTAAAACACCGTTAACAAACTTACGGTCATCTTCATCAGCAAAAGTTTTTGCTAATTCAATAGCCTCATCGATAGCCACTTTGTATGGGGTTGCTTCGACAGCAGTTAATTCGTAAATTGCTAACCGTAAAATAACTAAGTCAGCTTTGTTAATACGGTTGATCGCCCATCCTTCAGCTAAATGCGATGAAATCTTTTCATCCAAATCTGCCTTAGAACCTAACACCCCATTAACTAAGCGTGGTAAATAGTCATCAAATTCTTTACCATTTAGTACAATTTCGTATAAATCATCAATTTTATTACTCTGTGGATCTTTTTCTAACGCAAAAAGAACTTGAAATGCTGCTTGTCGTGACTCATGTCGCGTTAAGTTTGCCATTAATTAGCTACCTCATTCTCACCAAATAAATTATCAGGATCAATCGTGTGATCCGGCTTCTCTGGTATAATTCCACTCACATGCACATTCACACGCGCTACCTCTAAATCTGTCATTGACGAAACCTGAGATTTAATTGCATTTTGAATGTTTAAAGCTACTTTCGGTACTGGAACACCATACTGCAAAAAAACATACGCCTCAATCACTAAACCATCAATTGTTTGCTGTAATTCAACACCCTTTCCACGAGCAGTTGATCCAAATACACTAGCAAATCGGTCTGATAGCTTACCTCTCATTGAGTAAACACCAGATACTTCCTGTGCAGCAATTTGTGCAATCACTTCAATCACTTCTGGGGTTACCTGAGTGGTCCCTGGCACTTCACTCTCAGTGATTAATAACAAATTCTTAGTAGTTGCTTTATTGTATTTAATTTCTTTGGCCATATTTGCTCCTCGAAAATAGTTTATAAAATAAAAAGTTCCGCGGGGGAACTTTTTATGATAAACACGTTCACTACCGCTCAAATGTTACTTGTAACTAAGCGACAATCGTACATTTACCTTAATTAGGCGCGTCCTTTGTACGAACCATCTTCAGTATTAATGATAATAGTTTCACCCTCATTAACGAAATCAGGTACAGTGATAGTAGCACCGGTTTCGACTGTTGCCGGCTTGCCAGAACCAGTTGCTGTTGCACCTTTGATTCCTGGTTGCGTTTCTGTCACTTTCATCTGAACAGTTGATGGTAGTTCTGCACCAAGCACTTCATTCCCAAACATGGTAATTTTAACTTCCATACCCTCAAGCAAAAACTTCAAAGCATTTGTTAAATATTCATCAGGAATGTTGATTTGTTCATAACTTTCAACATCCATAAATACACGGCCATCATTTTCAGCATATAGGTAAGACATTGGTCGAGTTGTGATATCTGCTTGTTCAAACTTATCTCCAGGACGGAAAGTAACTTCATTAACCGCACCAGTTCGTAAATTCTTCAACTTTGAACGAACAAATGCACCACCTTTACCAGGCTTAACGTGTTGGAAATCCAAAACACGCCAAATTGAGTTTGAGTATTCAATAGTCAAACCAGTCTTTAAATCATTCATGCCGATTGCCATGATTAGTATCCTCTTTATTCGATAATATAGTTTATTATAACAGAAATCCGTAATTTATGCAGACTTCAAACAAGTTAATATTCTATCACAAATCCTGATTGGATTCAATATTTTTGTTGTTTAACTCAGGCTGGACAATTAACTTTTGGAAGCGTTTCAGTGTTTTCAGAAAAGATTTTCCTTCTTCTACGCCAAAAATATCCAACCATTTATGAAAACGCTGTTGTACTTTCATGGTCATTTTCTTTTCAACAGTCTTTCCTTCTGGCGTCAAAATTAGCAACACACGGCGATGGTCTTTTTCATCAGGCACATGTTTTAAGTAACCACAATCAAATAATGGTTTTAATTGGCGAGCAACAGCTCCTTTGGTTACACCACGGTCTTTAGCTATTTTGGTTAGCGTCAGCGGCTCATCACTATCCGCAACAGCAGCCATAATGAGCCATTGCTCAAAAGAAGCGCCATACTCGCTCGTTGGTTGCGAAATTAATTTTTCAAGGTTTTTTAATGCTGACATATATACATCAATAGATTCATTCAATAATTCTGAGTTTTGCATAGACTAACCTTCAAAGTTTTCTAGATACTCAAATATTGCATCAATTGAATCGAACATTTGCACCGATCTCATATCATGCTCACTTACAAAACCATCTTCATAAACTTCGTTTAACCACGTCCAAAATTTATCATAGAACCCGTTAACATTAAAAAGTGCTAACGGCTTGTCATGCAAATGAATTTTTGACCAACTGATGACTTGTGCGATCTCCTCTAAAGTTCCAAAACCACCTGGTAACACAATAAAAGCATCCGAATGATCCATTAATAGTTGCTTGCGCTCAGTCATGGTATCGACTTCTACTAATTGCGTAATTTCTGAAGGTTCAACTGCTTCTTCAGCAAGATTACGAGGTGAAATGCCTAAAACTGAACCACCGGCAGCCATTGTACTTCGGGCGGTTGCACCCATTAAGCCATCTTTGCCTGCACCAAAAACCAACTTGATTTTTTTAAGAGCAATTCTTTTACCAAGTTCTTCTGCTGCTGCTATGTATTGGGGATCATTGCCTGATTGTGATCCCATAAAAACACCAATAGATGATATTTTCATATGTTTGTCCCTAATAATAATTTATCAATTATTGCTTTATTAATCAAGCAAGTGGTTGAAATCTTAGTTTATGTGGTAAACTAGAAAATAAGGTTTTGTTCGTGACAAATTACTATACTATATTAATGGAGGCATTTATGATTTATAAAATTTACTACCAAGAACACCCTGAACGCAGTCCAAAGCGTGAAACAACAGTTTCGATGTACATCGAGGCGGAAAGTTTACCACAAGCACGTGAAATTATTGAAGAAAATACAGAATACAATGTGGAGTTTATCGAAGAATTATCTGATAAGGCTATAACTTATGAAAAAGCCAATCCACACTTCGAAGTTACAACATTCTAATGACATATTCTGTAGATATCAAACCTAACGAAGTCGCGGTCTATGCGCTAGGCGGTTTAGGCGAGATTGGTAAGAATACGTACGGCATCGAGTATCAAAATGAAATTATCGTCGTCGACGCGGGCATTAAGTTCCCAGAAGACGAATTGCTCGGTATTGATTACGTTATTCCTGACTATACTTACTTAGTTGATAATATCGATCGCGTTAAAGCACTGGTTATCACCCACGGACACGAAGACCATATCGGTGCAATCGCCTACTTTTTGCAAGCTGTTAATGTCCCCGTTTATGCTGGCCCATTAGCAATGGCATTAATTAAGAACAAACTCGAAGAAAAACAGATGCTTAATCGTGTCGAACTTCATGAAATTACTGATGGATCAGTAATAGAATTCGATAAACTCAGTGTCGAATTTTTCCGTACTACTCACTCTATACCGGACGTATTTGGTGTAGCTGTACACACACCAGTTGGGACTATTGTAGAAACTGGTGATTTTAAGTTTGACCTGACACCAACTACCAAGCAGCCACCCAATCTTTGGTCAATGGCTCGCATTGGCGAAAATGGTGTGCTACTCATGATGAGTGATTCAACCAATGCTGAACGTCCGGAATGGACAAAATCAGAAGCATGGGTAGCAAAATCTGTCAACCATATATTTGATAAAATACAGCATGGACGTATTATATTTGCAACGTTTGCTTCTAATATGAATCGTGTTCGTATGGCTACAGATGCTGCTATTGCACATGGACGTAAGATTGCGGTATTTGGGCGTTCAATGGAATCAGCTGTTACCAATGGTCGTGCCCTAGGATATCTAAATATCCCTGATGACATGTTAGTTGAACAATCAGAAATCAAACATATTCCTGACGATGAATTGCTTATTCTATCAACTGGTTCCCAAGGTGAGCCAATGGCTGCCTTGGCTCGAATCGCTGAAGGAACGCATAAGCAAATTCGTTTGAAGCCAAAAGACAATGTTATTTTCTCCTCTTCACCAATCCCAGGTAATACAGCTTCAGTAAACGCTGTTATTAATAAACTGCAAGAAGGTGGCGCCAATGTCATCTACGGTAAAGTTAATAATATTCATACTTCTGGTCACGGTGGTCAAGAGGAAGAAAAGTTAATGATTGCTTTGTTGAAGCCTAAATTTTTCATGCCTGTTCACGGTGAATACCGTATGTTAAAGGTCCACGCTTCATTAGCACATGAGTTAGAAGTACCGGAAGACCATACTTTCATTTTAGAAAATGGTGACGTCTTAGCGCTGGATGGTGAAAATGCACGTGTTGCTGGTCATTTCCCTGGTGATGACACATATATTGACGGCTCTGGAATCGGTGATATCGGTTCAGTTGTGTTACATGATCGTCAAAAATTGTCACAAGATGGCTTAGTTGTTGTTACTGCAACAATCGATTTGAAAAAGAAAGAAATTTTATCTGGACCAGATATTTTATCACGAGGCTTTGTTTATATGCGTGAATCTGGTGATTTGATTAATGAAGGTCGACGCGTTATTTTTAGCACAATGCGCCGCGTTATGAATAGTTCAAATAATAGTGAGTCAGATATTCGTCAAGCTGTTATTGATGACTTGTCTCGTTTCCTATTTAAAGAGACTGCTCGGAAACCGATGATTATGCCAATGTTGATTATGATTTAAATAAAAAAGCACCTAGAATTTTGCTAGGTGCTTTTTTATTTGACGAAGTATTTCTAATTCACATTACTTTGATTTAACGTCCAACGTGATTCCGGTGTCGTTGGTAAAATCATTAAAATAAAGAACCAAATAGTTCCAACAATCGGAATCAAATCAATAAATATCCAACCAGCACTTCGGTTTGTATCGTGCAAACGGCGTGCTTTTAAGGTAAAAGTCGCAATCCACACAATTATCATAACGACTCTTGTTGTCAAATTAGCCGACAAGTCACCAACAGTGTAGATATCTTCAATTGAATGACCTTGAAAATTTTCCAAGATGCTAACTAATATTCCACCCAAAAAATAATTAACAATTACTGGTATCCAATACTGTGTCCGAGTTGCTGTTGCATGCCAAGAAAACATTTTTGTCCAAAATTCACGATAAGCATTAACCATGTTATTTCCCCTTTTTTCTAATCAACCAATGATACCACTCTTTTCCAAAAAAGTTAATTTAGAGAATCTGTCTAGAATTTGTTAACAAAACAAAAAGCAGCTGCCAATAATCAACAATTCCAAAGAATTACACAGGATTAACTCACACTTACGAGCTATAATTAACTTACATAACCAAAAAGGCAACTCAAGAAATCATGAGTTGCCTTTTCACCGACTGCTCCACTTGGATTCGAACCAAGGACCTGCGCATTAACAGTGCGTTATTCTACCACTGAACTATGGAGCAATGAAATAAACAATGATTAAATTATAATGTATTAATTATTAGTTGTCAACATATTTTCCAGAAAAAAATTGTAATTCCATAATAGAGATTTAATAATTAAAAATCAACATCCAGAATAGTATCAAGGCATTTAATTTCAAACATCTGTCAGAATAGTATGTTGTGAACAAGCATCACTATTTTAAGTACAGCTGTTATTATAATGGTTATTAAAAAATGTTAGGTTAAAAATCAAAATGAATGGTTCTCAAAAAATAATTACTGCAATAATCGAACATTATGGCTTATTTAACTTAATTATTCATAAAAAAACTGATATTATTTCTGCTTGTCGTTTGTCAGTGTGTTACAATATCATCAGTACAAATTAAGGAGCTATCATGACATCACGTAAAATCCCTTCAATCATGGGAACACAACATCCAGATAACGCTAATGCGCCATTCTGGGAAAGTTCTCAGCAACCATTTATCAGTGCCTATCGAGAAACCGGTGAAGCATTTGAAAACTTTAATGAACTAAATGTCGATGAGTATATGTGGGATTGGGAAGGTAAACATGCTGATGCAGCTGTCATTGATCGCTTGTTTAGCACAGAGTATGATTATTTCAAAGATCATCAAATCGGTCGTGACAAGTTTTTAACTTTCCGTTTCCCTAATATTTGGGAAGAGAAAGGCTACAACTTAATGCAAGCAATGACTGCCTTCTTAAGTTCTGAAGACTTTGCCCATGACCTTGGCTTCTCTCGACCATTATTTGAAGCTATTCTGCCAATGGCACAGCGTGCAGACCAAATTCTGAAAATGCAAATTTTGTTTGAAAAGTTGGCTAACTTCAAATCAGCAGAATTTACTCGCTCTGATAAAAACACGCCCTATATTGAAATGATTCCTCTTTTTGAGGATTTTGAAACACAACTACATGCACCTGAAATTTTAAAAGAGTATTTGACTCTCCACGAAGAACATTTTGGCTTCCGACCAAAGTACATGCGAGTATTCTTAGCTGGATCGGATTCTGCCTTAACAGCTGGATTTATGAGTTCAATTACTGGTAATAAACTGGCAATTGCGCGACTTCATGAGTTTGCTGCAGAAGAGAACATTGAAATTTTCCCAATTTCAGGAACCGGATCAGCAATTTTCAGAGGTGGTTTATCTCCTCAGCGTATCGATCGCTACGTCACAGAATTCCCAGGTGTTCGCACAGCAACGGTTCAATCAGCATTCCGTTACGACTTTCCTATTGAAGAAGTACAAAAAGGTATCGCTGAATTAAAAGAAAAATTGCCTGTTGCAGAACCATTAAAAATATCTCTTGATGATCAAAAGATTTTAACTGAGATAGCTGAAGAGTCTGCTAAGTTTTATTCTAATACGTTAGATAATTTGATCCCTAGTATGCAAGCAATTTTCAAGGCGTTCCCAAAGCGTCGTGATCGACGTCAACACGTTGGTGTCCTCGGTTATTCACGTTCAGTTGACGGCATTGAATTACCAAGAGCGATTAACTTTACTGGCTCATTCTACTCAGTGGGAGTACCACCAGAATTTATTGGTTTTGGACGCGCATTGAAGCATTTAGACGCTGATCATTTGAGCGTATTTGTTCGCTCATATCCTAGCATGAGTAAAGATTTTAATGAACTAGCTCGCTTTGTTAATATGGATGCTTTACAAATTCTAAAAACTCAAAATGCTGCTTGGGCTGAAGTTGAAGAAGATATTCTCATTATGCAACGTATTTTCAAGTTTGAAATTGGCCCTCAAACACGCGAAGAACAACAACATGCTGAAATAGCACTTCAAGTTGTGCAATTTAAAGAAGGTGCTCCCATTGCCATTACAGCCCTTATTAACCGCATGGCACAATTACGACACTTCCTTGGATAAAAAGCCTAAACAGGCTTTTTTATTTGCTCTCAGTTCGCCTTACCATTGAAATTTTGATACAATGATAATAATTTGTTTGAAAGCAAGAGTCAAAATATGCCAGATTTCCACATTATTAATTTAATTGAAGATAACTACCAAAATATACAATCTGCAAATTTCGTCTCTCATGTGAAAAATTCACTACCGTTTGCTTCGTGGGATGATACTCGATTTAATGCCGAAACAACCTTTATAGCAAAAAGACTGGCTAAAAAAATACCGGATGAATCATCAAATCATGTCATCTTAGTACTTGGCAATGACAGCACTTTGAGTACTGTATTAAATGGATTACTTAGTATCGAGCGCCAACATCAACTTCCTATTAGTTATATACCTTTGAATGTTCATACTAATTTTACACCTGCGCGCCATTTCAAAGCTGAAGCAAATATCTTACTTCAGTTACAGCAAATTCATCATCCAAAATTTTTAAATATTGGCAAAATTTGTGGTGATATACCCAAGCAACAAACTAAGTATTTTGTTAATAGTGTTGGCATTGGTTTGGATACTAAATTAACTGAACACAAGAAAAATAGTATTAAAAGTGACGGTTTATTCAAACTTAAACTATTAAAGCATCATTTTTCGACTATCAAAGCATTCTTGAATCAAAAAAGTTTTCCTGTAACAATCAACGTTTGTTCGGAATATTTGCAACTACCAAACGTCTACTTACTATCCCTGAAAAACACACCAAATTCAGCAGTTACTACTGATAATTCAATAGATATGATTGTTCTTGGTAAAATGAAGATAATGCAATTTGTCATCGGTATTATTTTCAATCGTAACGATTTAAGATCAAACATCATTCGTCGTGTTAATCTATCTCCCGGGGATGCTATTCATGTTCACGATATTCAACCCGGACATATCGACGGTGAATTACTTGGAAATGGTAGCTTTTCATTTACAGTTAGTCAACAGTCTTATCCATTTTGGATTTAAAATACAAAATAAACCCACTAACTTAGGTTAGTGGGTTTATTTAATAGATTAAATCTTGATGAACGTTCAGCTTGCCCAATTACCGTTGTAATCACACGTTTTGAAACAAGATTTTGTCCAAAGTCTAATACTAAATCATCTTTATAATATATTGCAGCGATGGCACTAACTAATGTGGGTACAATACTATTAGCATGACCATGAATCAAAGATTTTTCAACTGCTTGCGTATAATTCTCACTATTCAACAAGCTCCAAATAACCGCTTCCAATGTTGGTGATGCTTTACCATTTAATTCAATTTTATCAGCTGGTATATTTGAAAAATCAGGTAGATTAAGATCGTAAAACGCAGTTAGTTCATTTACAAAAACTTGGTGTCGAGAATAATACTCAAATCCAAATGCTAATCCATTTTCTACGGCATCAGATATCAAATGCCCATCTAATATTTGACTGACAATAAGGCTGAGCATCCCCACACTGACTAGAGCACCCTCATCATTGTGCGTTAAACCAGCTATTCTGTGTAACATGAGCATGGCCGATTCATCATTAATAAAAGAAACTCCTACTTGATGATATAAATAAAGCGATACTGGTAGCATTCGTGACAGTATATTTTCACTATCAGCATCATCCGTACCAATTCCTGCTGCCAATATATCTCTATTTTTAGTATAATTTTCTAGCGCCTGCTTGGTCACAATATCTACATCCTGGATTGTTCCCATTGGTGCATATTGACGTTTTTTATACCAGCTCTGCAAATGAATCATTACATCTGCCAACTGATACCCACGTGATAAACTAGCCGTTGTCGTCAGTGCTAAGCTTGTCTGGGTACCCCATTTTAGCTCATGATCTGACTCACCTCGTAACAATTTTTCCTGTTCACGAACTGGCAAATAAGCAATACTCTCACCTACAGCCATTCCTTTCAACAAAAATTGAATTGTTGATCCTTTTTTAACCATATTTCATTTTATCATGAATTAAAGCAAGTTTTTGATTTCTTTCACCTTATCTAGTGATTCCCAAGGAAGATCAATATCAGTACGTCCAAAATGTCCGAATGCAGCTGTTTG
This sequence comes from Leuconostoc mesenteroides subsp. mesenteroides, assembly GCA_009676745.1. Classification (NCBI taxonomy): domain Bacteria; kingdom Bacillati; phylum Bacillota; class Bacilli; order Lactobacillales; family Lactobacillaceae; genus Leuconostoc; species Leuconostoc mesenteroides. Next base: position 203,721 of record CP046062.1, read on the forward strand.
TTTATAAATTGGACGACGCAAATTTAGGTTGTTAATAATAGCTAATGGTCTGAAATCAAATAACTTAGTTATAATTTCATTGATTTTGTCTTCCGAAATTTTGGCTGTACCAAATGAATCAACGTTCAATGATACAGGACGTGCAACGCCAATTGCGTATGATACTTGCAACTCTAACTTATCAGCAACTCCAGCTGCAACCATGTTTTTGGCAACATAGCGCGCATAGTAGGCAGCAGAACGATCCACTTTTGTAGCATCTTTACCTGAAAAGGCACCACCACCATGATGGGCAGCACCACCATAAGTGTCCACAATAATTTTACGTCCTGTTAGTCCTGAATCGGCTTGTGGTCCACCTAAAACAAATCTGCCAGACGGATTAATATAATAAATCGTATCTTCGTCTACCAAATCCTGTGGTAACACTTCATCAATGACATGCTTACGAATGTCAGCTCGCAATTGTTCTAATGTGACTTCGTCATCATGCTGTGTTGAAAGAACCACAGCAGCAATACGCTTAACTTTATCGTTATCATCTAATTCAACTGTTACTTCGCCTTTAGCATCTGGTCGTAAATATGGTAAACTTTCGCTTTCACGTACATCACGTATTTTACGCATTAAACGATGTGACAAAGCCAATGTCAATGGTAAATAACTGTCTGTTTCGTTCGTAGCATAGCCAAATACCATACCTTGATCACCAGCTCCAAGTTGATCTGGATCATCTTCTGCATTATCGACAGCTTGCGCAATATCACCTGATTGCTCAACAATTCTATTAGAAACGTTGACTGAATCGGCAGTAAATCCTAGTTCAGCGTGATTATAGCCAATTTCACGAATTGTATCTGTTGCGATTTTGCGAATATTAACATAAGCATTCGTGGATAATTCACCAAAAATGGATACATCTCCTGTTGAAGTAGTTACTTCAACCGCTGAACGTGCCTTTGGATCTTGCTCGAGAACTGCATCTAAAATAGCATCAGCTATTTGATCAGCTATCTTATCTGGATGCCCAGCAGAAACTGATTCCGATGTGAAATACTTTGCCATGAATACTCTCCTACGTTTGGTCGTCACCTTTAAATCAAAATAAAAAGCTAAAAGTCGCATAAAAAAGCGCGTTCGACAAGCATAGTCGAACGCGCTAACGTGACGACTATCTGTACAGATGGACCACCATGTCAAAACCAATGAAAACACACACGAATAGCTGTTTTTCATCATTTTGCCGGTTGGTGCAGGGTCATTGTGCTGTATCACTCGCCTACTCTTGATAGCTGTTTTAAATTGTATAGACAATCATATCAAATGCTCCATTAAAAAGCAAATTGTACTTAAAATATTTCATCTGTAACTATGTCGTTATCAAAACGACAACTTTACAATTCAAATTTACGGTACAATATTAATCATGGAACAAGATTTTTTTCAACAATCAAATATGGCCAAGCGCCTGCCAGATGGCCGTTCAATGCCTCGACGCTTAAGCAATAATGCTCAAGACAAACGAAGTTTTGAAAATTTTTATCCAATACATTTTCGTGATCGTCGTTTTTGGGTACCACTATCTGTAATCGTGCTCTCTCTAAATATCATTTGGTGGCGATTACCCTTACTTCATACACACTCGCTGCAAGGTTCCGTTACTTGGCAAATTGCACCATTATTTTGCTATACAATAACAATTGCGGTGGGTATGGCACTTATGGTGACTCAGAACTTTCGTAGCCTAATTAGTTATATTTTTTTTGCTCTTGGTAGCCTGTTTACATTTAGTTCGTTAATCCAGTCAAGACATGAAATATTCGTTCTATTATTACTTTTATGTGTCTTCTTAGTCATTGTTCAACAACTCTGGCTTGGCTTACAAAATATTCTAGGATTAATTTTAATGGCCGTTCTAGCGACATTTACAGTGCCTATTGCTATTTTTTATGTGCAAAATAATTTTGTAACCGAAAAATTTATTTTGCAACTATTACCTATGTTTTTCAGTTTTATTTTCTATTTTACCCCTATTTTAATGCCAAACCCGGATGGTAGAAAATTAAGTATTTTAACACTTGGTCTATTCTGGGTTGTATTATTCAGTCATCATGTTGGCATCAGTATCATGTTTGTCGTACTTTTTAGCTTATTGGCTTTTGTTCTGCAGTTTATGAAAGCTAAGTTAGGGAATTGGCAAAATATGGGCTATATCTTATTACAAGCTTTCTCAATGTTATTGTTATATCATTAAAAAGAACACTGCTGTGTTCTTTTTTGTTTACAAACAGCAACATCATTCTAATTATAACCAATCTTCAATCATCTCTGTTAATCTAATTTCAGCCGTTTGTCCTTCTAGCCAGACTAATCCAGGTATTTGATGACGTAAATAGGTTAATTGTCGCTTTGCATACCGCCTAGAATCCTGTTGTAATTGGTTAATTGCTTCATCCAAAGTTGTTTGATTGCGTACGTAGGGGAAAAACTCCTTGTAACCGATGGCTTTTCCTGATTGTAGTACTTCCCCACCAGCATCCAGAATGGTTTGTACTTCTTTCAATACGCCATCTCGAACCATATGTGTAACACGATTATTGATACGTTCATAAAGTAGCTCACGGGGCCAATCAAGGGCAATAACTTGCGCATCATACTTTGGCCGTTGCATTAATTTTGCATCTTTTTTCCCATGTTTGGCTATTTGGATTGCTCGAATAACACGTTGCTTGTTTTTCAAATCTACTTTTTGAGCACGATTAATATCTAAAGATTTTAATTCAAAAACCAATTCATCTAGTTCATAAGCATTTAATTTATGCACCTCTTCCGTATCACTTGCGGCATATTCTAGTTCTTGAAATCCCAATAAAGCTTTAACATATAGCCCAGTGCCGCCTACGATAATTGGTAATTTACCTCGTGAAATAATGTCAGCAATAGCTTCATCTGCATCAATAATAAAATCACCCACAGAATACTTGGCGGTTAACTCTACAATGTCAATTAAATGGTGCGGAACAATACTTTGTTCTCTTTTAGTTACTTTGGCAGTTCCAACGTCCAAGCCACGATAAATTTGCATCGAATCAGCTGATACAATTTCACCATTGAAACGTTGTGCCATATTAATAGATAAACTACTTTTACCGGAGGCTGTTGGTCCAGTCAATACGACTATCTTATTCATTAACTTTTTGTATCTCCTTACGTATTCGGCAAGCCAGCGCTACTTGATTCGTGATAATTCCCGGTAATTTTGCTTTGAATACAGCACGCATATCTTCTTCCTTATCAACTGTCCAGGGGCGAATGGGCAATCCTATACGCCAAAATAATTTTGGTTTTCTTTTTAGTATTCTAATATCAGGATGTACAAATTTAAATACACCAATACTTTTTAACCACCAAGCCTTTGGTGAAGGCCAAAATACTAGCGCAGCAATTTTAGCATTAGGCTGAAGCTTTCGTATCGTTCTTAATGATTTTAAATTGAAGCTTTGATAAATAACATCATATGTCGGATCAAACCGATTCACTAACTTCAAAACTTCTTGCTCAATACCCGGATAGTCAGTATGATCTGTTTTTATTTCTAGAACTAATGTTTTAGTAAACCCTTCATTCTTTAAAAAAAGTAATAGTTCTTCTAGTGTTGGGATTGAAACGTTATTCATCCTTGGATGTTTATAACTACCTGCATCCAACATTTTTATTTCTGTTAAAGTTAATTCCTTTACTAAGCCGGTCCCATTGGTTGTTCGATCTACTGTTTCATCGTGAATGATCACAAGATGTCCATCTTTCGTACGATGTACATCAGTTTCAATCATGTCAATGTCATATGCCAAAGCTGCCTCAAAAGCAGGTAGTGTGTTTTCTGGAGCAACTATGCGATATCCGCGGTGTGCTATTATTTCTGTCATGTTTTACCCAATCATAGTCATTTACAAATACGCTGAAATGGTTGATAATAGTATTTAAAGAAACTTAAGAAAGTGGAAAAAATATGAAATCATTTAAATTAGGTGTTATCATTGGAACTTTTGGAACAGCCGTTGCAGTTGCTGGAAGTGCTTTAGTATATCGACACAAAGTTATTAAGCCCATTGAACAGGCAGAAGAAGAATACAATGAAGTCTCTAAAGCAGCTATCAGAAGAAGCGTTGCTGCGCATCAGTCACGATACTAAGAAAAAGAACCGCAATATTGCAGTTCTTTTATTTTGTCTTTTTACCTTCATAGCGATTAAAACCGCCTCGTAATATGAAAACCTTATCTTTTTCAAAACCTTGCTTACTTAATGATTTAGCAGCTCGCACAGCATCACGAAGGTTATCATCGTATAGAAAGATGTCACGATCTTTACGCAACCCAGATTTTCCCTGCAAAAAATTCATAGCCACAATGTTTCGAGAGCCTAAAATATGTGACCGTTTATACAATGTGCTTTCCCGCACATCAATAATTTGACCGTTATTTGCTTCTAGTTTTTCAGTAAACTCAGTAGGCTTTAACAATGTACCATGCATTTTTGCCGAGATGAAAACCCAAAACCAACCACCAAATGAAATCAAAATCCAGGCAAATGCTATTATCGCTACTAATAATAATACGTTATTCATATTTTTCCTCTTTAACTTCTTAAATAATCTTATTTAATTGTACCAAAAAAACGCTTAATAGCGTTTAAGAAAATAAACTTTTAACTTTTTCAAGTGCTTTGTGCTTCAATATAAGTTGTCCATGCTCATGCAGAACTTCATGTGTGACATGACTAATACGAGAAAATTCTAAAGCAATGGCCAATTCATTCTTTATTTGCTCTTGAGTAACAGAACTATCAAGAACTAATAGATTTAAATAATACGTGCCCTCATATAAATATAGGTCAGATACTAAATTTTCAATTTTAAGGCTATTTGCAATAGCAATAACATTCTCAAAATCAGATAATTTCAATATTACTTTCGTTTTTTCAAAGTTCTCTTGAGAACTATTTTTTTTGTCACTTGAAGATACTTTTGATTTCACAATATCTCCTTTATCTGATTGACGCAATTCTTGACGTCTCTTATCAGAAATATTATCAATATTTGCCGGTTGCTTACTTGTAAAATTGGTAATATTATCTAATATGTCAGAAATTTTGTTCTCTTCATCTAGACGTGAAATGAATAATTCCAATCCATTACGATTTGGTAAAATTTGAAACGAAACTTGATCATCATCTTCAAAATCATGCTCAGTGTCTACTTCAGACAAAATATTATAAAAAAAAGATTCGATTTTTTCATGATTACCCAATAGTTCCATTACAGTAATGCCACGATCTTTTAAATCAGAATTATCAATCATAACGCGGATTGTATTTTCATTAATTCTTTCCTTTTCCATATTAATATTCCTTTCAAAATTTATAGATCAGAGCTGATATTATATTCAAAAAAAATCTTACACTTCTTCGACAATTAAGTTCTTCGCTTCTTCCTCAAAGTCAGCCTTATATGTTGCACGAATTAATTCTCGCTGACGAACAGTTCGTGGCAAAAAACGACGAATCTCATCCTCATTGTAACCTACCTGCATACGCCGATCATCAATGATTATTGGTCGCTTAAGTAATGATGGATACTCCACAATCAACTTAATCAATTTATTTATAGTAAGATCTTCTAAAGACATGTCTAAATTTGCAAAAACTTTTGAACGTCTAGAAATTATTTCGTCCGTACCATCTTCAGTTAAGCGCAACATTTTACTAACTTCTTCTGCTCGTAATGGTTCTTTGCTCAAGTTTCTTTCAAGATATGAAATATGGTGTTCTTCCAACCACTGCTTTGCTTTTCTGCATGAGGTACAACTCGGTGATAAAAATAGTGTAACCATAAGAATGTTGACCTCCCAAAAATCTTAGTAATTACATTATACCGTAATTACCGATCAAAGTACATGAACCTAATATAAACAACTAACAAAAAAGAAGTATCTCGTTTGAGATACTTCTTTTCCTATGTACGGCACCGCATCGTCCTATCCTCGCAGGAAGCGATCCTCCAACTACTTTCGGCGCTATAGAGCTTAACTTCTGTGTTCGGTATGGGAACAGGTGTGTCCTCTATGCTATCGACACGACACCTTGAGTGTTATCCACTCAAAACTAAATAATAACAAATTCTTCTTCTATCCTAAACCACTCATAATTGCTTATCCGAATATTTCTATTCTTTAGACTTTGGTTAAGTCCTCGACCTATTAGTACTAGTCCGCTCCATTGATC
>CP046062.1:212500-330000 GCA_009676745.1 Leuconostoc mesenteroides subsp. mesenteroides
CTATCACCCTCTATAGCCAAGCTTCCCAACTTGTTCTGCTATAAAACACTTTTGTAACTCTTATATATCAGTCCTACAACCCCAACATGCAAGCACGTTGGTTTGGGCTCTTCCCCGTTCGCTCGCCGCTACTTAGGGAATCGATTTTTCTTTCTGCTCCTGCTGCTAATGAGATGTTTCAGTTCACAGCGTATTCCGTCAAATATCCTATGTATTCAGATACAGACAACTCTTACGAGTTAGGTTTCCCCATTCGGAAATCTCTGGGTCATAGCGTACTTACCGCTCACCAAAGCTTATCGTAGTTAGTCACGTCCTTCATCGGCTCCTAGTGCCAAGGCATTCACCACGCGCCCTTATTAACTTAACCTATACAACCGAAGTTGTGGTTTAAGTTTATGAGTTGGTCATTTTTCAGACCTGCGATTAAACCGTTCTTTTTAAAGAACTTTTTGTGTTGTTTCTCGGTTCATTTTAGTGCAATCTTTCGATTGCTTTTAAAAGAATTTGTTACTATTCAGTTTTCAATGTACAACATGCTAGCCTTTCGACTAGCTATGGAGAATAGCGGGATCGAACCGCTGACCCCCTGCTTGCAAAGCAGGTGCTCTCCCAGCTGAGCTAATTCCCCATAGGATCACTTTGAGACAATGATACCTATTAAAGTATCACACTCAAAACTAAACAAAACTTTGAAACAAACAAATTGACACTTAAGTCGCTGTCGCTTTCCGATTATCCTTAGAAAGGAGGTGATCCAGCCGCAGGTTCTCCTACGGCTACCTTGTTACGACTTCACCCCAGTCATCTGTCCTGCCTTAGACGGCTCCTTCCCGAAGGTTAGGCCACCGGCTTTGGGCATTACAAACTCCCATGGTGTGACGGGCGGTGTGTACAAGACCCGGGAACGTATTCACCGCGGCGTGCTGATCCGCGATTACTAGCGATTCCGACTTCATGTAGTCGAGTTGCAGACTACAATCCGAACTGAGACGTACTTTAAGAGATTAGCTCACCCTCGCGGGCTGGCAACTCGTTGTATACGCCATTGTAGCACGTGTGTAGCCCAGGTCATAAGGGGCATGATGATCTGACGTCGTCCCCGCCTTCCTCCGGTTTGTCACCGGCAGTCTCGCTAGAGTGCCCATCTGAATGCTGGCAACTAACAATAAGGGTTGCGCTCGTTGCGGGACTTAACCCAACATCTCACGACACGAGCTGACGACGACCATGCACCACCTGTCACTTTGTCTCCGAAGAGAACACTTTTATCTCTAAAAGCTTCAAAGGATGTCAAGACCTGGTAAGGTTCTTCGCGTTGCTTCGAATTAAACCACATGCTCCACCGCTTGTGCGGGTCCCCGTCAATTCCTTTGAGTTTCAACCTTGCGGTCGTACTCCCCAGGCGGAACACTTAATGCGTTAGCTTCGGCACTAAGAGGCGGAAACCTCCTAACACCTAGTGTTCATCGTTTACGGTGTGGACTACCAGGGTATCTAATCCTGTTTGCTACCCACACTTTCGAGCCTCAACGTCAGTTGCAGTCCAGTAAGCCGCCTTCGCCACTGGTGTTCTTCCATATATCTACGCATTCCACCGCTACACATGGAGTTCCACTTACCTCTACTGCACTCAAGTTAACCAGTTTCCAATGCAATTCCGGAGTTGAGCTCCGGGCTTTCACATCAGACTTAATAAACCGTCTGCGCTCGCTTTACGCCCAATAAATCCGGATAACGCTCGGGACATACGTATTACCGCGGCTGCTGGCACGTATTTAGCCGTCCCTTTCTGGTATGGTACCGTCAAACTAAAATCATTTCCTATTCTAGCTGTTCTTCCCATACAACAGTGCTTTACGACCCGAAAGCCTTCATCACACACGCGGCGTTGCTCCATCAGGCTTTCGCCCATTGTGGAAGATTCCCTACTGCAGCCTCCCGTAGGAGTTTGGGCCGTGTCTCAGTCCCAATGTGGCCGATCAGTCTCTCAACTCGGCTATGCATCATCGTCTTGGTAGGCCTTTACCCCACCAACTAACTAATGCACCGCGGATCCATCTCTAGGTGACGCCGAAGCGCCTTTTAACTTTGTATCATGCGACACTAAGTTTTATTCGGTATTAGCATCTGTTTCCAAATGTTATCCCCAGCCTTGAGGCAGGTTGTCCACGTGTTACTCACCCGTTCGCCACTCACTTGAAAGGTGCAAGCACCTTTCGCTGTGCGTTCGACTTGCATGTATTAGGCACGCCGCCAGCGTTCATCCTGAGCCAGGATCAAACTCTCAATTTGAAAATTTGAAGATTGCTCTTCGATTAAACTGACTATTTTTCGCTATATCTCTATAACGTAATCCGTTTATTGTTTGTTACGAATTGACTTCGCAAATTTGTTTTTGTTACTTTACGTAACAGCTACAGATTCGTTTGTTCAAAGTTTTGTTCAGTTTTCAATGTGCTACTTGTTGTCGCTGAGACAACTATATTATCTTATCACGCTCTTTTCGATTTGTCAACTACTTCTTTTCGTTGCTTCCTCTCTCTTTTCGCGCTCGTTCCTTCGTAAGAAAGAACTATTATAAATATACTCTCTTTATTAAAAAAGTCAACCCTTCTATCAGTTTTCTTCAAAACTAACAAACAATGTCGTTTTTAAGGTTTTTAAGAGATCATGAATTTTATTGGCAGGCATAAATTCCAGTTTAGAATTTAATTCTTGTTCAATCTTCTCGGTATCTCTCACTTCAAACGAATAGATTGATAACAACTCACCGTCAATTTCCACACTAGTCAATTCACCAAGACGCCAATCATTAAAATTCACCGGACCTAATTCTTTTAAACCACGTAGTGCTGCTCCTAAAGACGTATCATTATTATGTTTATGCATTTTTGTTGTGAAGAACTGGTAGCCATTTTCTTTTTTTTGTACTAAAAAATAAGGTAGATTATCTTCCACCGCAATTGCTGTTACTGCTATCAACGACATATTCACTCACTTCCCGAGACGCCTAAGCGCCTCTTCAATCCATTCACCCTGTTTATCAGCAATAGATGCAAAACCATATTCTAAATGATAGTTTGTCCAAAAACGTTTTTTTAAAGTATAATTTTTACCAATCATTTTTTGGTTAGCACTTATCATTTCATCTTGACGCAAGGATAAACTTATTTTGCCATTATACTGTTCGATATCCATAACTACGACGCTAACTTCTTTACCTACTTTTAATTCACCGTTCAAATCACGAACAATACCTGATTTGCATTCCGAAATATGGATAAGACCTTGTGTATGATCGTCTAATGATACGAATGCTCCATATGGTTGAATCCCCGTTATACGTCCTTTTAATTTTTGACCTACAGAATACTTCATTTTTTTGCCTCTGCATTTTATTATATCATGGTCTGTTAGTTGTTCGTCCGTTTGAACAATAAAAAAGCAGGTTATACACCTGCTATCTCAATCGTATGGATAATTACATCTTCACGTGGCTTATCCGACATATCAACTTTTACTTTTGCTATTTCATCGACAATATTGAATCCTTCAATCACTTGGCCAAACACAGTGTGTTTACCATCCAACCATGGTGTACCGCCTTTTTGTCGATAAAAATCGGCTACTTCTGCCGGCAAACTACGTAATGCCGAAACCATTTGTGTTGGAAAATTAGATGCCTGTACAATGAAAAACTGTGATCCATTCGTATTAGGTCCAGCGTTAGCCATCGAAAGAGCGCCATAAGTATTAAACAAATGATCGCTAAACTCATCTTCAAAGCTACCGCCCCAAATGCTTTCACCACCCATACCAGTTCCTTCAGGATCGCCACCTTGAATCATAAAATCACTGATAACACGGTGAAAAATACCATCGTTGTAATAACCATTTTTTGCATGTGTAATAAAATTTTCGACAGTTTTCGGCGCAATATCAGAAAACAATTTAACTCTAATATCACCTTTATTTGTTTTAAAAGTTGCAACAGGGCCACTATAATTAGCAGCATCTAATTGTGGATACTCTACCATGAATTTTCTCCTAAAATTATAAAAAACGCCTGTTGGCGTTTATACTTCGTCTTCAAATTTGGGGTCAATAATGACAGCACCATTTTCAATTTCTTCTAACGCTTGCCCAACAGACTTATTCGATTCGAATGTTTCTTGAGTTGCTGGCAAACCAGCATCTAACTCACGAGCACGCTTTGCGCCTAAAGCAATTAGCTTATAACGTGAATCAACCTTTTCTAATAGCTTATCAACTGATGGATATAGTAACATGTCTTTCTCCTTATTGTATCTTATCAAATACACGAGTTACGCGTAAGCGTTCTGCTGTAATGATTGATTTGATTCGTTCAACTGCATTTGAAACTACATCGTTTTCAACAGCATAATCGTAATTAATCATCATTTTAAGTTCATCACGTGCCGCTGCAACTCTTTTTTCAATCACATCAGCAGAATCTGTACCACGACCGACCAAACGATCGCGTAGATTTGTTAAATCTGGCGGTGTTAAAAATATGTAAATACCTTCTGGCATTTTTGATTTAACTTGCAAAGCACCTTGAACGTCTATTTCCAAAAAAACATCACGCCCGCTTGCTAGCGTCTCATCTATAAAGCTTTTAGGTGTTCCGTAATAGTTACTGACATATTTTGCATACTCTAACATGTCACCATTATTAATTTTTTCTTCAAACTGTTCACGGGTTACAAAAAAATAATCTTCACCGTCTACTTCTCCAGCACGGGGCTGACGTGTTGTAGCGGAAATCGAATATTGAAAATCAATGCTTTCTTCTTCAAAAATTGCTTTACGTACAGTGCCTTTTCCGACACCTGAGGGCCCTGAAAGTACGATTAATAAACCACGCTGAGTCATAATATTCCTCTTTATAAACTAATAAGAACATTATAGCAATTTACCTTTACAATATCAATATTAACATAAACACAGCCATTATAGTGAATATTTGTTCCCATAGACAAATATAGACTTTATAAACAAAAAATGCCTATTTATCAGCATAATAGTATTCAAGAAACGTTTAAGAAACTTTCCTTCAATTTGCTTATTTGAACGTTTGTTCGTATAATGAATTTATATAACAACGAGTGGAGAAGACTGGTATGCAAAATTATATTATCCAACATCAATTTCAAGCACCATTACATCATTTACTTCAAAAACTTATTCAATACGTTGCCTCAAAAAAATCAGTATCTTTGAAGCGCCAATTAAATGCACAGGAAATTATAATACGCTTAGAACTAGCGCTCAATACCACTGATCCTGTAACCATTCAACTTAATGACTCTTTGTTCAGTGAGCATGTTACGCAGTTGTATGGATACATGTACCAAAATAACCATGGTCAGCTTTTCATACAGTCACATAAGACTCATAAGTTTTCTAATATAGCACCTGGAATGATTCGGCACATATCATTTAGTTGACTGCAAGCCATATGTGTACATAAAAAAGCACAATCATAGTTGTGCTTTAACTAAGTTTTTCTATTTCTGTCATGTCTAGCTTTTCAAGTAAAGAATTAATCGCAACTATATCAATATACCGATCAATATCAAGAGTCCCTGCTACAAGGTCACCTAGCCCTGTGAGGGCTTTTTTACTACTCAAAAAGGTTAAATAGGATTTAACCTCACCACCGATACCATCTAAATCAAGCCACTGTGGTGTCCAATAATCTAACAGGTATTTTTCAGCAAATGCATTTAATAAATTCGCTCGCCATAATTTGTGTGTTGCGTTAAACTCATGTGCCATGCCTTCATGAAAAGCATAAAGCATATTAATGACATTATCACTGACAACATCTTTAACAGAAGCTTCTTGGAACTTTTTTAGGCTTTTTTCAGCAAATTCAAGCTCTGTTTGCACTTCATCAGGTGACAACGATGGTTGTAATTTTTGCACATCATTAGTATTCTTTAAAGGCTTCATTTTAGGTGATAATCCGCGGAATGTCTCGTTGATGATTTCCAAGTTAAAATCATCATCTTCTTCATTTTCCGACAAAAACTTAAATTGTAGTTCATCAATAGCATTTGACGTCTTCATCATTTCCGCAACATCTTTACCTTGCCACTTGAAAAAATTAATTGCGATTACTGTGCGCATAATCATTCGCCAAAAATTAACATCAAACTTCGGTGCGTGGGCAATAAATCTTTGATTAACGCTGCTTTCTTTGACCAAAAATTGTTGCATATCGTACAAGACAGGTACTAAGAGTACAAAATAACGCCAATCACGATCATCGCTATTTACTAATGCTGCTTGCATAACTTCATTCAAATTGACTGTAGCACGTTCATTGCTAGTAAATTTCGTAAAATTTTGCTGCACAATGGTCGCAATCACGTCATCTAGGAAAAAAGAAGCTACTTCAAATGTTTCTGTAGAATATTTGGTATTGTACGTCAAATAATACCGTGCACGTAAAAAGCCCGCAAAATCATTATAATTAAATTCTGGTAGTATATTTTTTGAAGTGAATTTCTGCTTTGACTTTGTATGACGCATTTTTTTTAGTTGCGCTGATTTTCCTTGTTTCATATCATAAAAGTATCAAATTAGACCACCTATATTTCGTGATCCACACTCAACACATCCTCCTTTTAAATACTTAAATCTAGATTGTATTTTCCATTACCAAACTCGCGTAATTTGAACTGAAATACTTGCTCGTTACGTTCTAAATTAGGTGTGATAACGGTTGCCTGTTGGCTGCCTTCTAATTCAGCAATTTCAATTGCACTATTAATGGCTGACATTACTGGGGCAAATTCTTTAGGATCCGCAGACACATAAAACATTTCTGCATTACCATATGTTGCTGACCTGCGCATCAAACTAACTGAGACCCTATATCTGTTGGCATCAAAAATAATATGATTAAAGTTAAATCCGTGCGCATAATGAAATAATGATGATAAAAATTCTTGAGAATTAAATTTTTCTTTTGCCATGTGTTTTCCTTAAAATAGTTTCAATATAAGTATACTATAAAAAAACAATCAATTTCTGCCACATCAACCCCACTTTATTATCCACCCTAACAAAATAAGAAGGCTTTCTCGTCGAAAGTCTTCTTATTGATCAATCGTTAAGTTACTTTAATTCCACAATTGTTGCACCATCGCCACCTGCATTTGCACTAGCAAAATGATACGACTTCACGCGTCGATCAGATCTCAAAAACTCGGTAACACCTTGACGTAGCGCGCCTGTGCCTTTCCCATGTATAATTTCAACAGGACTAATATTAGCTAGTACTGCTGTATCTAAGTACCGATCTAGTTCAGTTAGAGCAGCTTCATAACGTACACCACGCAAATCCAATGTCGATTTTACAGAAGCTCTCGCTGACCCACTGCTTGTTGTTTTTCGAATAATTTTTTGTTGCTTTTTCTTAGCTTTACTTTTTTGAGCCTTCACAGTTGCTTCAGTTTTAACAATGTCGTCTTCATCAACAAGCATTTTTAAAATGCCCATTTCGACTTCCCATTGACCATTCTTATGTTTTTTGACTAAAGTACCTTGCTGGCTGTAGGAACGGATAGTAATTTCATCCCCAGGAGTTAATTCTTTTACTTTTTTGGCTTTTTGTAAAATTTTATTTTTCTCCAAGGAGTCATTTTGCCGCAACTGATCAAGCTTTCCTTTTCTGGCTTGCAGTTCTTGCTCAGTTAACTCACCACGCTGTCCTGCTCTTAAACGCTCTTTACGAATTTCACTAATTAATTGTTCTGCTTTCTTTTTGGTTGCTGCGACAATATGATTAGCTTCATTTTTAGCGTCTAAAATAACATGCGCACGCTCTTTTTCCAACTTGTTTTGTGCTTCTTTTAGGGCATCTGATTTTTTTTCTGTCGCCTTGATTTGTGATTTAAGTTCTTCATTATTTTTTTTGACTTCATCTCGCTGTGCAACTAAATCAGCAATCATATTATTCAAGTCTTGATCTGATTCGTCAGTTAAAGACATTGCAGCGCCAATGACATCTTCACCAAATCCCAAGCGCTTCGCGATTGCTAAAGCGTTAGATTGTCCTGGAACACCCATCAAAAATTGATAAGTTGGTTGTAACGTTTCCACATCAAACACCATTGAAGCGTTTTTAGTTTCTGGTCGATTATAACCGTATAATTTCAACTCAGGGTAGTGTGTTGTAGCTATCGTATACGCCCCTAGGCTAGCAACTTTATCTAATATAGCAATTGCCAGTGCTGCCCCTTCTGCGGGGTCAGTTCCAGCGCCCAGTTCATCGAAAATAACTAATGTTTTATCATCAATGTGGTCAAGCATTGACACAATGTTGGCCATGTGGGAACTGAAAGTAGATAAGTTTTGCTCAATTGATTGTTCATCACCAATGTCCGCAAACACTTCTTCAAAAATACCTACTGTTGAAGGTTGCCTTGTCGTTATAAATAATCCAGATTGAGCCATTAATTGTAATAGCCCAAGCGTCTTAATCGTGATCGTTTTACCACCAGTATTAGGACCTGTAATAATGATGGTTTTATAGCTATCCCCAAGACTGATATCATTAGCTACTGCTATTTTTTTATCCAACAGTGGATGCCAAGCCTGTCGCAAATTAATATGATTCTCTAAGCTGACAGTTGGTTGCATAGCATCTAAGCGAACTGCTAACCGCGCTTTGGCATTCACAAAATCAAAATGCCCTAAAATTTGAACATTTTGTTGAATTTCAATTGTATGTGGCTCTAATGCTGCTGATAGTTCTCGTAACACTCGCTGCTCTTCTGCATTTTCTTTCACACGAAGTTCGCTTAGTTTGTTACTCAATTCAACAACAGCTTGCGGTTCGACATAAAGTGTCAATCCTGTTTGACTTTGATCATGAACAACACCGCCAAACTGATTTCTATACTCTGCTTTTACTGGTAAAACATACCGATCACCCCGAATAGTAACAATCGGGTCACTCAAGTATTGCGCAGTTTTGCCTTTAGTAAATTCCTGCATCTTATTTTTAATGGCATTTTCGTGACCGACTATTTTTCCTCGAACCGATTTTAATTCATATGATGCTTCATCATTAATACGGCCAGTTAAGTCAATAGCAGTTTGAATTGATTTAGTAACCTCAGGCAACGTTTCAAGTTGTTCAGCTTGTTCAACAAGCACTTCTAGAGATTCACCAATCGACTCATCTTTCATTTGTATGAAAAAATTAGAAATAGCACTTGTATTACGTAGAACATTGCCTATTTCTGCTAATTCAGTAGCACTTAAACTTGCTTGAATATTTAGTCTTTTCAAATGTGGTGTGATATCGGCTAATTTAGCTAGTGGAATGCCACCTTTTAAACGGTCAATCATCATCGCATCTGCTGTTTCTTGCAGCCAATAATTGATTACATCTACATCATTAATGGGTTGCAGCGCGTCTGCCTCTTGTCGTCCAATAGGCGTTGATAGAAAATCACTTAGTTGTAACTTAATTTTGTCATATTCTAATGTTTGTAGTACTTTTTGATTCATTTTATTTTCCCAAATATCTAGAACAAAAAATGTTCCTAGATTCTATTTTATAGCCACCAATTATAGATTTGATTAGCAAAAAATGGCATATTGTCTAATATATCGTTCAAAAGCGGTGTTTTTAAGAATTGATCTTGGATCCAGATGTTCGGCATTACAGACAATAGCTCTAGGGCAAAAAATGCTATGACAGCGCCCATAATACCATACAGAAGGCCACCAAGGACCGCATCAAACCACCCCAATAATGGGATGTGGCGGATAACACTGAAAGATTTTAATATCCAGTGACTAACAATACTACCCAAAATGAATATTATTGTAAATATTACTCCTGATGCTAAAAATTGTGACCCGTCACCAACAACATTCTGTGGTATTGTCGTTCGTACAAATTGTCCTGAGACGAAATCGGTTAATAGTTGCCCAAATGGTTTAGCAAATTTAATCGCAATATACCAAACAATTACCCATAAAATAAAACGAAGTACCGCATTAACTAATCCCATACGGTATCCCATTCTAATAGTAATTAAAATAAAAATGACTGACAATCCTAATAAAATCATTTGTCGGTTTCCTTAAATATTTTGTTTGATGCGCGCGTGCGGCTCTCTTGCTTAGCTGTAGCTATAATACTTGAAACAGCACTTTTTTTAGGTTTCAACCTTTCTTTTTGCGATTGTAACAAATTAATTTCTGCTTGCATTTCAGCTATTTTTTCATGTAATTCATCAATTTCTGCCTGTTTATATAACTGATCTGATATTGAATTAAATGTCAAGAGAATGGCCTGATCCAATTGTGACAATTTTGGAGCAACCACTTTAATTTGCTTAATCTGCTTATTCAGTAATTCTTCGGTTGATTTAAAATGGGGCAGACTCGCTTCCCCAGAAATAATATATGTTTTTCCGGCAATAGTTGCCTTATATTGTCTTCTTTGCTGTTTTGTCATACATCAATTATACAATAAATCCCATTATTGCGCGGAAAAACTAACAATTCTGTTAGTTTAATTAATACGTACTAGGAAACTGAAGCCATTTTTTTATTCCACGACTTATTCAATGTCAGCACTTACAACATAGAAGCTATCACTAATTTTTACACTACGATTAAGTTTTACCGTAACTATATCTCCAATTTTAAATATCCTATCAATATGATTATTATCAACTAAAATACTAACCTTTTTATTATTTTTTTCCGGTAAATTCAAAAGTATTGAATCTCCTTTAATGATTTTATCATTAATTTTAAATTGAAGAATTTTATCAGACACATCATTTTCATGAAGAACTTGATAAAATTTCCTTTCGTCATCTTTATTCACTACCTTATAATCTGCCCCCATCGTAAACTCCCACAACAAAATATTTACCCCACCAAAAACTACTACTATTACGATAGTTACTAATAGTGACTTAGTTTTTAACATACCTTATTTTCTCCCCATGTGACTGTACTTCAACAGCAATAACCCATACTGTGATTATATAATGTTAACATATCTCAAACTGATTTTGAGAATGTTATCACTAACGAACGGAACCTCGATAATTAAGAAGTTTTTTTATTTAAACACGCAGGGATAAAAAACTGATATACTGCTAATATGCAAACAGTTATTCAAGTCAATAAACAAAAATTAAAACAAATAGCCCATTATTATGGTCAATTCACCAGTAAGAAAGTGCCTACTGGTGCTTTGTTTTCAGTTAGTACTGGTTCTGTTACTGTAACAGGTTACTACTCTGGAAAAGTTGTCTTTCAAGGCAAAACTACTAGTGCTGAGGCTGCTAAATGGGAAACGAATTCAATTCATACTCTTGGCTCACCTGAAAAGATAGATAAAGTTCTTCCGGATAATTTTGCTAATTGGTCAGTTCTAGGTTCTGATGAGGTAGGTGCTGGTGCCTATTTTGGTCCACTAACAACAGCCGCTGTTTACGTATCTCAAGAAAACCTAGCGTGGGTAAAAGCACTAGGTATTGCTGATTCGAAAACTTTAACAGATGATAATATGAAAAAAATCGTTCCGCAAATTATTGCCAAGCTACCTCATCATGTTGTTAATTTAATGCCTGAAAAATATAATCAATTACAACCTTTGCATAATGTAAACCAAATGAAAGCAATCTCTCATAATTTTGCCTTAGGTAAAGTATTGGATAAAATTTCCCCAATCACACCACAAGCCATTTTAATTGATCAGTTTGCACAACAAAGCACATACTTTAAGTATCTTAAAAATGCTAAGCAACAACGAATAATTCATGAAAATGTATACTTCACTACTAAAGGCGAACAGTATCATTTAAGTGTCGCTGCTGCTTCTATCTTAGCTCGTGTAGTAGAATTAGATGCTATTTCTAAATTAGGTGCCGAAGTTGGTATCAAGCTGCCCATTGGTGCAGGACGTGAAGTTGACCGTGTTGCTGCAACATTATTGCGACGTAATATTGATTTGAGACACTACGCTAAACTACATTTTGCCAACACTAAAAAAGCAGAACGGCTATTATAGCCGTTCTGCTTTTTATTTATTCTTCTGTTTTTGCTTGTGCATCTGAAGTGTTATCATCTTTAATTGATGGTACTTCATCGTTTTTTACATTTTCATTGTCGGCTAAATCAGCCAAAACTTCTTCCAAATCCACATCATCTTGTGTTAATTCGATATCCTCACTGGCAAACTTTTCTCGTAAATCAGTAAGTGCATCTTGTGTTTTTTCAATATAAGGAGTTACAAAATCCTTAGCTTTATCAACATATGGTGCTGCTTGATCTGTTAAATCCTTAATTTTTTCAGTTGCAGCATCAATTTGGTCGGCATATTTTTCTTGACTATCCGTCTTCAAGGCAACCGTTTTTTCTTTAGCCTTTTCTGTCACATCAGCTGCTACATCTGCTGCATTGTAACTAATATCATAAGCCTTATCACGCAGTAATGCACCCGTTTTGTGTGCTTTGGCTGACAATTCGTCTTGCTTATCTTTAGGCAATGCTTTATAAGCAATATAAGCTGCCGTAGTTGCTAAAACACCTGCAATAAATACTTTTGTCTTTGACATCATTAAACCTCCGTTTTCTTTTTGTTTCTAAACCTACCCATAGCAGCCTTTGTTGCATTTTTAGTCATAGCAGCTGCCACACCAGTTGCTCCGGCCTTGACACCTGAAAACTTGTGAGTAACATTTTGTGCTGAATTATTAAGTTTTGACACCGTAACTGACAAGTCAGCCATTGCCTGTACTGTTGGATCAAGGGTTTTCACTTTGCCATTGATATCATTTAGCAATACATTAGCGTTTCCTAAAATTTCATTACTTGAACGTGCGATTGTATCGACATCCATTGTTATAATACTCAATGAACGTGTTAAACGTAACAAGAATATGCCGATAAACATCACCAAAAGTAGAAAGGCTACGGCAAATATAATTAATGCTAATTGTCCTGGTTCCATAAAATCCTCCGCTAAATATCATAGTTATGATTATACTTCGTTTAACTTTTTATGAAAAATTTAAAACATTCTCACTAACATCAATTATAACAAAAAAAGACGTTCTACGAACGACTTTTTAAAAAACGTATTATTTATCGTAGTTTAATGTGCATAATCAATCGCACGTGTTTCTCGAATAACCGTAACCTTAATATGTCCTGGATATTCCAGTTTTTCTTCAACATCCGACTTAATGTCGTGTGCCAATACCTTAGCTTGCAAGTCTGTAACCTTTGTAGGTTCAACAATCACACGTACTTCTCGACCTGCTTGAATAGCATATGCTGTGTGAACCTCCTCATAATTATTTGCAATCGTCTCAAGCTCCTTTAAACGTTGCACATAATTTTCTAGTGACTCGCTACGAGCCCCTGGACGGGCAGCACTAATAGCATCAGCCGCAACTACTAATTCAGCAATTGGCGAAATTGCTGCAACGTCACCATGATGAGCAGCAATTGCATTGATTACAATTGGCTTTTCATTAAACTTCTCAGCTAACCTGACACCTAATTCCACATGGGAACCTTCGACCTCAGCATCAACTGCTTTTCCAATATCGTGTATTAATCCAGCGCGTTTCGCAAGCGCGACATCCATTTTAAGCTCAGCTGCCATCATTCCCGCAAGTTTTGCGACCTCGATTGAATGTTGGAGCACATTTTGACCGTATGAAGTTCGATAATTCATACGACCTATCATCTTAATTAAGTCTGGGTGCATACCCCGTAATCCTAGTTCAAAGACAGCTTGTTCACCCTTTTCACGAATCGTTTCATCCATTTGACGTCGTGATTTTTCAACCATTTCTTCAATACGAGACGGATTAATTCGACCATCTGCAACTAAGGCCTCTAATGCCATTTTTGCAATTTCACGTCGGACAGGATCAAATCCACTTAAAACGACCGATTCTGGTGTGTCATCAATAATTAAATCAATACCAGTTAGAGATTCTAAAGTACGAATATTACGACCTTCGCGACCGATAATTCTTCCCTTCATATCTTCACTTGGCAAATTCACAACAGAAACTGTCACATCAGCAACAGAATCAGCTGAGGAACGTTGGATAGCTTGCACGATAATATTACGAGCACGCTTCTCAGCTTCGCTGGTTGCTTCTTCTTCAGCTTCTTTAATCAAGGCTACTCGTTGACGAGTCAAACTTGCCTTAGTTTCACTTAAAATTTGTTTCTTAGCATCTTCAGGAGATAGTTGAGCAATTTCTTCCAACTTTTCTTGTTGTGTAGTCAACAACTTCTGTGCTAATACTTCTTTTTTTGCTGCGTCATCAAGGCGTGTCTGTACTTGATTTTCTTTTTGAATCAATGATGCATCGCGTTGATTCAAGGCCGCATCTTTTTTATCGAGGTTATTGATGCGGTCTTCTAGCCTGTGTTCTTGTTGCTGCAAATGCTTTTGACGGTCGTTATACGAATCATTAACTTGATTCCGATAAGTTTGCGCCAAATCTTTAGCATCAACTTCTGCTGCACGTTTCAAGCTCTTAGCTTCATTATTTGCTTGTTCAAGAATGTTAGTTGCCATCTGCTCGGCAGAAATAACTTTACGCGCGTCTTGAGATCTGCGCATATAGTATCCTATACCAAGACCAATCACAATTGCGAAAAACACTGAAATGATTGTAACTACCATGTTAATATATCCTTTCAGCTTGTGAATATTAGATTTCACATATATTAAGTATATATGTTAATTCATGACGGGTCAATAGAGTATTCCATAGACCTGTGCGTTACTTTACAAAAATAAAAAGGAGCATTTGAGCTCCTAATTTTTAAATCGGCGGCTTAATTCTCGCTCTTGATCACGTTTCTTAATATCTTCTCGTTTATCATATTTTTTCTTTCCGCGACCTATACCAATTAAAACTTTCGCAAAGCCGTGTTTTAAATAAACCTTCAAAGGAACAATTGTTACACCTTGTTCCTGCGCTGCTTTTTCAAGAACTCGAATCTCTCGTTTATGCAACAGTAATTGTCTGGTCCGCAATGGATCAACATTAAATTGATTTCCCTGCATATAAGCAGAAATATGCACATTTGTTAGCAAGGCATTGCCATTGTGTATCGTTACAAATCCATCACCTATGGTAATTTGACCGGCCCGAACTGACTTAATTTCCGTTCCTGTTAAAGATATACCAGCTTCAAAAGTTTCCGCAATGGCATAGTTAAATCGCGCTTTACGATTCTGAGCAAGATAATTTTCAGTATTTTGTTTCTTCTTTGCCATGACAAACCACCTTAAAAGTTACGTTTGCTATCCTGTTTATGCCCCTGTTTACTATCTAAGGGCCCTCTCTTTGGACGTGGTCCTTCTGATTTGCCACGACGTTCATTTTTACGCCGCTCATCGCGATTACGACCTTTACCAAACTTACCATGTGCCTTTGAAGCTACACGAATATCCGTTGTTGGTGCATCTTCTGGATTAACCAATACAAAGTCAACCACACGTTCATCTTTATTAACACGTAAAACCTTGACGCGTACTTTTTGCCCAATTTGAAAAATACGGTGCTTCGAACGGCCAATTAATGCCGCATGTGACTCATCATACTCATAATGATCATCAGTCAGGTTAGAAATATGAACCAATCCTTCAACTGTGTTCTCAAGGCTAATGAACAAGCCAAACTTCAATGCTGAATTGACGACCCCATCAAATTCAAGATTAACCTTATCCATCATGTATTCAGCCTTTTTCAAAGCATCCACATCTCGTTCAGTATCAATGGCTCGGCGCTCACGTGAGCTTGTATCTTCACCAATTTTACCAAGATGACTAGCATACTTTTCTTGTGCTTGAATACCATGACCGTGTTTCTCATACCATTTAATCAATCGGTGAACTGTCAAATCAGGATAACGTCGAATTGGTGAAGTAAAGTGAGTATAGTACTCAGCACCCAAACCAAAATGTCCAACTGGATCCGGTGAATATTTTGCTTGCTTCATTGCGCGCAACATCATCGTAGAAATCATTTGTTCAGCAGGGTCACCAGCAACATCTTCCATTAACTTTTGTAGCATGATTGGTGTTACTTTACTTGGATCACCAACAACTGTGTGCCCCAAAGCCTTTGAAAATTCAAAGAACGACTTAGCACGATCAGCATCAGGCGTCTCGTGAATACGATACAAGAACGGCACTTTAAGTTTATCAAAATGCTCGGCAACGGTTTCATTCGCCGCTAACATGAAGGATTCAATCATTCGTTCGGCGGTACCACGTTCTCGCAACTTAATATCAGTAGCTTTCCCATCCTCATCCACAATAATTTGTGCCTCAGGTGCATCAAATTCTATGGCGCCACGCCTTTTACGCATATTGTAAAGAATTTCATGTAGTTCACCCATCACTTTAAACATAGGCACTAATTTTGCGTACTCATCTTGAACGAAAACATCACCCGCCAAAATTTTATTGACAGCATCGTAAGTCATACGAGCATGGGACTTCATAACTGAGGTATGCAATCTATGATTCACTACATTTCCTTGTGGATCAATTTCCATCTCTGCAGACATCGCTAAACGTACAACGTTTGGATTTAACGAAGCAATACCGTTAGAAATATTTCTAGGCAGCATTGGAATAACACGGTCAGTCAGATAGACAGATGTACCGCGATTATAAGCCTCGATATCAATACTAGACCCTTCCGTCACATAGTGTGAAACATCTGCAATATGCACACCCAGATGATAGTTGCCATTATCTAACTTCCAAGCAACTACGGCATCGTCAATATCTTTCGTGTCAGCGCCATCGATTGTAACTAGGGTTTGCTCTGTAATGTCTTCTCGACCATCCCATTCAGATTCAGAAACTTCACTTGGAATGTTAAGTGCGTCATCTAACACCTCTTGTGGGAATTCACTTGGAACCTTCTTACTGTAAACAATTTGTAAAATGTCCATCCCTGGTTCATCTTTGTATCCAAGTGTTTCGGTTACCGTAGCAATTATTTCTCGTGGATGGATTTTATCAGGAAAACGAGTAACTTCCGCTACGACTACTTGACCATCATTAGGTGTTAATCCGTCATCGCTAACTAACACTTTAAAATTCATTGTTTTCTTGTCGCTGAGGTGTAGTTCACCAATCATGTTGCGCGCTTCTGTCCCTAATGAAAAAGTCCCTACTATGCGCTCGTAAGCATGTTCCAGAATTTCTTCCACTTTACCTTCTGGTCCACGGTCTGGTGTGGGTGACGGCTTTAATGTTGAAACACGCACCGTGTCACCTTGCATTGCTTGTAGTGTATTTTCTGGATTAATAAAAAAGTCAGGTAATTCGTCATCGTATTTAACAAACCCAAAGCCCTTATCATTAGCACGATATTCACCAATTGTATAACCGGCATTTTTGTTATATTGATACCCATTTTTAATGTCGATAACATCCCCGTCACGTACACTAGCATTCAACGCATTAACCACCTGCTTGTAACCTCGGCTATCTGTCATTCTTAATCCGTCGGCTAAGTTTTGTGCGGTAAATATTTGCTCACGATTAGCTTTTAAAAAGCCAGTAAGCTGTGATTTTAATTGTTCTAATTCCATATTTTTTCCTTGTTAGCTTAATTTGCTACTATTTAGTATATCTTGTTTACTATAAATTGAGATAAAAAAAACCAGTTTACGAAAAAGCGTAAACTGATTTTTTTAATGTGCTGAAATGTACATTAAAGCAAATCCAATGATAAACCATAATGCTCCAAGCACTGCTGTTGTACGACGCATAACAGCTTCAAATCCACGCGACTTACGCTCTGCGAACAAATCTCCTGCGCCACCTGATAATGCTGATAATGCATCTTGTTGTTTACTTGGTTGCATCATAACTGTCATAATAAGCAAAAATCCTACAACAATTAGAGCAATAATAAGTAGTTTTTCCACAGTTATATCCTCTACTAAATCGTTAACATTTATTATAGCAAATTTTACGCTAAATCGCCAATTTCAGCAAAATGTTATTAGTTTCCCAATGCCAAGCCAAACATTAGAATTCCACCAGCAATAGCTACGTTCAAACTTTCAGCCTGCCCTTGAATAGGGATGTATAAGTTGGCTGTTGTTTTTTCTGCTAATTCAGCTGACATACCTTGTCCCTCATTACCAACAATTAAACCAAATTGTGTGCTTGGTTCAACATCACGATATGATTTTGCTTTTTCATTTAATTGTGAACCATAAACTGGTAGATTATTTGCTGTTAAGGCATCAACCCATTCATTTAAGTCTCCATTCAAGACCTCTAAATGGAACTGAGAACCTTGCATAGCACGTACCACTTTTGGAGCAAATGCATCAGCTGTACCAGCACCTAAAACAACACCCTTAAATCCTGCTGCATCTGCTGTTCGCACTAATGTACCAACATTTCCTGGGTCTTGAATCTTGTCTAATAATAACCATGCCCCATCATGAACATAACTGGGATCAAATGTCTTTTCAGGTAGACTAATCTCTGCAAAAATACCTTGTGGTGTATTCGTACCAGCAATATGCTTGGCAACTTCGTCACTAATTTCAAAAGCCGGAACACCATGAGGGACATTTGGAAGATAATCAGCCATTTGTTTTTCTGTAGCCATTATGGCGTGGAATTTTGCACCAGCTTTAACGGCTTCTTCAACTAAATGCAAACCATCGAGCAAATAAGTATGATTCTCTTGACGGCCTTTCTTTGTTGCAAGTTTTGCCCATGCTTTCACACGTGCATTTTGATTTGAAATAATTCTTTCCATGTGTATTTCTTTCTGTTCTTTCTGAGAACTGACAAAAGTACGTCAAAAAATTGACGTACTTACTTCGACCGCTGTTGCTTTCCAGCATTGCGATTTTTTTTGTTTTGATTTTTTAGAACGCTTGGTTCATCAGTAACTTTTGTATTTCCTGGATTGGCATTTGGTATTTTAATATCCTCTGCCATTAAATCATCAGCTGTTTTTTGAATTTTAAATTCAGCTGTAACGCGTTTTTCTAACCCAGGACGTTGATAGTGTTGAATTAATGTCTGGATTAAAGCGAATACACCACCGATAACAAAGTATAAGCCAATAGCACCACTTGCAATCATAGCAAACACAAAAATCATTACAGGACTAACAAACATCATTGCGGCTGATGTCTTACGTTGTTCCTCAGGCATATGTTGCATCATTAGCCAAGCCTGAATCAGATATACAATACCGGCAACAATGGCAAAAACTAATTGCGGTTTTCCAAGATCAAATCCTAAGAAAGAGGCCCCTTGCAAAGCTGGCGCATGCAGAATAGCAGAATATAGTCCTGAAAAAACAGGTAATTGCATTGCCATTGTTAAAAATGAAATGCCACCAATAACGCTGACATTATTTTCTCGATATAACGACATCATAGCCATGCTGGCTTTTTGCTGTTCTTCTGTCGTCGCTGCCTTACGAGATAAAGTTTGTAGTTTATCAATCTCGGGCTTTAATTTCTGCATTTTAATTTGATTGACAGTCGTATTAACTTGTTGATTCAAGAAAAATGGCAATAAAATTAATCGGAAAATTGCAGTTATAACAATAATTGCCCAGCCAATACCGTTAACACCACCAATAAAATGAGCGATACTAGTCATTAATTCAGCCAATGGCTGACCAATCCAACGATACATCCTACTGTCTTGATTATAACCACCAGTAAGCAAAATAATATCAAAAATAACAAACGCAAACGTCAGAACGCGTTTTAATTGTTTCATAATCAGGGTTTCTCCTTGAAAATCGTGTTAAAAAAGTTGTGCACAATTACAAAATACTATTATAGCAAGAATCACCCACGAATAGCAAAGTCATTTGTCTCAAATAATGGGATATTTGTCGTGATAACCTTATCAACATGACTATAAAAACCAGGGCCTTTCTCAAGTACTGACAAAAAATCTGTTAAATCACTTGGTAATCCTTGAGCTTGTATTTTAACAGAACCGTCTTTTTGGTTACTTACCCAGCCAACAATATTGTGCTGCTGTGCTGTTCGCTGTGCAAACCATCGAAACCCAACACCTTGTACTAAACCAAAAACATCAATTTCAATTGCTTTCATTTTTTTCCTCAACATACAAAGGTAAATAGACTGTGAAAATTGACCCTGATCCTTCTGCACTTTCTAATGCAATTGTACCACCATAAGCCTCTACCAAACGTTGCGCAATGCTTAGTCCCAGACCAGTTCCCCCCTTGGCTCGTGACCTCGCCTTATCAACACGATAAAAGCGGTCGAAGACACGTTTTGCATCTTCCGGTTTTAATCCTTCACCAAAGTCTTGTACGCCGATTTCAACGCGATTTGCCGTTTGTGACAAAGCAAAATGTATTTCATGACGATCTAGAGAATACTTTACAGCATTATCGGCTAAAATGATTAGAATTTGCTCCATATGATCTTGACGAATCTTAACTTTTGCTTTGGTTGATAAATCATCATCCAAGGTAAAAGAAAAGTCAGGATGTATCATTTTAAAATTATCATAAACACGATGCATTGTACCGCCAACGTCAGTAATTTCTTTCACGTTATCAACTGGAATTTGCTCTGCACGTGTTAAATTGAGCATTTCGTTAATTAGTGTTTCCATTCGATGCACTTCTGCCAGCGAGGATTTGATTGAATCTTCCAAAACTTCTGGATCATCTTTACCCCAACGATTCAAAAGTTCCATGTGACCTTTCACGATTGTTACCGGCGTTCGGAGTTCATGGGAAACATCTGAAACAAATTGCTGCTGTGCACCGATTAATGCTTGTAAACGATCAATTGTGCGATTTAGAATACGAGTTAAATCAGAGAATTCATCATTTGCACCAATTTCACTGGCACGTACTTCCGTCATCGGATCATCTTCAAACGCTTCAATGGTAGCTTCAATTAACCGAACCGGCCGCAAAATGACTTTAGTTAAGATTAGTGCAAATATAAATATTGCCAAGCCACCAAAAGCAATAGTAAGCCACAACCAAAAAATAACTTCATTTGGTAACACACCGTAGTGATTCTTTATCAATCCAGAAAGTAATAAGGCAAATACGATAAATATAACAAAAAAGCCGGACGCCATTCCAAGTGCTAACTGCCAGCGCAGTGAGAATCGGCGTACAGCTTTTTTAGTTGTTTCTTTTTCATTATTATCCATAATTAATTAAAATTAGCTGCGCATCACGTAGCCAGTGCCACGTACTGTTTGGATATATGACGCTTTACTTTCAGGATCATCAATCTTATTACGCAAATAACGAATATACACATCAACAACATTCGTTTCTACTTCAGAATCAAAACCCCAAACTTCTTTTAATAGTTGCTCACGAGATTGAACCACATTAATATTTTCTACCAATGTTAATAACAAGTCGTACTCACGCTTTGTCAAATTAATAATTTGATCATCACGACGTGCAATACGATTTTCCTTTTCAATACGAAGGTCTTTGAAGTTAATAATTGAACGATGCTTGTCATTTGTTTCAGTTTCAATTGCAATACGGCGCAAAAGTGAACGAATACGAGCTAACAATTCTTCAATCGCAAATGGCTTTACCAAATAATCATCAGCACCATAATCCAATCCAGAAACACGATCAATCACTGAATCACGGGCAGTCATCATGATGATTGGTGTTTTTTTAACTTCACGCAATCGGCGCGCAACTTCTAAACCGTTTAGTTCAGGCAACATCAAATCAAGCAAAATAACATCATAATCATTTTCTAATGCCAAGTCTAGTCCAGAACGACCATCATTCACCGTTTCGGCTTCATATCCTTCATGTTTAAGTTCAAGACCAACAAACTTTGCCAAGTTTTCTTCATCTTCAACAATCAATACTTTACTCATTTTTTGTCCTCAGTGTTTTAAATCGGCAGAAGCCGAGTCTATTTATATTACTTCCCTTTATTTTAGAGCATTTGTTTAACTCTTGCAAGTGTTTTCTCATTCTTTGAAAAAATCGTCTAATTTTGATAAACGAGGGTCAATTTTCGGCTCGTCTTCTATCATTTTCTCATTTTCATAAGCTTCTTGACTGATAACATGCCAATCTTTTCCAGAGGGTAACCGATCGTCGGTTTCTTCCTCAGGCGTTAAAATTTGTAAAGGCAAAGTTGCTATAATATTATCCAAAATAGCATCGTCCACATTTAAAGAATCATTTTCTAATACAAAAACTGCCTCAGTTTCTTCGAAATCCTTGAGACGATTCTCATCCTCAATATATAATTCAGAAAATGCTAAATGAATTGGCACAACCACAGGGTCTAATGATCGTGAAGATGGTACTGTGATATTCCCTAGAACATTAACGTCTAGCGTGATATCATCATTATCTAAGTAGCTAATGCTTCCGGTAACTTCAAGTGGTGATAACTCTAAGACTACTTCTGAGAAGCGACTTTTAGCTTGTTCCTCTAAATTTAAAGTTTCTTTGATAACTAACGGATTTTGACGATACTTTAATAATTGATTTTTTGCATATTTCATACTATTTCTCCCAATATAATGGCATTCGTGTCACATCTTGTGTTGCCGCATTTTCATTTGCCAGCAATTGCCACACTTTACCAGCTTTATAATCTAAGCGCAGATTGCTTTTAGTCAAACTTGAATCAACTTTACTGATAAGGGGCAGGGTCACTTGTTTTTTAATTTCATTTAGGTATTGCTGCCCAGCTGAAGTAAATCCTAGAATACGCAAGTATGGATTCTGCATAGCTGTCTGCATCTGGTCTACCTTAATATTCATCAAAGTATACAATAACGTGCGCTGTATTCGTGTGAACGTATACCGCTTAGATTTGGTTGATTTAATAAAACTTTGATAACTTTGTGGACCAGAATCATTTAGAGCTGTTTTAGCAAAACGGTGCTCTAATCCCTCGGCCATTTGATAAATTTGGCCTAGTTGACCAACTGTATCTGTTGTTAGCCGATACTTCAACATTGACCAGAATTTACTTTCGAAATCCATTGTATTGGCAGCGCTAGCTAGCGCTACTTTGGTCGCCTTAGGAATAACATTTTGGATCTTTTCAGTTTTCCCTTTACGTAAAGCTAAACGAATAGATGACGCTGAGGCAATCGATTGTTCATCCGTAAAGTTGGTGTCATGATAATTTGCTTCAGCGCGTTGAATAGGTATAATGCCAATGTTAGCCTGTTGATTTAGAATAGCACTAGCGTAACCAAGCGCCAGAATATCATTAGGCTCTTCCAGTTTAAAGCTAGTTTCCGCCTCTAATTGTTTAGCATAGGCACTGGCAAAGGTTTGCGTATGATTCTTAAATTCTTGTCCTTCTGCGATAGTTGGTGCTTGTTTCGCTAAAGATAGGAAATCAACCTCTGGATGCTCACTACCAAATACAATATTATCAACACCAAGAGCGGATAATAATTGAATCGCCCCGTCAGCAAAAATATGACTTGGTTGTACTGCAAAAAAAGTAGGTAGTTCAATGACTAAATCCACACCATTTTCCAGAGCCATTTGCGTCCTTTGCCATTTATCAAATAAGGCTGGTTCACCACGTTGCACAAAGTTACCAGACATAACGGCTACAACCACATCCGCACCTGTTAATTTTTTGGCCTGTTGAATATGATAAATATGCCCATTATGAAATGGATTATATTCCGTTATTATTCCGACTGCTTGCATTATTTCACCGCCCTAAAAAACCAACGTTCTGTTTTTTCATCAATATCATTTTGTCCAAAGTTCGAAAAAACTTCAATATCATGAAAACCAGCACTTCTTAAAGTTTCTTGATATGTCTTTAAATCATAGGTTTGCTCATGATGAATTTCGCGCATGATCTTAAAAGCGTCAATTGCCTCATCATACACAAAAAACTTTAAGTCATGGTCAACACTATTCTCTTGCTCACCAGGATAGCTAGTCCACATAAAAATATTTTCATCATCGTCATCATTATTATAGTAATAATTATCGTAAAGCACGTTAACCTGGTAAGGTGTGATCACATCAAATAAAAATTGTCCGCCAAGTGCTAAATGATCATACACTTGTTGAATAGCTAATCTAAAATCAGATAAATTTGGTAAATAATTTAAAGCATCTGCGAAACTAACGATGATGGGGTATTCTTTTTTCCAATCTGAAAAGTCACGCATATCAGCTTGTAACAAAGCTAAGTCGACGTTTGCATTATTGGCATGCCTTTGTGCCAGTGATAACATTTCTGGTGACAAATCTAGTACATCAACAGTGTAATCAAGCTGTGCTAATAAAACTGCTAATCGTCCAGCTCCTCCACCTAAATCCATAATGTCTGTCGGCTTACTATTTTTTCTCACAAAATTAACCCACTCTTGATATAATTCTGAATCAAATAGTTGGTCATATTTTGCCGCAAATGTAGAGTAATTGTTATTTATTTCATTATTCATAATTTTAATTTTAACATGGTGACGGTCTTAACGGTTATATTATTGTTCTTACAAACTAAAAAACCGAGACAGTAGTCTCGATTCCGCTTAATTCTCTGTTAATAAATTATCAAGATTAACATAAGGAGCATCATTCCACAAACGTTCTAGGTTGTAAAAATCACGGCCTTCTGTTGAGAATATGTGGACGATAACATCCCCTAAATCCATAAGGACCCATTCACCTGCTTGAAATCCTTCCATAAAGCGAACCGATCCACCCGCTTCTTGTATTTTATCTTTAACTTCCGTAGCAATAGCTTGTACCTGTCGTGTAGACGTAGCGTCTGCAATAACGAAATAATCGGCCATCAAGCTCACTTCGCGCATATCAAGTGCAACAATATTATTTGCTTTCTTGTTATCAACTGCCTGCACGGCAGTATTTAAAGTATCTTGTACATTTAATGCTGTTATTGTCATATTTTATTTTTCTTTCTTAATCCAATAATTATATGTTTCAAGTGATTTAGGATAAATTGGTGTTTCTTTATGAATTAAACGTGCTAAGGTATGAACAATTTGATATTTAATACCTTGCGCTAAACTTTGGTCAGTAATCGTACGAGCTTCTTCGACTCCTGGAAAATCACGACCTAGTTCTAAATAATCTGCCATAAATATAACTTGTGACAATTTATCCATACTAGCACCGGCGCCTGTTGTATGCTGACGAACAGCATTTAGTATATCTGTATCAACAATTCCTAGCTCGTTACGAATCATCTCCGCGCCAACAATACCATGCCAAACATAATTTCCCCAATGAATCAAATCTGGATCCATATGTTTAGCCTGAATAACTTTTATAAAATCATTATCTGATCGCTCTTTGGCATAATCATGTACCAAAGCAGCAACTTCTGCTTTGTTAACATCAACATCATTGGCTTTAGCCAACTTCACTGCATAGTCACGCACACGCAAAACATGCTGGTAACGGTAATCAGATAATTTTTCGGAAATTTTTGCTTCCAAATCAGTAATTGTACCATCAAAATACTTAGTCATATAAGCCTCTGTACAAATCATACTCTCGAATAAACAGTGCTTCTCGTTCTGGCACCAAGTAATTAATACTTTGATTCATACGAATTCTTGTCCGTACCTCTGAAGCGCTGACGCTAATGTTTGGCACATCAAACCATAACACGGGATAATCGGACGTTGTCTCTTGTCCAGAATGGACACCAGCAGCAAACGTAACAATTTGACTTAACTCGTCAATGTGATCCCAAGTGGGTAACTTTCTAACTGTATTTGCACCCATAATAAAATAATATTCGTTTTCTGGATGCTTATCTACAAGTTCTCTCATTGATTGGTAAGTATGAGATTCGCCGCCATTACGGATTTCCAATAACTCAAGTTCAAAAAAAGGATTATCCAAAATCGCCATATGAACCAATTGCATGCGATAAGACGGTTCAATTGCGCTAGCATGAGTAGCATCAACAGGTTGCGCATTAGGCATCCAATAAACTTTTTCAAGTCCAAGTTGTTTCCCAACACATTCTGCTAAAACCAACTGCCCAATGTGCGGTGGATTAAAGGTACCACCAAAAATTCCAATACGATGTTTGGTCTCACTTGGTTCCAGTTCTAGCTGATGTTGTAGTGCAGTTGTTGATGTTCCAATCATAGCTATCTCCTCAGATTTTTGCTAGATTTAATGAAATCTTCTTATATTTGTCTTCTTTTGCTGGTAAATACAAGACAACCGTACGACCGATTGTCTGTGCAACCGTGATATCTGAATGTGCTTCAATAAAATCAGCAACTTCTTTTGCTGTTTCATCAGCACTTTGCTGCAAACTAATTTTGACCAATTCTCTTTTGGCCAAGGCCAAAACAATTTCATCAACCCAATTCTGAGTCAAACCATTTTTTCCGACTGAAAAAATTGGTGATAATGTGTTTGCTTGTGAACGTAAATAACGTTTTTGTTTTCCTGTTAATTGCATTAAATCATTGCCTTTCGAATGAGGACACTGACGTCCTTTGGTGCCCAACCGGCTACTTTTATGCCAGCCGGTACGCTAATCCAACCTAAACCTGAAAAAACAATGTCACTGTCTTCAGTAATACTGAACTCATGTCTGATTAGATTTTGATGCTGGATTGGTGCTGGTGCTAGTAGTTCACCTGCATGTTGTTCATAAAAATCATCCGCACCAATAAGCTTCGTGCGGTGTAAATTCAAGTTATTTTCAAAATAAGCCGTTATGGCACTACGCGCACCACTGATAAAATCAAATCGCGCCAGACCGCCGATAAAAATTGTTTGTTCTGGGTTTAATTGATACGTTCGTGGTTTAATTTCATTTTTGGGTAGTGCAAACTTTAAGTCTTTATCGGTTAGCACATGAGCCATCTGATCACGCTTAATAATTCCTGGCGTGTCGATTAGTTGCTGACCATCTTCCAATGGAATTTCAATTCGATCAAGTGTGGTTCCTGGAAATCTCGATGTCGTAATCAAATTTTGAATACCCGTACGAGACTTGATAATTTGATTGATTAACGTTGATTTACCCACGTTGGTAACCCCAACGACAAAGACATCACGTCCATCACGCAAATTATCGATGGTATCTAATAGCTCATCTAAATTTTTAGGACGGGTTGCGGACGTTAAAAAGACATCCACGGGTTGAATACCTTGTGTTTTCAATTCAGCGCGCAACCAGTTCTTCAGGCGATTCTTGTTTAATAGCTTAGGCAATAAGTCAACCTTATTAGCTACTACTAGAATTGGATTATCTTTTCCTACGAAGCGAGGTAATCCAGAAATTGCAGAACCAGTTACATCAAACACATCAATAACATAAACAATCAATGCCTTGGTATCTGATATTTGATGAAGCAGGTTGGCAAAGTCATCATCCGTAAGTTCTACCGGCTGAATTTCGTTGTAGTGACGTAGACGAAAACAACGTTGACAAAATAATTTTTCACTGCTAATGGATTTTTTGAGGGCGCTCATTGGCAAATAACCTATTTTGTCTTTATCTTCAACTTGCATCAAAGCACCACAGCCAATGCAGCGTAATCCTTCATTTAATTGTTCTTGAACATATTCATCAGTAATTTCAGTTGTCACGTAACGTTTTCTCCCATTTTAAGTGCGGATGTGCTTGAAACACAATTTTTTTGACATATTTCTCAATGCGACGATTTAACCATGTTTGCCACATATCTGACTCAATTAAGCGTTGTACAAGTACACTACGTACACCAGCACTATGCGCTGCCCAGACATCAGTTAACAGTTGATCTCCCACCATAATGACTTCTTGTCGTTTCAAATGATGCGTGCGTAATACATGCAAGATACCTCGTGGCAGCGGCTTTAACGACCATGAAACAAATTTGACATCAAGCGGTTTAACTGCTTTTTCGACGCGTTTCGTAGTATTATTAGAAACCACAATTAGTTCAATACCACCATCTCGTAAATCTTGTAACCACTTCTTTAGTTCAGGCGTTCCATCTGGGTTGTTCCACGCTAACAATGTATTGTCTAAATCCGCGAGTACAGTTTTGATACCACGCGCTTTTAAATCTTCAACAGTCAAATCATAAATTCGTTCAACCATATATGTTGGTGTAAAGTGTTCTAAGCGCATTATATCCCATCGTCCGTTTATTTTATTCTTTTCTATTATAACAAAAAAACACGTATGCCGTGTTACGTGTTTGACTAATACCAATTATTAGCTTGCCAATGCGCAATAGCATTAGCCACAGTCCCATAGCGAGCAGAGATATACTTCTGCATTGCTTCTAGTTGGACTGCGTAATTGCCATGGTAATCTTTTCCTGGCACATATTGCGCATAATAATTTTCAGATAACTGACCAATGCCGTAGTATGCACCGTTTTGAGCGTTGACATTTCCACCACTTTCATGTTGGATTAACCATTGTATGTCTGATGATGCAACCGGCATTTCTGGTGCAGTTGAACTCTGTGTTGACTGATTACTTGCTGTAACAGCCTGCATTGATTGCGTCTCATTTACAGTAGCGATTGCCTTTGGCGTGTCGGTTGTCACCACTTCAGAAGATACACCAGTTACTTGCGGCGCATCTACAACTTTTTCTTGTGATTCACTTGATTGTGAATTCGCTTTAACTTCATTGTTCTCACTTGGAGCTACTACTTTTTTAGGTGTCGCTTTACTCGTAGTAAGTTGAACATCCGTAAATGATGAAATGGCAGAACTAACTGCCTTGACATTTACGGTTTTATTCATGCTGGCAGCTTCAGCAGGCTGATTTTCTGTTTCAAGTTGTGTTCCCAAAACAACTAAAGACAAACCAGTTAATAGGGCACTTATTATCATTATTCTCTTCATCATGTAATCCATTGTGCCGTCAAAATATTACATTAATATTACAAACGATGATAAAAATGTGGTCTAAAAATACTTAATATACAAAAAAATGATAAACGTTTAACTAAATGTGTGATATTTAGTAATTTGGTAACCAATTAGTTACCACAAGTAGTGCAATCATGATTAAGTACATTGACCACCCCCATACAATATGACCCAAAAACTCAGATAAATGTTCTGAAAATGGTTGCTTTAAAGCAGACGGAATAGTTTTCGTAGCTGGTAAAATAATAATATGGAAAGCAATCCAAATCACAATACCATACACACTACCTTGTCCAAGCATAGCCATGGGGAAAAATTGATCAAACAAAACCAATAATATACCGAAAGCAATCGAGAAAGAAAAATGCATGATTAACGCTACATAGTGTACTTTTTGATCAGTAGCATAATAAAAATAGGCGTGTGTCCATTTTCGTGGTACACCCATTTGTTGCAGCAACCGCTGTGGCGGATTCGTTTCATCACGTGCTTGTGTTCTTGGCGGCAAAATAGCTTCCCAGCCAATCTTAACCATTCCGGAAATAATCCCTGCTACCGTCCCAATTACAACGACAGCCAACATAAATTCCAACATAAATTTCTCCCTTAATAACTAAAATATTTCACTTTCTATACTACACATTATTTTTATATTACAAAAGAGCAACGCTCATTAAGAATGTTGCTCTTTTTCCAAACTATTAAGCATTAACTACCGTGAAGCGCTTTTTTTCTGCACTTGGTTTATTAATTTCTGACATAATTGCTTTAGCCATTGTACCACTATTTGTAATAGATTCGTTATTCTCACCAAAGAGCAAATGGTCTGTTCCTAACTTATATTGAGTTGCTTCACCTGCTTGGAAAGTACTACCCGGTGATACACCAGTCCAATTGACATTATCAATATTCCGTAAAAAGTCTAGTTCTTTTTTCTGATTATCCGGTATTGATACCCAAGAAGCAGCATC
Organism: Leuconostoc mesenteroides subsp. mesenteroides; assembly: GCA_009676745.1. Taxonomy (NCBI): domain Bacteria; kingdom Bacillati; phylum Bacillota; class Bacilli; order Lactobacillales; family Lactobacillaceae; genus Leuconostoc; species Leuconostoc mesenteroides. Next base: position 242,436 of record CP046062.1, read on the forward strand.
TGGTAATTTTTTCAAATCTTCCAATAATAGATGATTATCTTCCCCAGTCATCAAACTACCTGCACCTAAAATAAAGATTAAACGTGGCGCAGTTGTTTCTCGAAGCAGTCCAATCAGATGGGCTGCTAAATCAATATGTTGATATGCCAGCGTTGGGGCTGTAGCAAATGCATTGATAACCACATCAAACTGCAACAAATCTGCTTTAGTCAATGCAAACGCATCTTTTTCCAAGACTTTTGCATTCTGACCAAGCGTTTGATGTGCTTTGTCAGTCGATCTTACAATCGCAGTAACATCAAATTCTTGATTGAAAGCTTCTTGATAGACTGCAGAACCGGCCATACCTGTTGCACCAATAATACCAATTTTAATTGTCATACTGTCCTTCTTTCTTAATACTACTTACTTGAAAATCTTAAAACGTACATCATCTGTCATATATTCTTTAGTACTTGCTGGTGCTTCAATTGATCCAAATGGCATCTGACTACGTAAGTTCCATGATTCAGGTATATCAAATATCGTGTGTACGTCAGCATCTATCAAAGGATTATAGTGCTGCAAGCTTGCACCAATGCCATTTGTTGCCAAGGCTTGCCAAACATTAATTTGTGCCATACCATTGGCCTGATCAGCCCAAATTGGAAAGTTTTCCGCATATAAAGGAAGTTGTTCTTGATATTGCTCAACGATACTATCGTCCGTGAAGAATAAAATTGTTCCAACGCCAGCCTTGAAACTATCAATTTTTTGACGAGTTGCTTTGTAACTTTCTTCATCAGGAACTTCCGACTTTAATCTTTCAGCAACTATTTCCCATAATTTATCAGATGATTCACCAAATAAAATAGCAGCCCTAACCGTTTGGTTATTGAAAGAACTTGGTGATTCCTTAATTGCTGACTGAATTAACGCAGCAATGTCCTCATTATGATCAGTTACATTCTTACCTAATGCATAAATTGATCGCCTTTTCTTAATCGTTTCGATATAATCTTGATTAACCATGTGTGACACCTTTTTCGTTTTGTAGTACACTTTTAATGATATACTGTAACAGTATTTGTTACAGGTAAATCATACTACGATTAATGAAAATTTGTCAAGAAAAAGATATCGAAAAGATACTAGAAAGTGAACATGCTTATGAAATACTCTACTAAGTTAAGCGATGCTATACATATTCTAACCTATATCGTCGTTAATCAAGGAACCGACCTATCAAGCACACAAATTGCTAAAAGTGTTAACTCTAACCCTGTGGTTATTAGACGAATTATGTCACAACTCAAAAACAACGGTTGTTTATTATCAAGTAATGGACGTGCAAATCCAAAACTAGCTCGTCCAGCCGACACAATTAGTTTATTAGATATTTATCACGCTGTGGAAGAAGACACTTCATTTCTCAAGATTGACACCAAAACAAATCAAAATTGTAATGTTGGTAGTCAAATTCAAATAACTTTAAATAAATACTATAACCAAGTACAAGAAGCCGCTGAAAAAGAAATGAATAAAATTAAATTAGCAGATATTATCAATGAATTTCAAACAGACCATTAAATCAAAAAACCAAAAGTCACAATGACCTTTGGTTTTTCACTATATGCACAGAAGACTTATACTGACACAGCATTTCCATTATTATCAAATTGGTAAACTTTACCTTGATCACTTACGAAAGCACTGTCTTTTGTTTGTACACCAGTAACTTCATCAAAATGTTGCAAACTGTCATCAACTACCTTAAAACCTTTAATACGTTGATAATTAGCGTCTGTTAAATACCAATTATCTTGATACCTGAAATAATCATTTTTTACAGCCACACCTTGTGTAGCATTAAAATAGTAACTCAAGTTGGTGTCTGGATCCACCACGATAGCATCTTTCACTTGCTCACCATTTTGGTCGAAGTACCTTAATGCATCATCTTGCAATACAAATCCTGTTTTTGCACGACCATTATCATCTAACAACATATATTTCCCATTTGTTAACTGATAATATCGGTTTTTGACCAAATTTCCCGTATTGTCAAAAACATAGGTACTCCCGTTAATTTTTTGAACACCTGTCACTAAGCGACCATCAGTGGCACTCGTGTAGAAAGTATCCCCGTCTGCATCAATGAATTCACCCTTACTTTGATGACCATCATTATAGAAATATTGTTTTTTACCATTAATTGTTTGGATACCAGTGACCGCATGACCACTACCATCAAAATAGAACCATTGACCTTTATTATTTTGCACATAACGTAGAATAGCTAAGTTACCACTACCTGGTTCAAAGTAGTACTTATAACCATCATTGCCAACCACAAACTTATCCTTAACTTGCACACCATTTTGATCAAAATACTGTTGGTGTCCATCAATTGCTGTAAATCCTGATTTAAGCATTACACCAGTATTATCAAAATAATAAGCATTTCCATTTTGATCCGTTATATATTGATCAAAGACTTGATGGCCTTTCTTATCAAAATAAACAATTGTGCCATCTTCATTTTGTAAGAAGCTCTTAACTAATTCAATACCATTAGGTAAGAAGAAATAAGTATGATTATTAATCTTTTGCAAGCCTGTTACTAGATGACCTGTCTTATCAAAATAGTAATAATTATCATCATCATCTTGAATAAATGCATTTTGAGCACGATAACCACTTAATGTATAATAGATGATTCCTTTGTCATCGTGTGTAAAGCCAGTTTCTGACAGATCGTTAGTTAACTGTTTTGGTAAGTAGTCACCATCCTCAGTGTTTGAAACGACCTTAAAGTACTTATTAGAACCCATATCTTTCAATACATAGCCAGCACCCTTACCTTGGATGTTAGACCCGTTGAAGTACTTAGCAGCCCATTCAGTAATCTTCACGCTACCATCAATTGGAACACCCGTTGAGATTTGGTTTACTTTAAACAAAGATGGATAGAGTGCCTGCAACTTTTCTAGGAAAGCACCGCCGTACATCTCTTGATATTGACCACCACCACGACTTTGTACAACATATAAGGCGTTGTCAATATCAGAATCTGGATCATCATCTCCATATGAATTTGTTCTTGTGACTGTAGCTAATTCTTGTTCTGGCAAATTATAAATTTGATCCGGAACCCAATCGGCAATTGCTTGGATGCCACTAGCATGTAAGGCTTTGATAGCATCACGCAATTGATCAGCAGTTCCATATTTTGTCGGTGTGCCATAACCTAAGTCATATCGATCAGTGAATGCATACCCATTTTGAATAATTGAATCCAAGAAACTTGTATCTGTACTTGAACGATATTGTGGTGCCAATTGGAAGCTTGTAACACCCCATTGCTTGAATTGGTCCGCATTCTGAGCAATGACTACGTTTGTATATTCACTGTTGTCCGTAGCAAATGCTTGGAAGTTTGAGAAACCTTCGTATATAACCTGAGAATCAAGGGCAGCGTTTGAACGGAATACTTTACCACTTGTGTTCGTTGTTGTGTCAGATGCCGTTCGTGCATCTTGATCTTGTTGCGCACCTACCGGAACCCAAACCGCCAAATAACCAGAAACTTGTGGATTTTGCACACCATAAATTGATTGGTTCGTAAAGACCAAATCACCATTTTCATCTGTATACGACACAGGAGCATTATCATCAGTATCATAATAAGCTAAGCCATCCGCGGTTGTTGATAACAAAGCACGATAAGCTTGATTCTTATGAGCCGCTCCCATGTGCAATGTGACTGTATTTCCATCCTCTAATTGTAGTTTGGCGTTATTGCTGACAATCACGCCAATACCTTCCGTACGCGTCTCAGCTGTTCCAGCATCAGAAGCTGTCATAGCATCTTTACCATAGCGAACGCTTGTTAATATATCATTATTATCAACGGACATCGATTGACCGCCAGCAACATATTGAATTCTAGCCTTCAGCAAAGTATTAATTGCATCATAATATGGAGACTTCGTTGCCATATATTGACCATCATCCGTATATAAATCACCGTAGTAAACACGAGGAACGGTATCTTTATTAGTTAGCAACATTGCATAGGCACTAGCCATATTATATTGTGTATATTTTTTATCTGCTAACTTTTCATCTTCATTATATACTTTGAAAGCTGCTGCCAATTGTTCGGTTGTTGGTGCCAAACTATTTTCAACATCAGGATACAAGTCGGAAACGATTTGGGCAATAACCGTTTGCACCTCACTGTCATGTGCACGCACAAAACTATAGTTAGGAATTGCTTCGTTTTCCGTACTATCATTAGATCTATCAACCAAATAATAATCCATGAAACGTTGCATTGTACCGCGGATGTCAGATGATTTTGTTAACGACCAGATTAATTGTGTATGCGCATAATCATCCATGGTTAATTGATTGCTGCCTTGATCGGTTACATACAAAGGATCATTGTGGCTCCAATCTTCCAAAATGGACAGATGCTTATTAGCAGTATCATCATTTTGGTCAACGCCATAAGCCAACTTAAAATAATCGGCCGCAATTTGTAATAAGTCAGCATCCACATTATCAACTGCATCTACACGAATACCGTCAAAGTTAGCATCCGCATCGTTGGCCGTAATTGTGCCAAAATTCATTAAATAATATAGCCAATTTAATTGTTCAGCCTGGACTACAGGATTTGAATTATCAACGTCATTGGCTAACAATAATTCAAAACCTCCTTTTGAATTATCTAAATTATACGCCTGTTCACCAGTCTGGTTTGTTGGTGTCCGATTTAGTAGTCTAAAGTTGGAATTAGCATCAGGTGTCAGTGGGCTGTTGACATAAGTTAAGGCACCATTTTGCAAATGATCATTGCTCATATCTTCACTATTTTCATTCCACTGTGGTTGCGTAACGATGAAAGCCGCCATAGCGTCCTTTAGCCACTCTGTACTTTGTTGCGCACTAATCTTCATTTCAATTGATTTCTGAACATAGTTACTTGCTTCATTTAATAAGCTTTGGCTATCATCGGTTTTAAAACTATCATCATTACTGATGAACCCTAAATCAGCCATATAGTTTAAATAATTGACCTGTGTTTTCTTATCAGGCCACCACACTGACAATATTGGCCTGAAATCTTTATCTGTAGAAGGCTCCCAATCTGTGCCGTTACGTAAAATATCTGTTGGGCGATACCATGAACTAGCTGTTAAATAGCCATTGATATTTTTAAAATCCTCAGAATCTGTACCATGGGCTGCATTATGTTCGCTGTAATCCGTATTTTGTGTCGTCAAACCTTCTTTTATTTCAGAAGTGGTATTCGAAATTTCTTGCCCTGTATCCTGATCAAATGTCATTATTTGACCATCAATTACACCAGAGAAACCTTTTTTTAATTGTCCAAGATTATCAAAATAGTAATTTTTTCCCGCAATATTTTTAATACCGGTAGCAGCTTGTCCTTTATCATCAAAGTAATATGTTGTACCATTTTCAGATTGGTAGTATTGATTAAAAATTTGTTGACCTGCATCATTAAAAGCAACTATATTCCCATCGATACTTTGCAGTCCCGTTAACTCATCACCTGAATCTTTATCAAAATAATATATCTGATTGTCGATTGTGACGTACTGGCCTTTGACTTGTTTACCACTCTCGTCAAAATATTGAATATTGTTATCTATTGTTGATAAACCTTTAGCATTTTTGCCATCATCAAAATAATAGTACCAACTGCCATCTTTTTCAACGTATTTTCCGCTTACTTGTTGTGTCTCATCCGTCGTTTTCTTATCGGAATAATGGTCAGTTGCAGAAGCTTTTGATTCCTTATTTTCATTAACTTGAGCCACTTCTTCCTTGTTACCGACTTTTTCATGATCAAGTGCATGAGTATCTGCCTGTTTTTCTGTCACATTACTATCAGCAGATTGTGTCGTGTCGTTTACAACAGCCGTTGTTACATTGTCATCAGCAGTTGCTGGCTGAACTTGAGAATCTTTTTCAGTACCTGTAGTGTTGTGCTGTGTGTCTGTCGTTTGATCTGAAAAAGATTGAACGTTATTTCCACTCACATCAGGTACACTATTGTCTCCCAAAACACTTGGTGTTGCTAAAGCAAATGAAGCGGTTAATGCAAAGGCACAAACTCCACCAACTACCCAACTTTTCCCAACTTTATAAAGCTTTTTTCGCATTACTTTTTCTGTAAACGGCATAAATTTTCTCCTCATAATATTCTCTTCTATTACATTGAAAAATTATAGCTTAATTTATTTGTAAAAACAGTAAAAATTTCAATACATTATCGACATATTTTTAAAAACATTGTAAAAACAGTCAATTGGAGAATTATATTAATATCACAAAAATTAATTTTTTTATAAAAAAAGCATTGTCAACTTATCTATTGATTAGTCACTAATTTTATTGATTATAAAGTAACAAAAAGTAACATACAATCTCATAATATAAATGAGATATACAAAGGTATTTAATGCGTCCAATAAATTTAGTAATATATATAAACTAATTATTCCAGTTGTTTATTTCATCATATTCGAACTCTTTTGTGTAACTTAACAAATATAAGCAACATTCCTAGTGTAATTACTTCTAATACGGATACAGGATATTGCTTTGTAGCCGTTTTAGGCAATTGCAAACTATTTTGGGATTGTTTCATTTTTTGTTTTTCAATATCTTTGTAAGTTTTTAAAGTATCGCCTGTTTGGTTAATGTTAGAAGTATCATTAAAGTGAGTTTTTGTTACTAAAGCATCCGTCTGCTGATTTTTTTCTGTATTCTGCTTTGGCTCATTTTTATGGTAGCTAATCCTTTCTTCAACGGCAGCAGTTAGATTATTTTCCTTCAACTGACTGGATGAAAAAGTACTTTCACCAGAATTATGATAATAATTCTCCAACTTTTGATTAATTACACTAGATACATCTTTAGCTAAAACTTGTTTTTCTTGGGCTTGATTGTCGTTTCCAATAGGAGCGTACTCATCTTTAACTGTTACTTGCCCCATAACATTACTGTTTGTTTTTACTGTGCTCAGAATGTTTTTTTCAAAATTTCTCGTACTGTCTCGCATGTTTTCATGATCAACACGATTTGTAATATCTTCACTTTCAATACTATTTGACACAACTTGATTATCTAAGCTGTTTTGGCCAACGAGACCATTTCGGCCGTCACGACCATTCACACTATCTTTACCGTCGATACCGTTCCGGCCATCAACACCATCCTTACCGTTTCGGCCGTCAACACCATTTTTACCGTCTTTACCATCGTTACCGTTCCGGCCATCAACACCATTTTTACCATCTTTGCCATCGTTACCGTTCCGGCCGTTAATACCATTTTTACCGTCTTTACCATCGTTACCGTTCTGGCCATCAACACCATTTTTACCGTCTTTGCCATCGATACCATTTTGGCCGTCAACACCATTTTTACCATCTTTGCCATCGTTACCGTTCCGGCCGTCAACACCATTTTTACCATCTTTGCCATCGTTACCGTTCCGGCCGTTAATACCATTTTTACCGTCTTTGCCATCGTTACCGTTCTGGCCGTCAACACCATTTTTACCGTCTTTGCCATCGATACCATTTTGGCCGTCAACACCATTTTTACCATCTTTGCCATCGTTACCGTTCCGGCCGTCAACACCATTTTTACCATCTTTGCCATCGTTACCGTTCTGGCCATCAACACCATCCTTACCATCTCTGCCATCGTTACCGTTCCGGCCGTCAACACCATTTTTACCGTCTTTGCCATCGTTACCATTTTGGCCGTCAATACCATTTTCACCGTCTTTGCCATCGTTACCGTTCCGGCCATCAACACCATTTTTACCGTCTTTACCATCGTTACCGTTCCGGCCATCAACACCATTTTTACCGTCTTTACCATCGTTACCGTTTCGGCCGTTAATACCATTTATACCGTCTTTGCCATCGTTACCGTTCTGGCCATCAACACCATTTTTACCACCTTTGCCATCGTTACCGTTCTGGCCGTCAACACCATTTTTACCGTCTTTACCATCGTTACCGTTCTGGCCATCAACACCATTTTTACCGTCTTTGCCATCGTTACCGTTCCGGCCGTCAACACCATTTTTACCATCTTTGCCATCGTTACCGTTCCGGCCGTTAATACCATTTATACCGTCTTTACCATCGTTACCGTTCTGGCCATCAACACCATTTTTACCGTCTTTGCCATCGTTACCGTTCCGGCCGTCAATACCATTTTCACCGTCTTTGCCATCGTTACCGTTCTGGCCATCACGACCATCCTTACCATCAGTACCGTTGTGGCCATCACGACCATCCTTACCATCAGTACCGTTGTGGCCATCAACACCATCCTTACCATCTCTGCCATCGTTACCATTTTGGCCATCACGACCATCCTTACCATCAGTACCATTGTGGCCATCAACACCATCCTTACCATCTCTGCCATCGATACCGTTCTGGCCATCAACACCTTTTTCACCATCTTTGCCGTCCAGGCCATTCTTACCATCGACTGAATAAGTATAAATCACCCAGACATTAGTTTTTGGATTAGCAATATCTTTTTTTTCACCAAATACACCACCATTGCCATCTGCAATATAAGTATAATGTAATAATCCATCATTAGAATCGGTGATGCCTGCTAATTCTTGATGTAATGTTTCTGGAACCTCATATGTGGTTACATCCCCGTCTGGATTATTGCTAATGAAATTACCCACTTTGTCGTAATAAGATTCGCCACTAGTTCCTTTAATGGTTTGTGTTGCCTGCAATTCTTTACCATTTATCTGCTTAAGGACATAGTGAACTATGACTTCAGATTGATTTTTTACGCTTGCGTCCTTAGTAGTTGGAGATGTCGCTGCCCCATACCCCTTCTGCTCATTTTCAGGGGCTATTGTTTCATTTGATTCTTCATTTTCCTGATGGCCTTCGTCAACTAAATCAGGAATTTCTGCTACTGTTGGTTGAATACTATTATTTTTTTCGTACATTATAGTATTCAAATGATAAGCAGCCGTAACTGGATCCAACTTTGTTGGCTTTTTTAAAAATGCTAGTTCATGAGAATTCATATTATGATTTTCATGCCACCAGCGAGCATTTTTATTCATCGGAACCGCACCAATATATAATGTCGGTTTATCTGTTGTAAAATCTGTAAAAGATACGCCTTCTTCAATAGCATAGTGTTGAGGGTTGGTATCCTCATCATAATTCGGGGATTGAAAATCAGCACTTGTATTTACATAAGCAAACCCACCAGGGGCATTGTCTACAATACCTTCAGCACTGATATAATCTAAGCCAATTGTTGATTCCTCATTGATGATCGCTGTTTTGGCATCATTTGTTTGAACATACTCTTTGCGATTACCATTCCAGTTATCCCACTCTGGGCCTGCAAAATTTGTCGAGCTTAAGGATCCAGACAAAAAATATACTTTGGCTTCTTCATTTGAACCAGGAACTTTAGAAATTGGTACGACTTCATGATTATCACTATAAGTAAACCAGAAAGTTGTTTGCCAATTTAAGTTTGTTGCCCATACGTTATCAACAGCGTTACTACTGATAGCTATATGCGGAATGCCGGATTCCTTGTAATTGTTACTGTCATTCCAATTACCATTTTGTAATTGGAAATCATGGAAAATTTCGTGAAAATCGACGCTTCGTTTATTGCCATCAGAATCTTCGATACTTCCTGAACCAGACCATGTTTTTTCGATTGTGGCATTCAATACCTGTGGTCCTTCATATTCCCATACTTTTGTACTATCGCTCAGATTGGCATGTGAACCAATACCTGTGTATATTTTACTAGGTTCTATATTCGATGTTGGGCTACTCTCATCTGCCGGTTTTGAGGTATCAAACGTCAATGCTTGTTTGGCAGCTGATGTCGCAACCTGTGTCTTGCCATCCTTATTTTGTTGTGCCCCTTTGTATAAAGCGGTTTCGTAGTCTTCAGTACATTGATCAAATATTTGATTATTTTGCTGTTGCGTTTTTGTAGCATGCTGTAGTTCAGCAATTTGTTGTGCATAATCACTTTCAATGTCATTTTTGACCTTAGTAATATCCTCAGAGTCACTCACTATTTTACTTTGAGAAGGTTCTTGTGTAACAGTAACTCCCACACTTTCAGCCGATTTAACGGCATTAAGAATTTCCGTGTCATCTACTAGAGGTGTCTGATTGTCTGATACGTCAACGACATCTCTACTATTTTGGACTAAACTGCTCTGCTCAATATTCTTCCCATCATCAGCACTGACAATATTTATAGATGCATTAAACAATGCGACAGCAACAGTTGCTGTTATCCATAATTTTCCTGACCTATATACTTTATATTGATCTTTTCTATTTTCCATATGCTCCCCCCAAGTAATTATTGTAAGTGTTTATTATATCATTTTGATAAACGTTAAACAATATTTGTATAGTTTTAGCAAACAGTTAAATAAAAAAAATATCCTTGATTTCTTTATCAAGTCCTTTAGCAATTTTTTTAGCCGTTGGTGGTGATGGATGTTTCTTATTATTTAAATATTCTGTCATTAATGAATAATTGACCCCGATTCTTTTGGAAAAAATCGCAATACTTTCCCCACGTATTGCGATTTCCTTTCTAACCGAAGTAGCATCTCGAAACTGTAATGTTAGTGACATTTATCTTCCCCATTCTTTATCATAGTGTCATTATATAGACGTTGTATCACATTGTCAAACGTTGTATATGCTGTTTTGCAACTTATCATGTTTGTGTTTGTTTTTCATTTGTATATAATAAAAAGTAAACATCTAACAAGAGGTTTACATATATGGTAACAAAAGAACAGTTTGGTCAAAGAATTAAACATATTAGAGAAAAAAAGCATTATACTGTTCGTCAAACTGCCTTACAAGGTAATTTTTCATCTGCCTATTTATCTCAGATTGAAAATGGTAATAAAAACATTCCTAAAGTTGACACACTTTATCGCATTGCCAAAGGATTGAGAATATCAAAAGATGAAATATTACATATTGCCGGAATTACTGCTCACACGTCACCTAAACATTCAAATAGTGTGGATCTTGGCAAACAATTTACCGATGATGAGTTACTCTTGTCTTTTGAAGGGAAACCCTTATCACCAGAATATCGCGAAGCAATTTTATCTATTCTGCGCACCTTACCAGATGCCGATACGAAGACGAAAAAGGATTAATTTTTAGTGTACATAGATGACAGCATTTCAAACTATCTTGACCAAATCGTGCAAAAAAATGGTTTGATATTAATACATATTGATGGTAAAGAACTTGACCCAGATGTGGCCAATGGTCGTAAAAGAGCTATCATCATCAACAATAATTACAAAACAAACTTCAGTCGCTATTTTAGAATTGCGCATGAAATAGCTCATTTAATTTATACAAGAAGTAATAATACTTACACATTTTCTCCGCTTTCAAAATTATCAGATGAAACCGAAGCTAATTTACATGCTATCCAAATTTTAATAGATTTTTACTTCTCAGAAATCCCTTTAAAGCAAGACCGTTGGGAACGGCGATTTCACTTTATTGAAGCCTTTGGCCTTGGTCAAATAACACATCTGGTTGAAAAAAAATTAGCATAAAAAAGTGCCACCAATAAATTGATGACACTTTTTTTATGTTATGATTTCAATTCAGTTAGCTTTGGATCAGCTCTCCAGAATCTGCATCGTAATATTTTTGGCTACCGTCAGCTTGTGTTACTGCGGCACCTTTAATTTGACGACCACTGGCATCAAAATAAAGTTGTTGACCATTAATCTTTTGTTCACCAGTTACGGCAACACCATTAGTACTAAAGTATGCCCATGCTCCATCTGATATTCGTTCAAAGCGGTCCGTAATCATTTCGCCAGAATCTGCATCGTAATAACGCATCTTACCATCAGGAGTCGTATATTCACGACCCTTAACTTGGCTACCATTGCTTTCAAAGAACAAATGTTGACCTTTTATGACTTGCGAACCAGTTACGACGTTACCCTTCTTATTAAAGTACACCCATGATCCATCTGATAACTTTTCAAAACGATTTGTAATCATTGCACCAGAATTCGCATCATAATAATGTACGTTTCCTTTTTTATCAGTTGCTTCCTTCCCCTTAACCTGTTGTCCGTTAGCATCAAAGAACAATTTTTGTCCATTGATTGTCTGTCCACCAGTTACAGCGATACCATCAGCATTAAAGTATGACCATGTACCATCTGTGTTTTCACCAAAGCGGTTTGTCACCATATCACCAGAATCAGTGTCAAAATAACGTAGCTTTCCGTCTGCACCCTTCACGGAAGTACCTTTCACCTGAATACCATTCTTATCAAAATATTGAATATGGTCTTGCCCGTCAACAGTTACAGTTGTTAATCCACCATTAGCCATAGCACCGTTTTTGTCAAAGTAACGCCAAGTTTTATTAGCTAACATGTAATATCCATCAATAGCTTGTTTACCATGTTGATTGAAATAATACACATTTCCTTTACTATCTTCTAAGATTGCATCTTGTAATTCAATCCCATTAGGCAAGAAATAATAATTATTATCACTGACTTTTTGGAAACCATAGGTCATATAACCATTCTCGTCAAAGTAATACCAATTAGATTTATCATCTTGAATGAATGTATTTTTTGCTTGATATCCACTTGTAGAATAATATGTCATCCCACCGTCAGTTGAAATAAATCCAGTATTTGCTTCTTGATTAGTCAGCTGCTTTGGCAAAAATACACTGCTATTACTTGATGTGCTTACCTTGAAATACTCATTTGTAGCCCAGTCTTTCAGGACATAATAAGCACCACGACCTTGAATATTAGTACCGTTAAAGTACTTAGCGGACCATTCTTTTATCTTTTCACTAGGATCCATTGGTACGCCTGTTGAAATTTGATTTTTTTCAAATAGAGAGGGGTATAATTCCTTGATTTCATCAAGGAATTCTCCACCGTAACGTGCCTGATATTCTCCGCCACCAACAGTTTGTGAAGCATACAATGTTTTATTCATGACAGAATCTTGATTGTAAATCCCTGAGTTATTGACACGTTGTACGGCAACAACCTCTTTACCTGTCAAATTATAAATCTGGTCTGGTACCCAATCTGCCATTGCCTGGATACCTGTCGCATGCAAAGCCTTAATAGCTGTGCGGAGTTGATCTACAGTACCATACTTCGTTGGTGTATTGAATCCAAGGTCATAACGATCAGTAAATGCATAACCATTTTGAATAATTGAGTCTAAGAAACTACTATCCGTACTTGAACGATATTGTGGTGGGAACTCAAAATTGGTCACCCCCCAACTCTTGTACAAATCAGTATTGTTTGCAATTTGCACATTAGCATATTCTGCTTCTGTAGTTGGTGTAGATTGAAAATTAGAGAAACTTTCATAAATCACTTGAGAGTCCAGTGCGGCGTTTGAATGCAATGTTTGTCCATCAGTAGTTACTTCTGTACTACTTTCAGTTCTTGCATCTTGCGTATCTGAAGCACCAACAGGTACCCAAACTGCCAAATATCCAGAAACTTGTGGATTGGCTGTACCTTCAATATCTGAACTATTGAAAATCAGTTGGCCATTGCTATCTGTATATCTTATTAAGCTTTGTAAAACATCACTATCAGATACATAAGTAGCTATACCTTCTTTAGTTGTTAACAAAGCAGGACGATACGCTTGGTTTTTGTGCGCTATGCCCATATCTACAACAATTTGATCTGTACTGCTCAACTTCAAGTCTGGGTTATTACTTTCAATTACTGCAATACCTTGTGTACGCGTTTCATCTGTCCCTGCATCGGTAGCAGTCATTGCACCTTTACCGTAGCGTACTGATGTCAAAATACCTCTATAGCTATCTGCAGCCATACTATCGTCACCTTGCATATATTTCATAGACATTGTCTGTCCACCAGAAACATACTTGATACGAGACTTCAGCAATGTATCAATGGCATCGTAATAAAGTGACTTTGTGGACATGTATTGACCATCATCAGTATACATATCACCATAGTAAACACGTGGCACAGTATCTTTATTCGTTAATATTGTAGCGTAGGTACTTGGAATATTGTACTGTGTAAATTCCTTAGTTGTTTTTAGCTGATCAGCATTGTAAATTTTAAATGCTTCTGTTAATTGTTCCATTGTTGGTGACAAACCATCAGCATCAGGATCAATACGTTGCTTAATAATTTCTGCAATGACTGTTTGTACTTCACTATCATGTGCACGAACAAAAGAGTAATTTGGTTGTGCGATATTATATGTTGAATCATTTGTACGATTAACTAAACTATTTGTCAAAAATGGTTCTAATCCACTTCTTTTATTACCATATTGGTCGACTGGTGGCATAGTGAGTGAATACTTTAATGACAACCGTAATTTATTATCCATTGATAATTGGTTATTACCATTATCTTTCACATATTCAGCATCGTTGTCACTCCAGTCTTCAAGAATGGAAACATGTTGATTCGAAATAGCATCACTCTTATCTACGCCATATGCGGCCTTGAAATAGTCTGCTGAAATTTGCAATAGGTCAGCATCAACGTTATCAACTGCATCCACTCGAATGCTATCAAAGTTAGCATCTGCATCGTTATTAGTGATTGATCCAAAGTTTAACAAGTAATACATCCAGTTTAGTTGTTCTGCTTGAACAACTGGGTTTGAATTATCTACATCATTGGCCAAGAGAAAGTCATAACCACCTTGAGTTGGATCTGTCGTATACAAAGGTGTGCCTGTTTGATTGGTTGGTGTGCGATTAAGTATCCGATAATCAGAATTTGCATTTGGCGTTTTATCACTATTTACATACAATAATGCACCACCCTGCAAATGATCAGTTCCTTTTGATTCACTAGCAATATTCCAATTTGGTTGGCTATCAACAAATTTTGAAATATCATTTTTTAGCCATTGTGTTTGACCTTCTTGGCTAATTTTTTCTTCAATCTTCACTTGAATGTTTTGTGCTGCTGCATTCAAATCATCTTGACTGTCATCTACAGTATAAACAGTTTCAGTACTGTCTAAATACTTCATCGCATTCAAATAATTTACTTGTGTTGCCTTATCTGGCCACCAAGTCATTAACAATGGTCGTAAATCGTTATCCTTTGATGATTCCCAGTTCTGACCGTTGACAAGTATATCCTTTGGCCTATACCAACTATCAGCTGTTAGATACCCATCAACGTTTGTATAATTATCAGAAGATGTACCAACTGAGGCATTATGCTCCGTATAATTATTATTTTCACTAGTTAAGCCTTCTAAAAATTGATAGTCATTTGTATCAGCTAATGCGCCAGTATCTTTATCAAAATAAAGTACCTTTCCATCGATTACAGTAGCAAAATTCTTTTTTACTTGACCATCATCATCGTAATAATATGTTTTATCATCAATTGTTTTTAGGTTTTTTGAACGGGCTGTTAATGTTGCAGTAGTATCATTCGTCTTCGAATTATTATCAACCGTTTGACTTTTTTGTGCCGATGAATTCACATTTTCATCACTCACCGAAGTTGAATTATTATCAGATGTGTCAACTTGGGCCTTTGCCGTCTTTTCATCTGTTGTTGCGGCTGTTGTCGCATTTTTTTCATCTGTTGATGGAATTGCTGTTGTCACAGGTTTTTCATCTGTTGGTGTGTTTGCCGCTGTTGCAACCTTTTCATCTGTTGATGTGTCTACTGTTGTTGATTTTTTTTCATCTGTTGATGTAGTTGCTGTTACTACAGCCTTTCCATCTGTTGATGTGTCTACTGCTGTTGCGGCTTTTTCATCTGTCGTGAGCGATTTGTCAACCGTAGTCGCATCTGAATTTGATTGATTGACTGTCGTGGCTACGACTACCCCATTGTGTTGTGAAACATCAGCTTGTGCTTGTTGAATAAAACTGGTAACACCAATTATTGAAACACTTCCTGCAATGACTAGCATTTTTCCAGATTTATACATCTTTTTCCGGAAAACACTTGTTACATTTTTATTTCTCATTTGCCTCTTCCCTTCATTCTTTCCCTTTTTGACACAAATGACTATTTTCTAGATAAAACAGTTATTTGTGTTTGTGAGATTTTGAACATTTGTGGCTAAGAATGTTTTGCCAACAAATATTTTTTTACAAACGTTAATCATTAAAACTAACTATTTTAATATATAATGAAACAAATATTTAAAAAAAAATATGCATAATTGAATAATTAGAAAATATTAACTCTAGTTTAATATATAATTAATCACTTTTTTTAAATAAAATATAAAAATTTATAGGTTACTAAGGACATGAACAATAAAAAAGGATCGGTTATTAAGGAAATTAGAAAGATACGAGGAATATCTCAACAACGATTAGGTGTTTTAATCGGCTCACAATCAATGGTATCTAGAATAGAGAATAACAAGACAGAACCAACTGACCACACAGTACTTTTGCTGTGTAACGCTCTCAATATTTCATTTGAAGAATATTTCTCGGCTATTTTTGGCAAAAAAAAAACAACCTAAAAAAACTGATAACTGTTTTAAATCAACATTATCAAGATAATAATCGTCACAAATTGACGCAGTTAACACAATTATTACAAAATGATGCCGTCAGCAATCCTAGTGATCCATTCAGGCGCCATTATTATTTAATGTCATTGTCTACTTTGTACCACTTAGATTTCCTGGTCGCATCAAACGATGATCAGAATGAATTGATTAATTACTTTTTTAATATTAGTTACTGGCAGTTCTATGATCTTTGTTTACTCGCAAATGTAGTGAATATGATACACGTTGAAAGAAGCGCACCTTACATATCTGACATACTTAAACAGTACGCCACAAATAATATGCCAATGGCATCCGTTGAAACTGTCAGCAAAATACTGGTTAATGCTTTGGAAACAAGTATTATACAAAAAAAAGATGACTTCACTAGATATCTATTAGATAAAATTAAAAAATATAAATTTAACACCGATGACTTTAAGTTTCAAACGTGGCTACTATTTTGGACTGGGGTGTTTGAGAATAATAATAACAAAATTAGGCACGCCTACAATATTGCTACGTACCTACATCAAAATATTACTTTAAAAAATTTTGATAAGTTTTTAACAATTACTCAAACATCAAGTCCTTTTTTTGAAGGCAAAAAAAAAGACGCACCTAAAATTTAAACTTTTAGATGTATCTTTTATCAGCTAATAATTACAAATCTTGTTGGAAATCCATTGGGGTATAAAGTTTCAACAATTTACTAAATACAAATTGTGCAATGAATCCTGCAATGATAGGGATAACCAACCATGCTAGAATTGCAATCGCTGGATTAATAAAATGATTCATAACTGTTGAAGGTACCGTAGGGTCTTTGACCATTGATTGGATTGGTGATACCAGTCCAATATAACCAAATCCAGCTGTTGTTGGTGTTCCCTGGATATTAAACAAGGCAACTGGAATACCAGAAATCGCTGCTGCTAACAAGAATGATAACATTGTCACCGGCTTTGCAAAGACTGATGGCATCATACCTTTCATGGCACCCAATGCAATAGCAACTGTTACACCTGGCTTATTGACTTTCCATGAATTAATCAATAACACAATGGTTGTAGCAACAACACCCATGGCGGCCGCACCAGATCCAATTCCTGATAGACTAATTGCCAAAGCAATTCCGACAGTTGAAACTGGTGTAATAATAATAATAGCAAAAGCCATCGCAATTAGCATCGCCATAGGTATAGGTGCTAATTTAGTAAATGTTTCAACCAATTGACCAATCCAAGTCGTAACATCTCCGACATAAGGCGCAATCATTTTACCAATCAGACCAACACCACCACCAACAAGAATAGGACTTAAAATAATAGCAACTGATCCAAATCCTTTTAGGTAACGAGCAACAAGCCAAGTAACGAAAACAGCAATGGCGGAAACAATCATTGCATTGATCACATCACCAGCGCCAGATGCTATATAAACGTTAGCAGGTGCTACAGAATTGAGACCCGTCACTGGATTGAGCCACCCCTTGGGTGCAACGGCCCACTTGATTGACCCAGAAGCTACGGCTGTCGCTATCGCAACAACGCCGACATCTAAGCTCTTCATTTTGAACTGTAAAGCAACCGCCATACCAATCAAAAATGGAATCAATGACGTGAATAACGTTAAAATAGCGCTTAAATTAGCTCCAAATGCCGTAGTACCCAGACCTGAATACTGAATGATGTACTTCATAACAGCTGATGGTAAAACACCAATTAAAATACCCTGTGCTGAACCAGATAACACCTTAAAAAAGAAATCCTTCAAGTGTAAATCAGTTTGGCCACTAAATTCAACAGGGGCATTTTCTTTCGCTTTACGTGCATACTCTTCATTACGTAAATCTTGTGATTCTTTGGCAGACCACTTTTCGCCTTCTGCTTTGATAGACATACTATCCCTTCCTCTTTTCAATTCATATTTATGACACATCTCTCATTGCGCCACACACACTCTTAAATGTATAATACTATAATCAAAAACGCTTGATTATTTTTTCACAAACATATCGGATAAAAAATTCCCAAACATTGAATCTGGGAATTCCATTATATTAATATTCAACAGCAATAGCTGGCTTCTCACCCTTAGCGAAAGCAACTGCCGCATCAAATGATTGGTGAACCATTTCTAGTACAGCTTTAGTTGTATAGAAAGCTGTGTGTGGTGTAACCAATACATTTTCACGTGCGATCAAATCGGCAATCTTAGCATCTGGGAATTCTTTACCAGACCAATCTTCATTAAACAAGCCCACTTCATTTTCATAAACGTCCATACCGAAGTCTGAAATCTTACCAGAATTCAAACCATCAATAATAGCGTCGATGTCCATCAAATTACCACGAGCTGCGTTCATGATAACCACACCATCCTTCATCTTTGCAATAGCTTCTGCATTGATTAGATGATGATTTTCAGGTACACCAGGAACATACAACGAAATGGCATCAGCTTGTGCATATAATTCGTCTAATGTGTCAACGTACAAACCTTCTGCTTGTAATTCAGCATTTGGGTACTTGTCATAAGCGATAACTTTTGCCCCAAATCCCTTCAAAATGTTAATAGCCACACGGCCAATATGACCTGTACCAATAACACCTACTGTTTGCATGCGCATTTCACGGCCAATTGTTGGTGCCCAACGCAAGTCGTGCTTAGCAATTTTGGTATCTAATGCTTTCGTACGACGTAGCAAACGAGATAATTGAATCATTGAATGTTCTGCAATGGCATTTGGTGAATAAACAGGAACATTTGAGATGTTAAAGTTAAATTCACGTGCTGCATCAAAATCAATGTTATCTGTACCAACGTTACGCAATGACAAGTTAGTAACACCAACGTTAGCTAATGCTGTCAATGTTTCACGTGTGTAATCCAATTGTTGATAAACAACAGCTGAATCTGATCCCTCAGCCAACTTAGCTGTTTCGGGTGTCAACAACTCTTGTGTGTAATCCACTTCAATATCTGGGTTAGCCGCTTTCCATTCTTCAAGTGATGGCTTCTCATCATCACGAATGCCGTAAGCAAAAATCTTCATAAGATCCTCCAAAATTTTATTTCATCTATAATTGTACCCTATTTCACGAGCTAACGCACGTGATTAACCCCATATAATGAATAGATTTCAGAAAAAACTTGATGCCTTACAATGATATTCGTTAAACAAATGTAATCATTTCATTTTCTCTATTTTAACTACTAACTAAAGTACTTTTCATCAACTATAACCATAGGCCAACTAATAAAGTAACAAGCATCCCCATAAAAACGACAACTAAATTTTTAATGGCTAAAATAAATGTCTCTTTTTTGACAGGATGATTTACGAACATCCGAGCGTTATTGATAATAATTGGTAGTAACATTAACAAAGCATAAGAAGTTGCTGGCAGCCAGCCAATTAGTGTCACGAGTAAAATTTCAACAAAAGCTAAAATTGCCCAAAACACGTATATTTTTTTTGCGTTTTTAATACCTATATAGTGAACTAGCGTGTGACGATTATTTACTTGGTCCTCATCATAATCAGCAATATTATTAGCAAACATTATCTCTGCAATAAAAATAGTCAATGGTAAACTGACAATAAACCATTGAAACAGTACATTACCTGTCGGTACCATTCGTGTATTTACATATACTTGAGCTACGAAAATAAAGTAGCCCATTGTTATACCAGACACTATTTCACCAAATGGTGTATTTGTAATTGGTTTTGGTCCAGCAGAATAAAAATAACCAATTAAAAAACTAACAATACCAATAAGCCAAGTGATATAATCCGTTCGCAAAGCCACAATAACGCCTGCAACCATTGCAATCAATGCTAAAACCGCTGCAACATGCAATACTTGTTTATCAGTAATTACTTCAATATCATCAGATTCTCGCAAAAAAGAATTCTCTTTTTGACGTTTATTATCCTCATAACGATTGAAAGTATTGACAGCTAAATGTACCGTAACCGTTGCAATCATTAATAATAATGTATTCAACCAGTTCACACGTCCATATTGCCACTGGCTATATGCTAAGCCAACCAATAGCGGTGCAATACTCGGTACAACAACTCGAATTTCCACTAAGTCTAAAAACTGCTTATATGTCATCATTTTATAAATCCTCTGACACTTATTGTATCAGAAAACAAAAAACGACACTTCACTGTGTCGTTACAATACATGTTAAATTTTGAATGAGTGTGTTCAATCACTTAATTTCATACGGTGTTAAGCGAACTTTACTGTCAATATACTCACCAACGAATATATCATTAATACTTCCATAACCTTGTTTTTTCACAATATCAGTTAACCATGCTTCATCATGATCGATGACATCCAGTACATCCGTGTTGATCTGTCCATCAAAAATAATCGGATATTTCATATTCTCTTCACCAGCTAAAATCACTGTTAGTTGTCCATTGATTTCAAGCACAGCTCTTTTAACTTGAGACAAATCATAAACACTTTGTGATCGTAGTTTAAACATTAAATCACTCGCTGATAGTCCAGAAGACAGGACATTCTTAATGTTTACTTTCCCTTGTTCAATAACAACCTTAGGCTCACCATCAATTAATAGTTTAACGTAACGATTATGCTCTTTCAAAAACTTGAATGTCATGACTAACATTGTCCAAATAATCAATACAATCGTAAATTGAAAAACTGTGATGGTATCTGAGTAAATAACTGCGCCAATAATACCACCCAAAACATAATTTTGAACTTGATCTAATGCGTTTGTCGGTGCTAAATTACCCTTCCCCATAATATTAATTTGAATTATTAACGCCACCAACCCAATTGCCAGCTTAATTAATATGGGTAGATAAATACTCATTTGACCACCTTCACTTTCGAGTTAATTAGGTATGCACGTGTCAGGCTATAAGACTGTTGATCAGCACTAATTGTAAGCCGATAGAATTTTTTGTCCATTTTTACTAACATACCATCACTCACTGTTGTCGAATTAAAATACAGTTTATCTTTAGAAACACCTTGCGTTTGAGCAAACTTATTTACAAAGGCAGCCATTTGCGTCTTCTGATCGTCCTGCGATTTAGCTTGTTGATAATCTGTATATCGCGCACCAGCTAGGAATAAAAAAAGCAACAATGCTATAATGCTCAATTCACGATAACGCGTTTGCAAACGATTTCTAACTGAAGCCACCGCACCGACTGCCATCAAAACAAAAACAACAACCATTAAATATTTACCAATAGTGTCGTTTATATTTGTTTGTTTTATTAAATAATCAACGGAATAAAAGTTCATCTCAAAATACCTCGTTAATTATCATATCATATCTCTAAAAATCATTGAATTATTTTTGCATTGCTTGAAGCAACCATTAAAAAGCGATATATTGTTTATATTATAGTCATATAAATAAAAGGAGCCGCTATCTTGTCAACACAAATTACAAATCAACAAATTAAAGATTTTCGTACAGCAATAAACGATAAACACAACCATATTATTCGTCGCGCTGTTACTAAAAATGGTATTCACCGTGCAAGTTTTGACCAAGAGATTGTAAATAGTAACACACCAATATTCTCAATTGATTTAGACACTGGAAAAGTTGCTAACCAAAAGCAATCGGGACGTTGCTGGATGTTTGCTGCCTTAAACACAATGCGCCACGATATCAAAGATAGGTTTCACATTAGTGACGAATTTCAACTTTCCCAAAGCTACACACTATTCTGGGACAAGTTTGAAAAGGCCAATTATTTTTATGAAAATGTTCTTAAAACGGCGACTGAACCACTTGATTCACGTCGTGTTGCCTTCTTATTGAGCACGCCTCAACAAGATGGCGGACAGTGGGATATGATTGTCTCTATCATTGAAAAATACGGTTTGGTACCACAAAGTGTTTATCCTGAATCAAACGCTTCTTCTGCCACTGCAGAACTCAACAGGACACTCAATACGCTTCTAAGACACGATGCAACTGTACTGCGTGGATTAGTGGCCCAGCAAGCGTCAGAAGACAATATTTTTAATGTACGTAATGAAATGTTAGCTAACGTGTACCGCTTGTTATCACTAACTTTGGGTGAACCTCCTGTTCAATTTGACTTTGAATACCGAGATAAGTCGAATAATTTCCACGTTGAACGTCAATTAACACCTCAAGACTATTACCAAAAATTTGTTAATTGGGACTTAGATGAGTATATTTCTATCATCAACGCACCAACTGATGACAAACCATTTGATGCTACTTATAATGTCGACATGCTGGGTAATGTTATTGGTGGTCGTGACGTCAAGCACCTTAATGTGGATATCAATAAAATGAAGGCATTCGCCATCTCACAACTTAAAAATGGTCAAAGTGTTTGGTTTGGGGTAGATATGAGTCCTCAAGTTGATCGAGAGAATGGCCTTATGGCTAGCGGTATTTTTGCTTCTGATGACTTATTTCACGTTGACTCAACGATGACCAAAGCCCAACGCCTAGACTATGGCGAAAGCCTAATGACACACGCAATGGTCTTAACAGGTGTCGATTTAGATGAAAATGATCAACCAACAAAGTGGAAAGTTGAGAACTCTTGGGGTGAGAAAGTTGGCAAGAAAGGCTACTTTACAATGTCTGACGATTGGATGAGTGAATATGCTTATCAAATCGTTATTAAGAAGGAGTATCTCAGCTCAGAACTAGTTAATATTTATGATCATTCAAAGCCAATATTGTTAGCTCCATGGGATCCAATGGGTGCCTTAGCTTAGAAAAATACGATACTTTAATTTCAATATAATGCTAAAAATAGCCTAAAGTATATAGCCAAATTCTTTAAAAAAATACGAACAAAAAAGACCGATTTTGTAATAAATCGGTCTTTTAATTTTGATTACGATATTACATCATACCTGGCATACCACCTTGTGGCATAGCGGCTGGTGCGTCATCTTTTGGTTCTTCAGCAACGACAGCTTCTGTTGTCAATAGCAATGCTGAAACAGAGGCAGCATTTTGCAATGCTGAACGCGTTACCTTAGTAGGGTCCACAATACCAGCGGCAATCATGTCTACCCACTCATCAGTAGCAGCGTTATAACCAAATCCTTCTTTTTGTTCTTTCAACTTGTTAACAATCACTGATCCTTCTAAGCCAGCATTTTCAACAATTTGACGAACCGGTGCTTCCAATGCCTTAATAACAGTATTGATACCAGTTTGAACATCACCTTCTTCTGACAAAGCTGAAACAGCAGCAATAACATTAACCAAGGCTGTACCACCACCTGCAACGAAGCCTTCTTCGACCGCAGCACGCGTTGCATTCAATGCATCTTCAATGCGATACTTACGTTCTTTCAATTCAGTTTCTGTAGCTGCACCAACGTTAATAACAGCGACACCACCAGCTAACTTTGCAAGACGTTCTTGCAACTTTTCACGATCAAAATCAGAAGTTGTTTCAGCAATTTGTTGCTTAATTGTATCAACACGTGTTGCAACAGCAGCCTTATCACCAGAACCTTCAACAATAGTTGTATTGTCTTTAGTAATATTAACCTTTGAAGCCTGACCTAGTTGTTCAATCGTAACATCCTTCAAGTTCAAACCAAGATCTTCAGTAATTACTGTACCGCCAGTTAAGATAGCGATGTCTTCCAATTGTGCCTTACGACGGTCACCAAATCCAGGTGCTTTAACTGCAACAACGTTGAATGTACCACGCATCTTGTTCAAAACTAATGTTGGCAAAGCCTCGCCGGTAATATCATCAGCAATGATCAACAAGGCACGTCCTTGTTCAACAACACTTTGCAATACTGGCAAAATATCTTGAATATTACCAATTTTCTTATCAGTAATCAAAATATATGGATTATCTAGGTTAGCTTCCATTTTGTCGTTATCAGTCACCATGTATTGTGACATGTAACCACGATCAAATTGCATACCCTCAACAACATCCAGTGTCGTTTCGATACCCTTTGACTCTTCAATGGTAATCACACCATCATTACCAACTTTATCCATTGCTTCAGCAATCAATGCACCAACTTCTTCGTTGGCAGCTGAAATTGATGCGATTTGAGCAATTTCATCTTTCGTATTAACTGTGTGTGACATTTCATGCAGCTTGGCAACAGCTGCTGCAGTGGCCTTTTCAATACCTGTTCGGATGCCAACCGGATTAGCACCAGCCGTCACATTTTTCAAACCTTCACCAACAATAGCTTGCGTTAAAACAGTAGCAGTAGTTGTACCATCACCCGCAATATCATTCGTCTTTGAAGCAACTTCAGCAACAAGCTTGGCACCCATATTTTCAAAGTGGTCTTCTAATTCAATTGCTTTAGCAATTGTTACACCATCATTTGTAATGGTTGGTGCACCGTATGATTGTTCCAAAACAACATTACGACCTTTGGGTCCAATAGTTGTTTTAACTGTATCAGCTAACTTATCAACGCCAGCCTTCATTTTTGCGCGTGCGTCTTCTGAAAACTTTAATTCTTTAGCCATGATTTAAATATCTCCTTTGATTTGATAATTATTCGACAACTGCAACGATGTCTTTTTCGTGCAATGCTAAGTAATCTTGCCCTTCAAATGACACTTCTTGTCCTGCATACTTATCAAACAGGACTTCATCACCGACTTTAACTGTCAAATCACGGATTGCGCCATCATTCAAGACATAACCCGTTCCCGCAGCTACAACTTTACCAGTAACAGGCTTGTCTTTGGCATTACTTGCCAAAACAATCCCACCGACAGTTTCTTCTGCAGCTTCCGTTACTTCAATAATCACACGATCACCCAATGGCTTCAACATGGATTCATACCTCCGAGATTTTCTTTTTAGCACTCTTTAAACTCGAGTGCTAATTACAATTTTAAGTATATCACTATCATCGAAAATGTCAACAAAAAAGACGTGATCTAATCGTCACGTCTTCAAAGAAAAGTACCTCCATGTGCCTCAGAAATATCATAAGCAATAGTAAAGGCCTCTGGATCAACTTGGTGAATACCACGCAAAAAATGATTGTACTCGTGATTATCAAGTACGACCATCAGCATTTCACGACCATCTCCCATATAACCACCACGAACATCCATGATTGTAAAACCTTTTTCGCCATCAAGCAGATACTTTTTCAAATCATCAATGCTATCATTTGTCGTAATATAGACCATCTTACGACGATCTAAACCAGTTTCAATATAATTCATGACAACTGCAGTAATAACTAATGAAAAAAGAGCCAGAATGAGTGCTTCTAATCCTTGCGTTACCAAATTTCCTAATGAAACAACTGTATCTATTGCCAATAGGGATATAGCCGGCGGAATGCGAAAATATTTCTTAAAAATCATCGGTGGTACCGCTGTTCCACCACTAGAAGCATCAATACGATAAAGTAGTGCTACGCCAACAGCAAAAATACTACCACCAACAAGCACTGCAAAGGTTCGATCTTGTAAAATTTGAAAACTGGGAGTCACCTTCAATAAGATTGGCAAAACAATACTACCAAAAGCAATTCGCGCTGTGGTACCGCGATCCAAAAAAACAGCTGCCAAAATAATCATAATCAAATTAACAATCAACACAGTAGCTGCTCGATCAAAACCCACCAATTCGTTAATTAAAATAGCCAATCCAGTTGCGCCACCAGCAGCAACCTTAGCGGGTGCATAAAAAAAGTTAATGCTAACCGCTACGATTTCAAGGGCCATGACAATAACAATATAATGTAGTGCTCGATAATTTTTAAGTATTTTCATCTAATATCCTCATTTTGTGGCATTCATCTATTTATGCTTGAACCGTGATCGAATAGTATCCCATAAGGATGCAGTTCGTAATATCTTTTCGTTTCCTAGATGCCCACGCATCACTTTAAGTAAGGCACCCGACGATTTAGCAGAAAAATCTAAATCAATTTTATCTGTTTTAATTTTAAATCGGCGGCTGACTCGATTCCCTGTAACATGTACATAAACAGCGCTTATGTTTGTCCATGGAATTTGAATATAATCTTCAACGTTATTATCATTAAAGAACTCGAATGCCTGATCACCTACTAAAATCTTACCATATTTCGCCCCAATTCCTAGATAAGAAATACCTTGCGTTGTATATTCTGCTTTCGTGTTTAAAGATTGTACCATAAATATGTTCCCCTGTTTTTTCTATGTACCATTAAAAGTGCTTGCCAAGTTGACAAGCACTTTTAACAAGAATGCTATTACATTATCTTCAAAGCGTGCATTACAATACCAAAGATAAAGATACCAATAATCATAGTGATAGGTGACACCTTCTTTTTCAAAAGCCACATTGCTAAGAACGTTAGCAAGAGTCCCATTAATCCTGGAATCAAGCTATCCAAATTACTTTGCAGTGTATTTGGTGCTACCTTTGTTAATGATAAGCCAGAAGCTTGCTCACTTAAGATTCTTTGTAGTTCTGTACCATTGACGTTACCATTGGGAAACTTAATATAAGCACCCTCAGATAACTTTTTAGCAGGCAACTCAAGAATAAACTTAATAGATACCCAACGTTCAACCAAAACGGCTAAGATAAACATACCCAGAATAGAAGCACCTTTGGTGATATCTTTTAGCAATCCACCCGATAAATCTTGCGTAATTGCACTACCTGCCTTGTATCCGAATTCTTGTGTATACCAGATAAACGCCATACGGATAATGTTCCAAAGAACGAAGAACAAAATAGGTCCAAGAATATTACCACTCATTGCTAACGATGCACCAAGTGCACCAAGGATTGGACGAACAGTGAACCAGAAGACCGGATCACCAATTCCAGCCAACGGCCCCATCATTCCAATTTTAACTCCTTGAATAGCGGTATCATCAATAGCTGCACCATTGGCACGCTCTTCTTCTAAGGCCAAAGTAACACCCAGAATTGGTGAGGCAACATAGGGATGTGTATTAAAGAATTCCAAATGCCTCTGTAGCGCCGCTGAACGATCTTCTTTTGATTTATACAACTTTTTTATCGCTGGAATCATAGCATAAGCCCATCCAACGTTTTGCATACGTTCGTAGTTCCATGATCCTTGCAAGAATTGTGAACGCCAAGCAACTGACATACGATCTTTACGTGTTAATTCAAGTTTTTTTTCAGCCATCAGCTTGCCCCTTTCTAATACTTGTTCAAAATGTCGCCGACAGGATCGCCGCCACTATTTGAACCGCCGCCATTGTTGTTACCGCCCATCTTTGACAAGTTGATATAGATCAAAGCAAGTGCAAGACCAATTGCCCCTAAAGCAATCAATGTCAACTCACTGACAGCAGCAAGTGCAAAGCCAATAGCGAAGAATGGCCAGACTTCTCGAGTAGCCATCATGTTAATAACCAAAGCATAACCAACAGCAACAACCATACCACCACCAATGGTCATACCACCAGTTAACCATTCTGGCATAGCAGTCAGAGCAGACCTTACTGCTGAAGCTGGTACTGCTATCAATAATGCAGCCGGAATAGCTATACGCAGTCCTTGCAACACTAAAGCAAATAAGTGCAATCGCTCTATTGTATTTATTTTACCTTCCTTAGCAGCTGCATCGGCACCATGGGTTAATCCAACGGCAACAGTACGCACAAGCATTGTTAAGAACAAACCAGCAACAGCCAAAGGAATCGCTGAAGCTACGGCCACTGAGATTCCTGTATTAGAGAAATCACCACCTTTAACCATAATGATTGAGGAAGCTACTGAAGCCAAAGCCACATCAGGGGCAACGGCTGCACCAATGTTTGCCCAACCTAAGGCGATCATTTGCAATGTACCACCTAGAATAATTCCTGCTGTAAGATGACCAGTTACTAACCCAATCAGCGTAGCTGACACTAGCGGTTGATGAATTTGAAATTCATCCAAAATACCTTCCATACCTGCAAAGAAGGCAATAATTACGACTAAAACTATCGCAATAACAGACATATTAGACACCTTTCTTAATTAAACATTTTTCATGTCAAATTATTTAACATTCGCTTTCTTAATTAACTCAAACAAGTTAGCCTTACTATCATTAGGAACTTTTCGAACATCGAATTCAACACCTAAATCACGTAACTTTTCAAAAGCGGCCACATCATTTCTATCCATAGACAAAACTTTGTTGACCATTGTTTTTCCTTCTGAATGTGCCATTGAGCCAACATTCAATGACTTAATCGGCACACCACCTTCTACGGCAGTCAAGACATCTTCGACCGTTTCAAACAGTAGGAATGCATCAACGCCACCAAATCGATCATCTTTAGCCACTTCAATCATTTTACTGATTGGTACAATGTTTGCGCGTACATTGTTAGGCGCAGCTTGTTGTATCAAACTCTTACGTAATTCATCCTTAGCCACTGCATCTGAAACAACAATAATACGATTTGCTTTTGAATCAGGTGTCCACGCTGTGGCGACTTGACCGTGAAGCAAACGTGTGTCTAAACGAGCGAGCTTAATATTGATATGCCCTTCTTTTAAGCCAACAGTATTTTCGGAAGTTTTGGCTTCCGTTTCTTCTTTGGCTTCTGGAACTGATTTCACACCATCTTTAGCAACGGGAACTAAATATGTAGCTAATCCAGCAGCTGTATCGTGGCTCAAGCGGCCAGCATAAGCTTCAATCAGCATTGGCAAATTCAGTCCTGCAACGATAGCCATCTTTTCTGGATTTTGCTTTTGAATTAAACTAGCGCGGTTAAATGGTGAGCCTCCCCACAAGTCAACCAAAAATAGGATTTGGTCATCATTACTAAACCTCGCCAATGCCTCCTGGTAATGTTTATCTAAATCATCTGGACCTTCATTAGGCAAAAATGTCACAACTTCAACATTTTCTTGCTCACCGAAAATCATTGAGCCTGACATCAATATGCCTTTAGCAAAGTCTCCATGACTGGCAATAATTAGATTAACCATCCGGTTATCTCCTTCTCATTAAAATACTTACTATATGATTATAACGGAACAACACATTTTTGTAAACGCTTTCACTTGAGTTTTTTGTTACCGTTTACATAATTAATTATAATCCTAGTTTACAAAAAAGTACAAGTTTTCACTTTTTCTTACACACTTTGTATTTTCCTTTCATAAAAAAGTTTTCAAAAAGATAAATTATTAATGAAAACAAATGAAACTTCTGCTTAACACCTGGCAACGTTTTCTAAACTCACCTTACAAGCATGTCCATGTTTGTTGTTTCAGGTGTGACAAAACTGCGTATGATTGTCATATCGCCATCTAATCGATACTTTTTTGCATCACTCAATACTATAAAACTATTCCCTTTTTTGATTGGATCGGCATCAATAAAACCTGACCCTTCAATGACTGTAAACAATTCATAATCGTGCGTTTTTTTAAACAACGACGGACCACGAACCAACAACTTATCTATGGTAAATTTGGTTGCTACAACCAAACGTTCAATAACTGTTTGGTCAATAATCGTCGTATCTTGAATTAAAATAGGATCTACATGAGGTACGGTAGTAACCGCTAAAGCTTCTTCAATTTGAAGCGGACGCTTTTCTTTAGTACCGGCATCGATTCGATCAAAATCGTAAAATCGATAAGTTGTGTCAGAACTCTGTTGTATCTCCAAAGCAATAATGCCAGCCCCTAATGCGTGAAACGTACCAGAAGCGACATAAAAGAAATCACCTTTTTGTACTGGAATCGTACGTAATAACTTGTGCCAATCTTTTTGATCAACCATCTTTTTTAGTTCATCTTGTGTTTTCGCATGATGACCATAATATATTTTAGAACCTGGCTTTGCATCTAAAATATACCAACTCTCTGTTTTACCAAACTTTTCATGAGACTGCTCATCATTCGGATGAACCTGAATCGACAAATTTTCATGGGCATCCAAAATTTTTACTAATAGTGGAAATGCTTCGTCATGTCCATGACCACCAAACAACTCCGGATGATTTTGCCAAACTTGCTTTAATCCCTGACCCGCTAATTGCCCGTTAATTATAGTAGACTGTCCATTGTTATGGGCAGCAACTATCCAAGCCTCTCCAGTATGATTATTCGGTATTTTATAACCAAAGGTTTTTAGAGCACTTCCGCCCCACATCTTTTCATGCAACTCTGCTTGTAAATGTAATATCGTCATAATGTAATCGCTTTCATTTTTCTTCAAAAAAATTTTATTTTAAGTTAAATCCTTTATCTTTAGCATACTGCGTCAATAGTGGCGTTGTTTTTTGGTTACGAGTCAACATTCGAGCATTATTTTCTGTCCAAGAACGTTCAATGCCTCGATTTGCATAATATTCAACCATCACTTCATTATACACGGTAACTGCCTCTTCTAGCTGTGCTTGATTATAGCGATCTTTCATCAAAAAACCATTTTCATCAAGTTTTGGCTTAATACCCGGATTATCCGCCGGGTGACCAATTGAAAAGCCCATCACCGCTTTCACATAACGTGGCAAATTGAGATGCTCTTCGTAAATTTCAAAGGCTCCTAATGCGCCGGCCATAGTTACACTACCCAACCCCAACGATTCAGCCGCAACTTGAGCACGCCCGAGGGCAATTCCTGCACTCACGATGCCACCTTCAAGTAACGCATAACTTTGTATATTCTCTTCTGCCTGACGACGCTGCTCATCGTTTAATCCTATTAAGTCTTTATTATAATCAACTGTTATAACAAAATATCTTGCCGCAGTTTCAATATATTTCATACCTACCTTAGTAGTAATATCGGCTTTTATATCTTGTGATGTGATTTCTATAAAGGTTACTGGTTGATAATTATTCATATTAGGCCCAGCAGTTGCAGCATGAATAATTTCTGAAACTTGTTGATCAGAAACTATTTCATCTGTAAAAGAACGTATGGACATATGTTGATTAAGCACATCTAAAGTCGGGTTAGACATAGTACAATCCTTTCATGAAACCAAATAATATTCATAACTAGATAGTACCATAAAATTATGATAAAATAATAAAATATTAATTGGAGAAATTTATGCAATTCGGGAAGTTTCGATTAGGATTACGTACGTTAAAGACTGCTTTAGCCGTTATGCTCATCATTACATCATTTTATTTTTTTAATCGGCCGCCTTTTGTTGCCTGTTTGGCAGCGGTTTTTGCACTGCGAGAAAGTTGGGATAAAACGCTCAACTTTGCCAAAGTACGGTTGATTTCTAACACAGTTGGTGGTGCTTTTGCACTATTTTATTTTATCGTTCATCAACAAGCACACCAAGCTGCCTGGGTTTCCATGATTCTTTTACCGTTACTCGTCATTGTTGTGATTGTTTTATTAGATGGCTTCAACTACAATAGTGGTGTTATTGGAGCAATGGCTGCCTTATTAATGATTTCATTAAATATTCCAGCCGGTGCAACTATAGTTTATGTCATTGATCGTATCATTGATACTTTCATCGGTGTAGTTATAGCCATCATGATTAACCGATTCTGGTCACCAAAAAAAGCGACGTAAGCCGCTTTTTTAAATACCTAAATATTGCTCAATTGTCTTCAAAACGCCATCGTTTGTATTCACATCGACGGCTTTTTTAGTAACTCTTTGTTGCATAAATGGCTCCGCATTAGGCATCACGAACCCATTTTCATATTTAGTCAGCATTTCTAAATCATTGCCATTATCGCCAAACACCATTACTTCACTATCTAAAACATTATAGTAATCTTGCAAAACTTGTAGTCCAGTTGCTTTATCAACACCTTTTCCTAAAACATCAACAGATCCGAATCCGGACCCAGTTGCATGTAATTCATTGCCAAAAATATTTCTCAGCGCTGACACATGCTGATGCACTTCATTATTTGGCCACACAAAAGTAATACCCAAAATGCGATCGTCAACTTGCATTAACTTTTCGACTTGCTTAACATTGGGATAAAATTGAAAAACCATTTCTGCAACTTGACCAGTAGCGTGATTAGACACATATGTTCCTTTGTCACCTGTCATGATGATGATGTTTTCCGCTGACTCCGGATTTTTAGCATTCCAGTCAATGACTTTTGCTAATTGATTAGCTGACAAATGTACCGAATACAGCTGTTGTTCAAATGTCGATACAACTGCACCATTGGAACCAACAAAATCTATTTCAAAGCCATTATTAATTGTTGGGGCAAACAATTGTTGTAGATTTTTAACTTGGCGCCCTGAAGCTGCAACAAAGCGCATATCGCGTGCCTTCATGACTGATAAAACACGCTCAAATCGATCTTGACTATATACATCATTTGCTGTTAAAAACGTACCATCCATGTCCGACGCAATTAATTTAATTGACATTACTTGTCTCCTACTCGTAAATACTATCTTTCAATTGTACCAAAAAAGCGCTGTTAAGCGCTAATTTCATTTAAATTGTTTAAGATATTCTTGATAACCAGATTCATCAATTACCCAATCTAATTCGCCAATATACTCAGCATTAGGATCATGGTAAGCAAATGCATGCTTGAATATGTACAACCCATCTGAATCATCAAATTCACCAACACCACCAAAATCGTATTCAACTTTGCCTAGTTCAAGGCCCCATTTCAGCATTTCGTATTGGATAGCAGCAGGACCATTATGCTTTCCAAATTCACGATATGAACCAGCGTACATGTACCAAATTTCATCGCCATAAGAGAATCCAAGGCCACTGGCAATGACTTGACCTTCGTAATGCGCTAGATAAACACGAAATAATCCCGTACCCGCCCATAATTTTTGCATGCGTAAAAAATAGTCGATTGGTCGATGGGTAATGCCATGGTTCTTCGCCATCGACACATATGTATCAAACATTGCGCGAATGTCTTCTTCGCTGTCACCACTTGTCACAGTGACCCCATCACGAAAAGCACGCCGAATGCCATTTCTGGTTTTTGGCTTAAAATGAAGCATTAATTCCTCTTCATTTGTAATGGGCTTAGCTCCTTCACCGCGCCCATCATAGTACAAAACAATATTCTTACGTGGTTGAATATTGCCATGCATTTGCTTAACTTGTTTATTTCTTGTTTTAAATCCAGCATCAATATACTTTTGGTTTAACGCATCAGAATATGGCACCTCAGGATCCATACGTACTAAAAATACATTATCTGGTAAAGCTGCCAATGCTTCATCAATCATTGACTTCATCAAATCAATATCCCCAATATCTGCTACTGGCCCTCGGCCAACGTATGCTAATAGCTTCCCAGGTACTGCTTCGACGGTCAAAACAGACATGGCGGCATCAATTTTTCCGTCAGTTTCATGGTAAACATAAATGTGTCCCCAGTTAGATTTCAGCTCTCCCCACAATGGATCTTGTGTCACTTGCCCACGAGGATTTTCACGAACGAATTGCTGATAATCAGTTACTTTTTTGGAATCATCTAAATTTAAAATAGTCATGTGAAATTATAATCCTGTCGTAATCGAACCGTAGTTTTCGATGAAATAAACCAACGTCTGTAATTCATTTGTTAAGTCGACGTTTTGCACACGAACACCTGTTGGAACAGTCACACGTACTGGTGTAAAGTTCAAAATACCTTTGACACCCGTTTCAACTAACTGATTGGTAATTTCTTGTGCGACACCTTGTGGAACCGTCAAAATAGCAATATTGATACGTTGTGCTGTTATTTGCTCTTGTAACTCTTCCATTGAATAAATTGGTACACCTGACAAAATTGTGCCTGTGCGCTTTTCGTCTGCATCAAATGCTGCTGCAATACGCATATTTGATGATTGATGGAAGTTGAAGTTTAACAAAGCTTGTCCAAGATTACCAGCACCAATTAATGCCACATTAATCAAGCTGTCTTGGTCCAATACATTGGCGAAAAAATCTAAAAGCGCCTTAACATCATAACCATAGCCACGCTTACCTAGCGCACCAAAATATGAAAAATCTCGACGGATAGTTGCTGCATCGAACTTAATAGCTTCACTCAATTCTGATGAAGATATTCGTTCCTTGCCAGCATCATGTAAAAATGTTAGATAACGAAAATATATAGGTAGCCGCTTAGCAGTTGCACGCGGTATTTTAGGTTGTTGGGTCATAATTATCTCCATTAATTAAACTTGTGAACTTTTGCATAACTAGTATACCATATATAAAAAGGTTTTAGCAAAAGATAGTGATGTTTTCACAATGATATCAGGATTGTAACAATTCAAAATCTAATCCCGGATCCGTATTTAAATCTAAATCAGCAAAAATATTTTTCTTGTAGTTCCAATAACCAGCAGCACCAATCATTGCCGCATTATCCCCTGTATACTGAATTGGAACAGGTATAAATTCTGTTTTTGGAAAATCGTTCAATAGTATGGTCAATTCTTCACGTAATTGAGAGTTTGCGGCAACACCGCCGGCTAATACAAAGCTTTTAACGGGAAAGTTTTCTAGCGCTCGTTTCGTTCGACCAATTAACGCATCCACAACAGCATTTTGAAAGCTTGTCGCCAAATCATCTTGGTTGATTGTCTCTTCTTTTTGGTTGGCGTGATGCACATAATTAATTACTGCACTCTTCAAACCAGAAAAACTAAAATCATAGTTATCTTCATGTGCCATGGCAGTTGGAAATTTAATGGTTGGTTGACCTTTATGAGCCATTTCATCAATTGTTTTCCCAGCAGGATACGGCAAATTTAATAGACGCCCAACTTTATCAAAGCTTTCTCCAGCTGCATCATCACGTGTTTCACCAATGACTTCAAATTGGTTTTCTTCACGCATCAATACTAATTCAGTATGCCCACCAGAGACCATTAATGCCATCGCTGGATACTTAATCGGCTTGTTAAAATTTGCTGCCGCAATATGACCTGCTAAATGGTTAACTGGAATGACCGGCAAACCATGCGCCAGAGCAAATGTTTTCGCCCCCATTAAACCAACTAATAAAGAACCGACTAGTCCCGGTCCATATGTTACGGCAACCGCATCAAGCGCTTTTGGATCCACATGAGCCGTATTTAAAGCATCATCTAGTACTCGGGTAATCCATTCAATATGATGTCTGCTGGCTACTTCAGGCACAATGCCGCCAAAGCGTTGATGTGAATTGATTTGGGTAGCTACACTGTTGCTTAGAACAATGTGACCATCTTCAACAATAGCGACGCTTGTTTCATCCGCACTTGATTCAAAGGAAATTATTTTAGTCAATTTTTTTCTCCATCATAATTGCATCATCACCATTTCTATAATACTTTTCGCGACGATAATACTCCGTAAATCCTAGCTTTCTATATAGTGCTTGAGCGGCACCATTTTGAGCTGATACTTCAAGCAAAAATCGCGTAACGTGTTTCATATTAAAAATGTGTTTAAAAATATTCTGTGCTACACCTTTTTTTTGATAGTCAGGATGCACTGCAACACTAACAATTTCAGCTTCATCAAGTATTGTTGTAACACCAACAAAACCGCCATCCCCGATGAAATAAGTTGTCCTGGGACTAGCTAAATCATGTTCAAAAACACTTTTAGGCCAAGGGGATGATCCAAAAGCAGCATCGGCTATATGCCATATCAGGTCAATATCTTCAGTTGTTGCTCGTCGAATCATCAAAGTGTAGTGCCATCGATACCGCATCTTCACGATTATCGAGGTAATATCCTTTCTTAATACCTGTTCGCTTATAGCCTAGTCGCTCATATAATGCCAACGCGCCCTGGTTAGACACTCTAGCCTCCAAAGTCATTGATAACACACCTGTTTTTTTTGTAAACGATTTTAGTTCTTGCATGAGTATCGTACCTAAGCCGCTATTTTGCCACACTGGTAATACAGCTATGTTGGTAATATGCATATCATGAATGTCAGTACGTAAAGCAGCACCAGCAAAACCAACAATTTGTCCACGTCGTTCAATGACTAAATATAATCGAACATGAGGTCGTGACAGTTCACTCACAAAATCACGTAAAAGCCACGGTGCTGAACCATTATAAACTGCTTCCTCAATTTTTATTAGCATATCGATATCTGACATCGTAGCTCGCCTTAATAAAAATGTGATTCCTTGCACGTCAATAACTTTTTCGGTATATTTTGGCAAACTATTTAATAAATGCTTTGATTTTCTAAACTTCAAAAACATAGTTTTCTGGTTTATCCTCACCAGGATGAGCAGCAATCCAGTTGAGCTCTGCTTGTGTTTTGCGTAGATAATTTGGATTAAAATCTTGAATATTCTTTGTAGGTGTTTTTTGCAACCCGAGTGCTACAATACCCACTCCATCTGGTAAACTCTCTTCTGGCAACAAGATTTTTGCGCGTTCACCAAAAATTTCGTGCATTTCATCACTAAATTCCGACGTATCTCCCAAAAAAGTAACTGATTCGTCCCTTGTTTCCAAAAAAGTAAATAAATTTGTGATTGGCTGATGGGATTCAGTAAATATACTCTGACCATTTTGATATACACCAGCAAAAACATTTCTATTACGGGCATTGAATAATGGTACTACTAGTCCGTCAGTTTTAACTTGTTCTGCTAAAATTGCTAAGCTGGAGACACCACATAATTCGGCACCCAAAGTATCGGCTAACATTTTTGCTACTGTGACACCAATTCTTAATCCCGTAAACGATCCTGGGCCTTGGGCCACAACAATACGATCGATATCTTGCAGTGCCCAGTTTTCAGAGGCTACGATATCTCGAATAGCTGGCAGCAACTGAATCGAATGATTCCGTGCGACATTAGTAGTAAAAACGTTTTTTACGCTATTATTTTCTGCCAAACTCACTGTTAGTGGTTGGTTACTTGTATCAAATGCTAAAATCTTCATAAGTTTAATTTTATCACAAATAATAAAACTTGAATGAGAATTGTTATATTTATTTAGTAGTTGTAAAAATGATTATATACACACAAAAAAGCGCCAACGGCGCTTTTTATACTATTACTTTGTTGCTTCCTTAACTAACGCAATTACTTCGTCATTTGTTTCAACGTCTAATGCCTTTTCAGCCAATACTTTCATATCAACTGTATTGAGCTTTTTCATCAAGGAACGAGTTTGCAAAACTGATGGCGCACTCATTGAAAATTCATCTAATCCCATACCCACCAATAGTGGTACCGCTACGGGATCACCTGCCATCTCACCACACATTGCGACAAACTTGCCTTCTTTGTGCGCAGCTGAAATTACAGTATTAATTAATCGTAAAATAGAAGGATTATATGGCTGATACAAATACGCCACACGATCATTGCCACGATCCGCAGCCATTGTATAAGCAATCAAATCATTCGTACCAATGGAGAAGAAGTCAACTTCTTTGGCAAATTTATCGGCTAAAATTGCTGCAGCTGGAATTTCTATCATAATGCCCAACTTAATCTTACCCATAGCCACGCCCGCTTTTTCAAGCTTTTCACGTTCTTCAAGGTAAATCTTTTTAGCAGCACGGAACTCGCTTAGTGTTGCAATCATTGGGAACATAATCCATAAGTTGCCAAACGCAGACGCCCGTATTAATGCACGTAATTGTGTGCGAAAAATATCAGTCTGATCCAATGAAATACGAATAGCACGGTAACCTAAGAATGGATTTTCTTCTTCAGGTAATTTCCAATAATCAAGATGCTTGTCGCCACCAATGTCCATCGTACGAACTGTAACGGGCTTGTCACCCATTTGTTCAACAACAGCTCTGTAAGCTTCAAACTGTTCATCTTCAGTTGGTAAATGATCAGACTCCATGTACAAGAATTCTGTTCGATACAAACCAACACCTTCAGAACCATTGTCTAAAACTGCTTGCATATCTTTTGGTGCACCAATATTAGCGCCAACGATAAATTCTTTACCATCAGCAGATACTGACTTTTCATCCTTCAACTTAGCCCACTCTGCACGTTGTGCAGAATAATCAGATGCCTTTTTTTGATAAGCAGCAAGTGTGTCAGCATCAGGATTAATAATTACATCACCTGTTAAACCATCAACGATAACCAAGTCGCCACTAGAAACTTCAGCTGTTGCTTGTTCAGAACCAACTACTGCTGGAATTTCCAAGGTCCGTGCCATAATTGAGGCATGAGCCGTCCGACCACCAAGATCAGTTAAAATACCCTTTACGAACTGACGATCAAGTTGCGCCGTATCAGAAGGCGTTAAATCCTTTGATACAAGAATTACTTCTTCATCAATCAATGCTGGATTAGGCAAAGAAATATTCAATAAGTGAGACAAAATGCGCTTCGTTACGTCACGAATATCTGCAGCACGTTCTTGCATATATTCATTATCCGTCATCGCATCAAACATACTGATATACATGTCTGTGACTTCTTTAACAGCTTGTTCAGCGTTAACTTTGTCATCTTCTATTTTCTGTTGAATTGCACCAGACATTTCTGGATCAGCCAAAACCATTAGGTGTGCTTCGAATACTTCAGCCTCTGCAGCACCTAAACTTTCGGTTGCCTTTGCCTTTATCAATTTAACATCATCACTAGAAGCCTTCAAAGCATCGTCGACACGTGCTTGTTCAGCCGCCACATTTGTTATTGTTGTCTTCTCAAAAGACAAATCTGGATCAACTAACAAGTAGGCTTTAGCAATTGCTACGCCGTTACTTGCCGCGATTCCTTTGAAGTTTTTCGTCATTTTATTCTGCTAGTCCTTCTGTAGCCATTGCTTCAGCAATTGTTGTCATAGCTGCTTCTTCATCAGCACCCTCAGTCTTGATAGTAACATCGGCGCCTTGACCAACACCCAATGACATTACACCCATGATTGACTTCAAGTTAACATCCTTACCTTGATATGACAAAGTAACATCTGAAGCGAACTTTGAAGCTGCTTGTACTAACAAAGTTGCTGGACGTGCGTGAATACCTGTTTCTGCGATAATATGAAAGTCTTTTGATTGTGCCATGTTTAAAATTCTCCTTTGTGCTGTTAATCAGCTTCTGAATATAGTTTATCAAAGCGCTTACAAAATATCAAGTAAAATATTGCACAAACGACTGTTATATCAAGCACTAAAGCAAAAAACGCCTATTTAACGGCTTTCTTGATGAAAACGTTTACATTTGTTTTTTGTGCCCTTTTCTGAAAAATAGACCGTCCGTACTTGAAACAACTGATGTACACAATAAAAAGCGTTAAACATCATCTGTTCAACGCTTTTCTTAATCAAAATTTTCATACAAACTATTAACAAAGTCTAACCAGTACTGTGGGTTTAACGGTTCTCCTGTCGCATCTTCCAATACTTTATTAGGGTCTACAGCGCCACCATATCGCCAAATATGCTCCTTACGCCATTCAAAAATTGGTGAATAATCTCCCGATTCAAAGATAGCTTTAAAATCTAAGGTTTTTGTCATGGTTGCTCTAAATTGAGCTGCATATAAATGACCAAGTGCGTAACTTGGGAAGTATCCAAACGATCCACCTGCCCAGTGAATGTCCTGTAATATACCAGTCAAATCATCTGGTACTTCTAAACCAAGATACTCTTTATATTTCTTATTCCATAGGGCTGGCAGATCACTTATATCAACATTATCGTTAAAAATTGCCTTTTCAATTTCATAACGAATAATGATGTGCAGAGGATAAGTTAACGGATCCGCTTCCGTACGAATCAGTGTGGCTTCAGTTTTTAACCATGCTTGATAAAATTGATCGAAGTCAATGTCATCAAATGTCGGTGCCACAGCTGCTTGTAACTTTGGATATTCGACTGCCCAGAATTCTTTTGATCTTCCAATCATCACTTCATTAAACAATGACTGTGATTCGTGAATACTCATACTAATCGGCAAAACGGAACTTACGTCATCGTACTTAGAATCAACATTTTGTTCAAAAAGTCCATGACCTGCCTCGTGGAGAATACCTAGAACTGCCATTTGAAAATTATTTTCATCCCAACGTGTGGTGATACGAGCATCATCACGATTTAAAGCTTCCATAAATGGGTGAATCGTATCATCTAGCCGACCTTTATCTATGTTATAACCCAATCTTTGTGCAGCCGCCATAGCATATTTACTTTGCTGTAACTTAGTAACCTTACGACTTAGAAATTCATCACTGGGCATCGAATCACTAGCTGACAATTTGTGACGTAATGTTGTGATGCCATGCTTAACTTGATCGAATACTGCATCCAATTTTTCGACAGTCAGTCCCGGTTCATATTGATTTAATAAAACATCGTATGGTGTTTTTTCATTTTTTTGCCATAGTGGAATGAACTGCTTCAAATAGCTAATAATTCGTTCCAAATATGGCTGATACACTTTGTAATCGTTAGCCTCACGCGCTCTTGCCCAAAAATCTTGCGCTTCCGAAAGTGTTTTCTGAAAAGCGATAAAATCTTGTTCAGGAATATTACCTGTCATATCAAAATCTCTACGTGCCTTTTGAAGGACAATATGACCCAGATCATCTAATGATGAATCATCAGCTTCTAAATCTTCTAATATGTTTTTTCGAGCGGTTCCTGTTGAAACTTGAAATAGCTTTTCGGCCAGATAAGCGTCCATCTCTGCTCGAAAATGTCCTGCATCCTTTGGCATTCCAGTCAAAGCATCCCAACCTGAAAGTGCAGCTATTTGTGTCAAAATAGTCTGCTCTTTAACTGAATCAAATAAATCATGTTGTGTCGTCATACATAGCTCCTATTAGAATATTTTTATTTAATCATTATTTTATCATTTCATTTGAAGAAATGTGTCATCATTAATCATTATTTAGAAAACTGTCTTAATTAAAAACAAAAAAAAGAACTATACCTGTTAACAGATTTAGTTCCCACTATTTTTAGTTTTGAAATTCCTGATTCCCAGCTGCTTTGCCTAAACGGTTATTAAAGGCTTTACCAATACCAACCGGTGCCATCTTTTGAACATAAATCGTGTTTATCTGACGATCATCATCATAGAAACGTAATCCAGCAAATAATTGTTCAGTAGCAGTCTCTAAAGTGCTTCCTAATGACCACGCTTGACGATTCGTTAATGCCATTTTTTCAATCATATCATCTTGAGCCATTACAACATCATTTAAACTAAGTACTTGCTTCAAGTCTAAGGCATCTAATTCGTCAAACATCACAACATTTTTATCTGGCGCATAGTGACGATATTTCATGCCCGGTGCCTTGGGTGTTACATTGCTCGCAACAGATTCTGTACTAGTTGCATCAATGACCTTCATTTGTAAGATTTCTTCAAGCTGTGGTTGAATCACTGCGCCTGGTCGTAAAATAATCGGTGTCGTTGTCGACATATCGATAACTGTCGACTCAACACCTACTTGCGTTGGCCCATCATCAACAATACCGGCAATTTTATTTTGCATATCATGCCACACATGCTGTGCTGTTGTCGGAGATGGCTTTCCTGATGTATTTGCACTTGGCCCAACAATCGGTACACCAGCAGCGCGAATTAGTCTACGTGTCGCGTCGTTAGCAGGTAAGCGAAAGGCGACTGTTTGTAATCCACCAGTCACCAGCATAGATACCTTCCCTGGTTTGATAGGTAGGATAATAGTTAATGAACCTGGCCAAAAATGGTCCATCAATCGCCTAGCTTGAACAGAAATAGTTACAAATTCATCCAATTGTGTCGCGTCTGCTACGGTCATAATCAAAGGATTATCTGCAGGTCGTCCTTTAGCGACAAACACTTTTTTAACTGCTGATTCATTCGTTGCATCAGCTCCCAGTCCGTAAACTGTTTCTGTTGGAAAAGCAACTAATTCGCCGTGTTGGATCAGTTGACTAGCTTCTTCAATATCATTTTTAGTGGTTTCAAAAAGTTTTGTTTTCATTTTTCTACTCGAATCATGCGATCAAGACCGGAAAAATCTTGTCGCAAAGTTATCTTAGCTTTGGGCAATGCTGCCTGTAGTAATTGCTTTACTGCCTTCCCTTGCTTATAACCTATTTCAAAATACGCACGGCCATGTTCAGTTAAATGTGCATCTAATCCACGCGCAATCGTTTCGTAAATTGCTAAACCATCATTTTCAGCAAATAAAGCCGTGTGTGGTTCGAAGGTTAACACACTATCATCCATCTCATCTTTATCACTATTAGAAATATATGGTGGATTACTAACAATAAGGTCAAATTTCAATCCATTCAATGCGCTAAACACATCACTTTCAACGAAATGTAAATGTGATAAATTAAAACGTTGCGCATTCATTTCAGCTATCGTTAAAGCATCCTGAGAAATATCTGCCGCAAATCCTTTCACCCGG
The DNA here is from genome assembly GCA_009676745.1 of Leuconostoc mesenteroides subsp. mesenteroides. Taxonomy (NCBI): domain Bacteria; kingdom Bacillati; phylum Bacillota; class Bacilli; order Lactobacillales; family Lactobacillaceae; genus Leuconostoc; species Leuconostoc mesenteroides. Next base: position 285,416 of record CP046062.1, read on the forward strand.
TCATTCTCAAGCATTAATGTTTCGATAATGGCTCCACTACCAGTCCCAATATCTAATACAGAAACTGGATGTTTAGCACGACCAGCATCTTTCAAAATCCATTCAACCAGTTGTTCGGTTTCTGGCCGTGGAATCAATACACGTTCATCTACCATAAATTCGCGTCCATAAAATGGTGCATGACCTAAAATATATTGTGGTGGCCTATTTTTAACTAATTCTGCTACCCAACTAGGCCAAAGTGCGGTCAAAGCCGCCGGCATTTGTCGTGACATATTTGCGCGTAGCATACCATAATTTACATTCAGTGCCCCACTAAGAAGAAAATCAATATTATCCTTAGCCTCGTCTGCTGACATACCAACACTAATTAGCTCTGCAAGGGCCCATTTTTTGGCCTCAAGTAATGAAATTTTCACTGTGGCTGGGTTAACTGGTTTTTTGATGTCGTCCCATTCAAACCGCTTTGGTGTATTTAATTTATTCGACAGTACTTTTGAATCTGATTGAGATTTTTTAAACTGATCTGGCGTCTCAAAATGCTTACCCGTCATTTGTTTAGTTCCGCCAACTTTGCTGTTTGATCAGCAATAACCAACGCATCGATTACTTCGCTAAGTTCTCCGTTCATAATACGGTCCAGCTTATTAAGTGTTAAACCAATACGGTGATCTGTTACACGATTTTGCGGATAATTGTAGGTTCTGATTCGTTCCGAACGATCACCAGTTCCAACTGCTGATTTACGTTGTGCTGCATACTCAGATTCATTTTGTTGTGCATAAAAATCATAAACACGACTGGCTAACAGCTTACGTGCTTTATCACGGTTTTTAATTTGCGTTCGCTCTTCTTGCATTTTAACCATAATACCAGTTGGCTTGTGAATTAAACGAACCGCTGTTGACACCTTATTGACGTTCTGTCCGCCCGCACCACCTGAACGGAAAAATTCTTCTTCCAAATCTGATTCATTCAATTCAAAGTCAATTTCTTCAAACTCTGGCATAACACCAACTGTAGCTGTTGATGTATGGACACGACCTTGCGTTTCGGTGGCTGGCACGCGCTGTACACGATGAGCACCAGATTCGAATTTGAGCTTAGAATAAACATTGTCACCAGTAATCATGACTGCCACTTCTTTGTAACCGCCCACCTCAGTGGTGCTTTCATCAATAATGCTCAAAGACCAATTTTGACGTTCTGCATAACGTCGATACATATCCAACAAATCCGCAGCAAACAATGATGACTCATCTCCACCAGCTGCGCCACGTATTTCCATAATAATGTTTTTATCATCATTTGGATCCTTAGGTAGCATCAATATTTTTAACTGTTCTTCTAGTTGTTCTTTTTCAGGTTTTAAGGCGTTAAGGTCTTCCTTAGCCAAAGGTGCCATTTCAGCATCGCCCAACAGCTCCTCTGCATCCTGAATATCTTGAATAACTTGTTTGTAGCGGGTGTAAACTTCAACTGTTTGACGTATTTCGCCTGCTTCTTTTGACAGCTTCATATACTGTTGACCACTATTCATGACTTCCGGATCAGCCAACTGTTCATTGAGCTCATCATAGTGATCTATAACGGTTTGTAGTGATTGAAATATAGGATCCATTTTACTCTCCAATAATTGTTTTTAGTGGTATTTAGACCAAAGATTACTTGATGAATTGAATTATTTAACTGGAAACATCTCAGCTATTTTATCGAAATCAGGATTAAACCAATGATGACGGCATGTAGGAATATAAGCTTCATCCCCGCCAATAAAAACTTGCGCACCTTCCCGTTGTGGCTGTCCATCAACAATACGCAATTGCGTTGTTGCTTTTTTACCGCAAAATGAGCAAATGGTTTTCATTTCTTCTAACTTATCAGCCAACTCTATTAAACGTTTTGATCCTTCGAATAAATGATTGAAGGCATCTTGCTTCAACCCAAAAGTCATTACTGGAATGTTCAAATGATCAACCACGTAAGCTAGCTGATCCACTTGTTTAGTAGCGAGAAACTGTGCTTCGTCAATTAAAACTACTGCCAAATGATCATCTTTCATACTCGCAATCAATTGGTATAGATCGTCTTCTGGTTGGACTGCCACAGCCTCTCTAGAAAGACCAATGCGACTAGCAACGACACCAGCGCCAGCTCTTGTATCCATAATTGGTGTCATCAATAACACTTTACGTCCCTGTGATTCATAATTATGCGCAACCTTAAGAATTTCAATAGACTTTCCGGAACTCATTGCGCCATACTCAAAGAATAATTGTGCCATTTTCTTACTGTGTTTACGAGCTATCGAAAACACGATTCCCCTTTTGATTAACTTAAAAAGTCCGTGTATATCATAAAAATAATAATATTTATCAACAACATTATGTGTCTAAACAAAAATATAGACAATACTAATAATATTATAGCAATATTTACGATAACAAAAAAGCCACGATTAAGTGACTGGAACCGAAAAAGATATTATATAGATAAAAATCATACACCTGTTTCACGACGAACTGTTCCTGGCTTTAACAAATCGCCCCATGTCAATGTTTTAGACGTTTTATAATTAACTAACTCATTTAAACGGCTAATGGCTACACCATTAGTGGGCGATGAATCATGCAAAATAAAACCATTACCAAGATAAATAACGGCATGAAGACGATCTTCAGTATAGGTATTTGGTGTCACTAGCACATCACCACGTTGCATATTAGACCATGCAACCTCTGTACCAGTTTGTGCTAATGAAGTTGTTGACGCTGCTGATTGCACAACTAACGGTAAACCAGCCTTTCGGTAAAACCAAGCGATGAAGGAAGAACAATCAAATTCGTTTTTAGCTATAGAACTATCAGTACGACCACCACCATAGACATACGGGCTTTTCCCAACTAATGTCATACCGCCTGAAATAACCTCTTCAATGATTTTATTATCACTTTGAATAGATGGCGCAATTTTTTCGTATGCTATGGCAGTATTATTCACGCCATTTTTATCAAAATAATAATAATCGTCATTAATTTTCTGCAAACCATACACCATTTCACCAGTTTGAGGTGAGAAGTAATATTCTTTTTGACCGATTGTTTGTAGTCCTGTTAACTTCTTTTGAGTTGTATCTGAAATCAAAAAAGTTTTCCCTAAGATAGTTGTCTTTAAAACAACCTGTTCACCACTAACTGTTGTGTGTGTTTGTGATGTATGCCTCAATAGTGTTGCGTTCAACACCTTTTGTGGCAATACTTTTATATTATCTGGTAGGCTGATGCTGTTTGTTCTAATCGTATACATTCCGGCTAAACCACTAATAATCAGTACGGCAACAATCCACGAGTATCTACGTCGTGGATACTTTCTTGATTTTGATACTTTCTTTTTTGATTTCATCTATCCTATTTTCCTTCATAAAAAAGCAGCTTAAGCTTCACTTTTAGTCTAGCAAATGGACCTTATAATAAGATTAAATATTTGTTGAATTCTAGAAGTTCCCAATTATTTATGAACCAAACTTGCTAATTCAGCAGGTTGCAATTGTGCCAACAGGTTTTTTGCAGCACGCCCACGATGTGAATAAGATACGCGAATGTCAGTTGGCATTTCTGCAAAAGTCTGACCATTTTCGGCTTCAAACAAGGTATCAAATCCTACCGAAAACTGACCGCGTTCGGCCAAAGCTAACTTAGTTCCACCTCGCCCGATGGCACGTTTCACTTGGTCATCTGGTGTTAATAAGACAAATAAAGCCTCTAAATAAGCACCTCGGTCCATATCGGATGTATACAACTCCAATAAGTATTCATCTTCTTCCTGAATAGATTTAAGTCCCAACCTTTTAAATTCACGAGCAATAGTTAATCCAAACCTGTCTGGAAAGGCGGCAAAATACGTACCTGTATCATCAGCTAAAACCCATTCTTTTGGCAAAAATTGCTTAATAAAACGTGCCTTAGCTAAAGCATTTTCAAATTGATCATCAGTCGTTTCTTCTGGAAACTTTTTTTCACTGATTATTGAGCGATAATTGACCACCTGGACACCAGACTCAGCAAACACTTGTTGAATCTCCCGTGTTTTAGCTGAATTATTCGATGCAATGACTATTTTCTTCATTGGGACGCCTTTCCAAAGTAAATTCATACGACATTATTGATTATCGTCAGCAGATTATGGTTGATTTTCTGACTGTTATGTTGTTTTCATTTTAACATGACTGCATAAGGATATTTTAGTTTGGTTGTTTCCTTACTGTTAAACATGCTTCAAAATGATACTTTATAAATGTCTATGCAAACATTGTATGAAATTCCCCACCGCACACTTGTTCATGGTAAAATTAAAATCATGAAAGTGGGGATATTATGACAGTTAAAAGTTCAATTGCACGCGTCACAGCAAAAACTTCGTACTGGTTTTTACGAAATATTTTACATCGTGGTGGAACCAGTTTACCCGGTAAACTAGCTGTTTCGATTGATCCTGACATCTTAAAAACAATTCAACAAGATTTTGATTTGATTATTGTCACTGGAACCAACGGAAAAACACTCACGACTGCATTAATCACTCGTGTTTTACAAGCTGGTGGCTATCAAGTTATCACTAACCCTTCTGGGTCAAACATGATTCAAGGTATTACCGGAACCTTAGTGACGACAAAAATTAAAAAATCACCTAACGGTAAAAAACCACTAGCCGTGCTCGAAGTTGATGAAGCCAATGTTGAAAAAATAACGGCAGCAATCCAACCAAAAATGTTTGTACTAACCAATATTTTCCGTGATCAGATGGATCGCTATGGGGAAATTTACACGACTTACGAAAAAATCGTTTCTGGAATTAAGAACGCACCGGAAGCGCTTGTTCTAGCCAATGGTGATTCACCTATCTTTACGCGTGGTAATTTCACCAACACACGTCGTTATTTTGGTTTTGATCATATTGTACCAACAGATTACAATCCTAATGTTGCACCAATTAACACGGATGGTATCCTGTCACCAACCGATAATTCCGTACTTCACTATGATTTTATTACTTACGCTAACTTGGGTAAGTATTTTAGTACAACTGACGAGTTTTCACGCCCTGAGTTAACTTATCGCATCACCAGTGTAGATAAGTTAACACCACGCTATTCAACTTTTAGTATTGACAACACACCCTTGCGTATTGAGATTGGTGGTTTATATAATATCTATAATGCTTTAGCAGCTTTTTCTGTAGGGCGTGAATTTGGTGTCGCTCCTGAACAAATCAAAAAAGCATTTGAATCAAATGCGCAGATTTTTGGCCGTCAAGAAGCCATTAATGTTGATGGCAAAGATGTAATTATCGTATTGATTAAGAATCCTGTCGGTACTAATTCAGTCATCGACATGATGCTCACCGAAAAAGATGAATTCTCTCTTTTGGCACTATTAAATGCAAATTACGCTGATGGCATTGATACCAGTTGGATTTGGGATGCTGAATTTGAGAAATTACATGATACAAAAATACAAGCCGTAGCGACTGGTGGCGAACGTTATCAAGACTTACGTGTGCGTTTGAAGATGGCTGGTTTTACAGACCAAACTGTTCATGAAGATCTCTCAGAAGTCGTGACAGCTATCAAATCTCTACCAACCCAAAAAGTTTATATTGCTGCTACTTATACGGCAATGTTACAATTGCGCGAACAATTAAGTGCTAAGGGCTATATCAAAGGAGGTTTCTAATGGCTGGTTACGATATTTCTATAGCGCATTTATATGGCAACCTAATGAACACCTATGGTGATTATGGCAATATCATTGCCTTAACCTATTATGCTAAGCAAATCGGTGTTGCTGTTGATTACCATTTGGTATCTCTTGGGGATGAATTTAATGCTACCGCATATGATTTTGTCTTATTTGGTGGTGGCCAAGATTATGAAGAGACGATTGTCGCCCATGATCTGAAATCCAAAGCGAACCCTATTCGAGAGTATATTGAAAATGATGGTGCATTATTAGCCGTCTGTGGTGGTTTTCAACTATTAGGTAAATATATGCTCATGGCTGATGGAACAAAAGTCGATGGTATTGGTGTAATGGATCACTACACCACCAATATGCATGACGAAAAATTAACAACACTAAAAGGCAAGCGATTGACCGGTAACATTGTAATCAAAAACAACGAAACCGGTGAAACCTACCATGGATTTGAAAATCATCAGGGGCGTACTTTCCTAGGTAAGAACGAACGAGCATTAGGTTCTGTTGTTTCCGGTAATGGAAATAATGGTATAGACAACACTGAGGGTGTTATTTACCGTAACGTCTACGGTTCCTATTTTCATGGACCAATTTTCACACGCAACGGTAATTTAGCTAAACGTGTTTTAACAACAATCTTAAATAAAAAATACTCAACGATTGATTGGCAAACGAAACTAAATCTGATTGAAACAGAGACATTTTAAAAGCTATAAAAAAGCAACAACTGGCCGACCAGTTGTTGCTTTTTAAATATTTTTGTCCTGATTATTAATTTTTTCATGCTCTTCGGCTTGTTGCTTTTTAACCTTAGTCACTTCTCTATGGTACCAACGCATAATCATAATTAGACCTACTGTTGAAATCAACATGGCAATGACTACCCAAATAAAAAATAAAATTAATTTTGTGTCCTGTGACATTACTATAGCTCACACAGATTAGCATAGAACCTGCATTTTTCCTTTCAAATTACTATATGTACACAACCCGATGGGTTGTATTTAATTTACTCTGATAAATGATAATAATATGTTGATACCGAAATATCCTCACGGGCCGCAAAGGCTGCACGCAAGCGCAACGAATTTTGGTTATGCAAGATATTTTGCCAAGGTTGCTTGGGAACAAATTGGGGTATCAACACAGTGACAGAATGGTTGCGCTTCTTTGCCTGCTTCACCACAGCATCTACAAAACTCAAAGAAGGTTTAACAATCGAGCGATAAGAAGAATGAATATCAACATAACGCACATCAGGAAAATCTAATTTAAATTGCGTGGATGTTTTTAACTCTTTTTTCGGATTAACATCAAAACTAACGTGCATAGCAACCACATAATCTCCAATAGATTGTGCATAATCAATGGCCTCCATCGTCACTTTTGTAATGTTTGAAACTAAAACAATTACTGTTGCGCCGTCGTAATGGTGACGCTCAGCATTATCATTTTTTAGATATTGTAAACGTAATTGTTTACCAATACTCATATAATGATGTTTAATTTTCAAGAACATAAACAAAATTATGGGCATAATGAAGAGGTATGGCCAAACATGTTCAATTCTCGTTGCAAAAAGTGTGATAACTAAAACGGCGGAAATAAAGGCACCAATAAAATTAATAAACGCCTTAACTAACCAATTTTGTGGTTTAGTACGCCACCAGTGAATAATCATACCCGATTGTGATAATGTAAACGGTACAAAGACACCAACTGCGTATAGTGGAATCAAAGCATCTGTTGACCCATGAAAAATCATGATAAGCACAATTGCACCAAAGGCCAGAGAAAGAATACCATTAGAATAGCCCAACCGATCACCCCTATCCATATAAAGATGCGGGAGATATTTATCGCGAGCTAAATTTAATGCAAGCAACGGAAAGGCAGAAAAACCGGTATTGGCAGCAACAGCTAAAATCATTGCTGTTGCAAATTGTACCATATAAAAACCGACGTGATAACCACCAAATGTGATTGCAGCAATCTGTGATACTACGGTCGACTTACTATTTGGCGTAATACCTAACCAGTAACTCAGAAATGTAATACCACCAAAGAAAATTGCCAAAATAACAGCCATTGTTGCTAATGTTGCGGCTGCATGCTTTTCTTTTGGTTCCTTAAAGTTAGGCACAGCGTTAGAAATTGCCTCAACACCTGTCAACGAAGATGATCCACTTGAAAAGGCACGCATGAATAAAACTAACGATAAACCACTAAAACTCGTACCAATTTTTGCGGCTGCATGATATGGCAATTGTCCTGTCAACGCTTGGAAAACACCCCAAGCAATCATAGCTACTATCACCACAATGAAAAAATAAACTGGTATCATCAAAAAATTAGCACTTTCGCGTAACCCACGCAAATTCATACCTGTTAGTAGTAAAACAATAATAATGGACAACGGCACGGTAAATGGTAGCGTAGCCGGAAATGCGGCCGTGATTGCATCGGAAGCAGCTGAGGCGGAAACGGCCACAGTCAACATATAATCAACAAGCAACGATCCACCAGCGACTAGCCCTGCTTTTGCTCCCCAATTCTCACTGGCTACCGCATAAGCACCACCACCTGACGGGTAAGCATGGATAATCTGCCGATAACTCATGACGATAGCAGATAATAATACTAAAACAAGCAATGCAATGGGAACTTGTAACCATAAGGCCATTGCACCTGCAGCCAATAAAGCAGTTGTAATTGACTCAGTACCGTAGGCTACCGATGACAAAGCATCGGATGATAAAAGTGCCAATGCTTTGGTTTTAGATAACGATTGACCACCTTCATCAAGTGTCTTCAACGGTTTACCAATCAATGTTCGCTTAACATTTTCAAACATATCATTTCTCTCAATACAATTATTTATTACTCAACATATTCTACGCTATTTTGTGTAGTAAAAAAAGCCGTCTATATGACGACTCGATGACATTTGCATTGATTGTACATTTTCGAAATTTAATTATTTTTATACTACATCCAGATGCAGATCGTTCTTCTTGGTTTTACCAAGCTTTTTCAAAACATAATAGAATACTAGTCCTGCAACAGTTGGTACAACAACTCCGAAGATGATCATTAGGACAAGGCCACGTGGGTCTGACGTTGCCAAAGCAATTGGGGCGATGAAGCCATTCAAACCTAATCCGGCGATTGCATAAGGAACCTTAAAATTGAAGACACCAACAGCAAATATGGCTGATACACCTGCAATTAGTGCTGGTCCAAATAACAATAACGGACTTTTTAACAGATTGGGAAATTGCACTTTGGGTGTAACGATGACTTGCGCTAGGTTAGCACCCAAATCATTTTGCTTCCAACCCATTGCTGTGTACATTACAAATCCTGCCGTTGTACCAACTAATGCGGCACCACCTGATAAAGGATCTAACATAACTGCAATGGCTAAGGCCGCTGATGAGGCCGGTGTCATTAAGAATAAGAACCACACAACAGCAACCACGAAAGCTCCTAAGAACGGATTAATCTTCATCGTCGAAGCTAATTCTTCAGATACCCAATTTAGAAATGGCGTCGTGACAGATGCTGTTGCTAAACCAAAGAATGTTCCTGCTAATACGGCACCCAACGGTACTAACATCATATCTAATGGTGTTTTACCTGTTAACCAGTTACCAACAAGTACGGCCAATAGTGCTGCCAGCACCGCAGAAATTGGTTGTCCAGATGTCATCACTATTGAACCCGCAGCTTGATCAGCCACCCAACCAGTGGCAGTATGTGTTGCTGGCGCAACCGTCGATGTAAAGTAAACAGCGTTGGATCCAACTGTTGCGGCAATCAATGCAGCACCTGTTGTCAGGATATTTGCACGCATCATCATAGCAATACCGACACCTAACGCTGGTGCCAACATTTTTTGGCCCATTAATCCAGCCTGAATTAGCGGTGTGTAGTTAAATATATTTCCTATTGATGCCATTAGTAGTCCCATACCAAGGACGGCTAAGATGGCATTGGAAATTCCTTGTGAAACATCAAAGACAACTTCACTTACTTTACGTGGTCGTTCTTTCATATCACTTACTGTTTTGGCCTCTTCTTTGGCCGTTGTTGTAGACAATGGTGCATCCATAGTCCTGTCCTCCTATATTATCAATAAAAATCACTCTCTACCATAATTGTTTATACGATTATGGTAAAACTATAAGAAAAAAAGAAGCGCTAGATAAACTAGCGCTTCTTAAAGTATGTTGAAAAAATCCAACCACTCCACGCCAGCCTTTTTTCAAGGCTGGCATCAAAAAGTAGACCAACCTCGAAGTCAAATAATAATGACGACGTTGATCTTAATGATTTGTGTGAAGTTAGTTGAACTTAAACTATTCATAAGATTTTTTCCTTTTAGTTAATAGAATCATTATGTCACAAAGAGTATAAAATGTCAATAGTCTAATTATACTAATTTAAAACACATTTATAGAAAGCAGCTTATTCTTACAAACATCAACCATTGCTCCTAATTTCAGATATAATAGATACTACAATTACTTGGGGGAAGTTACATGAATCTACTAGAAACTATTCAGAAAAGAATACCTTATCGCTATGGTGTTTTGTTAATTATTATTCTTCTGATTATTGCTTTAAAACAGTTCATGTCTTTACTGTTATTAACAATTATATTTTCTTACCTAGCAATGAGTGTTGCTAAGCCATTAACTCATTTTTTGAAAATATCTCGTGCTGTATCAATTGCGTTAGTGTATATTATTTTTATTAGTGTTGTGTCATTAGCCATTCAACACGGTGCTACTACGCTAATTGAGCAAATGAAAAGTATGATTAATTTATCCATGAGTTGGAATTGGCAAGACAATGCTCTGTTGCAAGATGTATACAAAAACATTCATGAATATACTTCTATGTTTAACAGTAAGGACTTAATTTCTGAAAGTTTATCGCAATTAAATCATATTGGCCACGTGATTTATCAATTAGTGTTAGCTTTACTATTTAGTTTTATATTTAGTATGACTTATCCAAAATTACGTTTATGGAGCATGAATTTTTTACATAGTCCATTCAAAAAATTTTTTGGTGAGTTCTATATCATCGTCCATCGTTTTATTATTATTTTGGGTAAATTGTTTGAAATCCAACTCATCATTTGTACCATTAATACAGCGCTGATGTTCTTAGTGCTCTTATCATTACATTTCCCCTATTTATTAGGATTTACGATTTTAATTTTTGTATTGGGATTAATCCCTGTATTTGGGGTTGTTATTTCATTGGTTCCTTTGACTATCACTGCTTTCATCATTGGCAATTGGAATACCGTGATTGTCATTGTGGTTGCTGTTGCTTTAATACATCTGTTCGAGTCTTACTTCCTACATCCCCATCTAATGTCTCAAAAAACACACATGCCTATTTTAATTATCTTATTAAACTTAATTATCATGGAACACTTTTTTGGTGTTTGGGGACTAATTATCGGATTACCCATTTTGACTTTCTTACTTGATTTTTTTCAAATACAAAAATTCAATCATTAAAAAAGATGACCCTCTCCGGTCATCTTTTTTATTCTACCCGTTACTAGCTATTTCAGAAAAAACTAGCTTTCGCGCAGCTTCCAGGTTTTGCAATGCTTCAAGTGTTTGCTTTTCGTTACGTGTTTTTAAACCACAATCTGGATTAACCCAGAACTGATGATGATTAATAACTTTTAGACCACGGCGGATATTGTCCGCAATCTCTGCCACTGAAGGAATACGAGGCGAATGAATGTCATAAACACCTAACCCGATTTGCTTATCATACTGTGCCTCTTCAAAAGCTGAAATAATTTCGCCATGTGAACGCGAAGTTTCAATGGAAATCACATCAGCATCTAATCCGGAAATAGTGCTAATAATGTCCTCAAAATCTGAATAACACATATGTGTGTGAATCTGCGTCTCATCACGCACACCAGTTGTAGTGATTTTAAATGAATAAATAGCTTCGTCCAGATAATTTTGCCAATTACGTTGTTTCAATGGAAGCCCTTCACGTAGAGCTGGTTCATCTACTTGAATAATTTTAATACCAGCCTTTTCCAAATTAATAACTTCTTGACGCAACGATAGGGCAATCTGATTCTGAACCGTAGTTCGTGGGATATCATCACGCACAAACGACCAATTAATAATTGTTAATGGCGCAGTTAACATCCCCTTCACTGGTTTATTAGTTTGTGCTTGTGCAAAGGCTGACTCTTTCACAGTAATAGGCTCAATATAATCAACATCTCCAAAAATAACTGGTGGACGAACGCCACGTGAGCCATAAGATTGCACCCAGCCATTTTGTGTAGCAAAAAATCCAGCTAATTTTTGCCCAAAGTATTCCACCATATCAGTACGTTCAAATTCGCCATGGACCAGAACATCTAGACCAATATCTTCTTGTAGTTGTATCCAACGCTTAGTTTCTGATTCAATAAAATCATTGTATTGCGCATCAGACAATTCACCCTTACGCCAGGCTGCACGCTTAGAACGTACATCGGCTGATTGTGGAAACGAGCCAATTGTAGTTGTTGGCAACAACGGTAAATGCAAACTGTCCTCTTGCTTCTTAGACCGTTCGGCATACTTTGAATGACGTTCGAACTGTTCCTGTGATAAATGTTGTATGGCTTCTTGCACTACTTTATTATTCCGGGCTTGTGAACGATTTAATGTCTCCAGAGCAGCAGCATTTTGTTCAAATATTGCTGACACATCATCACCATTCAACTTTTTAGTTAAAGCAACTAACTCTTGTACTTTTTCGTCAGCAAATGCTAAGCCACCAAACAGCTCAGGACTGGCTTTGGTTTCATATTTTTTTGTAATGGGTACATGAAGCAGCGTATTGGAAGGCTGTATCCATAGTTTTGGTGCTATCGTGCGTAATTCTTCAGCAAAATTAGCTTTTTCTTGCAAATTAGCTGTCCAAACGTTATGCCCATCAATTATTCCTGCGGCCAATATTTTGTCTGCTGGAAATCCAAATTTGCGAATATTATCGGAATTTTCACCGTGATCATGAACAAAATCTAACCCGAGTGCTTGTACGGGTAGTTTAGTCACCGCTTGATAAGGATCAATGGAATCAAAATATGTTTGTAGTTCAATGTTTAATTTTGGTGCCACCTCATTCAGATACTCCGTGGCACGACGATATGGTTCCACTTCAGCTTCATCCGCTACTTTGACTAGTGTAGGTTCGTCTAGTTGAATCCATGTCGCACCAGCTGCCTGCAACTCCTTAAATACTTGTCCATAAAGTGGTAAAATTTGTTCTAATAATTGATTAATATCTGCTGGCGTAGATACATATTCACCATTCAACTTACCAAGTTTGATTAATGTTACAGGACCAACAATGACAGGCTTACCATTGATATCTAATTCATCTTTAGCTTCCTGCCAATACTTTAACCAACGGTTGTCTAACAAACGTGGCGTTGTATTATCAAATTCAGGAACCGTGTAATGATAATTAATATTAAACCACTTTGTCATATCAGCAGCCACGTTATCCTTGTTCCCACGAGCTACTGAAAAATATTCATCCAGTGTTAAAGGACGATCATAACTCCCAAATCGAGTAGGAATTAAGTTGAAAGCAGCTATCGTATCTAATACATGATCGTAGTTTGAATTGTCTGCGACAGGAACAATATCCAAACCAAATTCAATTTGTTTTTTTAAATGAATTAAACGTAGTTTTTTAGCAGTTTCATTAAACTGCACTTCATCTATTTTACCTTGCCAATAAGATTCAAGTAGTTTTTTCCATTCACGGTGTTCGCCTAGTCGTGGGTAACCTAAATTTGATGATTTTACTGTATTTGTCATATTTTTCTCCTCGTTTTAAATAATCTGGTAATTGACAAATAACTTCATTTAAACCTATCAACAGAACCACTACCAGTAAGAAAGACAGCCGTTAGAATTTTATTAGTATGCAAGTAATAGACTTTTCGACATGTTACTTTCATGAGCTTCTTCTTTCGTTTATTGCATCAAAATGTTAATTTTTTTGATCGAATGTGCTTATTAATTTCGGGCAACATTGTCTCCAAAACGTTTGGTTGGTTCATCGCATACAAATGAATACCGTCAACCCCATGATCTAACAAGTCATGGATTTGCTCTAATGCATATTCAATTCCCGCCTGTTGCAAGGCCTCTGGTTGATTTTCATATTTATGAACAATTTTCGCCAAACGTGCCGGCAAAGATGAACCAGTCATATAGGTAATACGTTCAACCTGCGCACGGCTAATGATAGGTAAAATACCAGCAGATACTGGTACCTTGATATAATTTTCTTTAAGTGCCTCTTGCATGTTATAGAAAACGCCATTATCAAAAAATAGTTGAGAAATTAGAAATTCTGTACCACTAATTACCTTTTCTTTAACCCCAGTCACACTGATTCCTGTCATTAGATTATCAACATGCCCCTCTGGATAAATTGCTGCACCAATATCAAACCGCCCGTCGTTTTTAATCTCTTTGATTAGATCTTTTGCAAATGGATAATATTCATTCACGTAATCCTTTGTCGGTGTATCACCACGAAGTGCAAATACGTTTTCAATGCCTACCTTACTTATCTTTTCAAGAGTATCTTTTAAACTATTTGGTGTTTGGTTAATACCAGTCAGATTATGTAAAGCTGTTGTACCACACTGCCTTTCGATATATTCTGCAATTTCTTTGGTTTTTTTATGATTACTACCACCGCCAGCACCATATGTCACACTAATATAATCAACGCCAGTTTCTTTTGGATTCACTTCTTGTAAAGTTTTATACAATGCGTGTAATCCATCTTCTGTTTTTGGTGGAAATAGTTCAAAAGACAGTACTGGGGCTGATTTCTTTTTATAAATGTCCGTAATTCTAGTCATAGATATCCTCTCAATTTTTACTACCAAGTCAGTGAAAATTGAATTCATATAACCGCATCAACGGCCCCACTGCCATTTAAATAAACTGCTGTCGTTATTTTATCAGTGTGTAAATAATAAATTGTTTGATTATTTACGCGCACAATCTTCTCTCCTTGCTAATTAAATTCACCTTAGCAAACTCTCTACTCTTAAAGTATAAAAAAATCCCGCGATCCGAAAAAATTCAGATTGCGGGACGATTCCTCGTGTTACCACCCGTTATTCGTATGCTTTGATGCACACCTTAACTTCAGCCTTCCAATACAGTATTAGAAAACTAAAACAGCTATAACGGGCTTTCCCGGCCATAGTTTACGTCGCTTTGATTTTAAAAATCATACCACGCTCACTAAAACGAAACTCTAAGACCATCTTCATGATATGCCATTACCTGTTTTCACCAAATACAGGCTCTCTATCAATGCACCAATCACTACTCATCTTTTCTTCGTGTAAAACTATTTATTTTTCATAACAAATGCGTCAAATATTTTTTGAGCATCTAGATGACACAGTACTGTATCAATGACTACTTTTTATATTTTCTCGCTTTCAGATACATGAATAGTGTCATTTTAACACGCCTCTGACTGAATAAAAACAATAATCGCCATTAAATGCTGTTAAATCTTTCCACAGTAGTAAACATTACCTATTTTACATATGCTAATGCTTCATCTAAAGCGTTAATTAAATCATCCACATTTTCGATACCAATCGAAATACGTATCAAATCTGGTGTAATACCTGCTGCTTGCAGCTGATCATCATTTAATTGGGCGTGTGTTGTTGATTTCGGATGAATAATCAAAGACTTAGCATCTCCAACATTAGCCAATAACGAGAAAATATCTAAGTTATTAATCAATGTTTCTGCACCAGATTCGCCAGCCTTTAAGCCAAATGTGAAAATCGATCCAACACCGTTCTTAAAATATTTGTCAGCGAGTGGCTTATATGGCGAATCATCTAATTCTGGATAACTGACCCATGCTACTTGATCATTATTATTCAAGTAAGAAACAATTTTACGTGTGTTTGCTACGTGGCGCTCAATACGCAAAGATAGTGTCTCTAATCCTTGTAACAGATAAAACGCTGATTGTGGTGATAAGGTTGCACCCGTGTCACGTAAATGTTCTGCACGAATTTTAGTTACAAATGCACCACCTTTCAAATCAGCCCAAACAATACCGTTATAAGATGGTGTTGGTGTGGTGAAATCAGGATAGCGCCCGGAGGCTTCGTAATCGAAATCTCCTTTTTCAATCACTACGCCACCCAATGTTGTCCCATGTCCACCAATAAACTTAGTCGCTGAATGAACAACTACATCAATACCGTATGCCAACGGACGAGTCAAAAACGGTGTTGCAAAGGTAGAATCTACAATGGAAATAATACCATGCTTTTTCGCAATGGCTGCAACAGCTTCAAAATCAATAATATTTATTTTGGGATTTCCTAAGCTTTCAAAGAAAATAACTTTTGTATTATCTTGAATGGCCTTTTCAAAATTTTCTGGATCATCTGGATCTACAAATGTTGTATCAATAGATAGCTTCTTCAATGTTTCTGAAAACAACTCGATTGTACCACCATACAGCGTTGAGGCAGCAACAATATGATCGCCAGCCCCAGCAACATTTAATATTGCTGCGGTAATTGCAGCTGCGCCAGAAGCTAATGATATAGCCGCTGTGCCACCTTCAAGCGCTGCAATTCTTGCTTCAAAAGCTGAATTGGTTGGATTAGTTAATCGCCCATAAATATTGCCAGCATCTGTTAAAGCGAATCGCCCAGCCGCTTGTTTAGCATCCTTAAAGACAAAAGACGTTGTCTGATAAATTGGTACAGCACGCGCACCTGTCGCCGAATCTGCCTCTTCTTGGCCAGCATGTAGTTGTAGTGTTTCAAATGCATATTTTTTCTCTGGATTAGTCATAAAATATTTTCCTCATGTAAGTGATATTTATGCCACGTTTAATGAAACGATTACTGATACCACATTCGTGTTTGCACTAAACCGCAACCAAGAAGTGTACTTAATGCTCGTGTTGTTTCAAAAAATTGATTAGGTATTGTTGCTTGCATTTTTCTACTCCTTACAAATATCGTATCCTAGACGATGCATTTATCTATCCCCAAACTTCATCGAGGATTTCTTTAACAAGTGCCAACTTGGCCCACTGTTGTTCTTCGGTTAAAATATTGCCTTCTTCAGTAGAAGCGAATCCGCACTGTGTTGACAACCATAAACGATCCAAAGGTAAATATTTTTCCGCTTCATGGATTCGCTTAATAATATCTTCTTTCTTTTCTAATTCACCTGTTTTAGTTGTAATCAGACCGAGAACAACTTTTTTATCCCCTGATACTTTAGCCAAAGGTTCAAAACCACCTGCTCGTTCTGAATCATATTCTAGGAAATAACTTGATACATTTTCTTGGCCAAATAACTCATCAGCAACCGCATCATAACCACCAGAAGCTGCCCAATCCGAATGGTAATTTCCACGGCAGATATGTGTATTAATGGTCAAATCTTCTGGTAAGTTAGCAATTGCACCGTTGTTCAAGTCCAAATACAGCGTTTTCAATTGTTGAACATCAAAACCTGATCCAGCCATTTTTTCCCAGAAATCAGTATCTACAAGCATGCCCCATGTACAGTCATCTAATTGAACTGTTTTAGCTCCTGCTTCATATAATGCAAGGATTTCTTCATGGTAAACACGCTTAATATCTGCAAAAAATTCTTCATCAGTAGTATAGAAGTTTGATACAACATCAGCATTGGTACCACGAACTAGTTCCGCATAAAATTGTGATGGTGACGGAATGGTAATTTTCGCTTCTACACCAGCTTCATCAGCCAGTGCTTTAAGAAACTTAAAATGTTTAATAAATGGGTGTACGTTGGCATCAAAACTTAATTTCCCATTTAAACGTGCTGAATCATCACGTGTTTCTTCATGGGCGAAAAAGTAGCCTTCTCCGTAGTTTAATCTTTCAACACCACCGAATCCCCAGAAATTATCTAGGTGCCAATATGAACGACGAAATTCGCCATCTGTCACCACCGCTATTCCAGCAGCAATTTGTTGATCAACCAAATGCGCAATCGCTGAATTTTCAACACCTTCAAGTTCTTCTTGTGTCAACTTACCAGCTTCAAAATCTTGCCGTGCTTGTTTTAATTCAGCTGGTCGTAGAAATGAACCAACATGTTGAAAGCCTAGTGCCTTTAGTGTCTGAGTTGTCATAATTTTTCCTCTTTTTTTCGAATTTTATTAGTGGTTACAAAACAACAAAAAATCCCGCAGTCTAATTAATTTAGACTGCGGGACGACTCGTCGTGTTACCACCCGGTGTTTATGTGTCGACAAAAAGCCTGCACACCTCAATATCAATCATCTTTATCATGCTTCGAGAATATCTGTACATAATATTGAGAATTGATGTCGCTATATCGGGCTCTCCCGGCCATTGCTTGCGTCGTTTCAATAAATGAATCAGCGTGCGTTCGCAATAACAGTAACTCCAAGACCATTTTCATGTGTTCGCGCTGTCTACTTTCACCAAACGTAAACTCTCTTTTTAACGCTACAACACTACTTATCTTTTCTTTGTTAGAATAATCATACTATATTATAATAATTTGTCAATGCTTTTTTCATTAAAAATTAAACAATTTTACGTTCAAACGCATCACTGGAAATACCCTGTGCCAAAATAATTTTGGCCCATTCTTTAGCTGAATGTAAGCTATGATCTTTGTAGTTCCCACAACTCTCGATTTCTGCTGCAGGTACTTCGGTTACTTCATCACTAACAATTCTTTCTAATACTTTTTTGAAAACTTTAGCTAGTGTTTCTGAATCGTAATTTACCCATGAGATGACATGGAATCCAGTGCGACATCCAAATGGTGACATATCAATAATACCATCAATTTCATCGCGAACTAGGCCTGCAAATAAATGTTCTAGGGTATGCAATCCACCTGTTTCAATAGATGTTTCATTAGGTTGTGTTAACCGTAAATCATAATTAGTAATGCTACCACCATTAGGACCGGCTTGTGTTTCAATCACACGAACATAAGGTGCCTTAACCTTTGTATGATCCAAAGTAAAACTTTCAACAACTGTTTCTGACATTATTTTTCTCCTTCAAGATAAGATAATGGCTTAATGACCTTGGTCTTTGTGCCATACCATTTCTTAGCGATAGACTATTGGAACGTTTTTGCGCGGTACAACGTTACCAATATTTTATCTGTCTCATGATTTTTATTATTAGCCGCGGTTACTATTATATTAACATTTTACAGATGTGATTGTTAATACATGTGTTCATTTTCAAGCAAGTTGCGTATCAGCAATATGTTTAATCAAGGCTAATTTTTTCCATTGATCAGGAATCGTTAAGATATTCCCCTCTTCCGTTGAAGAAAATCCACATTGTGTTGATAGGGCCAAATTAGACTTAGGTACATAGTTTGCTGCCTCGTTAATTCTTGCAACAACTTCATCAACATCTTCTAAATCTGCTGACTTAGAAGTTAACAATCCTAGTACAATTTCAACATTTTGGCGATTGTTATATATTTCTTTCAAAGGCTCAAATCCACCTGAACGATCATTATCATATTCTAAGAAAAAGGCGTCATAGTCTAGTTGTCCTAAATACTTTGCAATTGGCTCGTAACCGCCTTCAAACAAGTAAGTCGATTTAAAGTTACCACGACAAATGTGTGTTGCTAATTTCAGATCTTCTGGTAATCCAGCCAGCGCCTTATTAATTACATAAACATTATCGACTGCTGTTTGTTCGAAATTTGCACGTTCCTCGGGATTGTCAGAATGGGCGTTCAACTGCGCTATCAAGTATGCCCAAGTTGTATCATCAATTTGTACATAACGCGCACCTAAATCATAGAACTTCTGGAGTGTATCATGATAAGCTTGAGCTAAATCGTCTAAAAATTCTGACCATGAATCATAATATTTTGACCATAAATCAGAACGGTGATCACGATTAATAATCAAACTCGGTGATGGAATCGTTTGTTTTGGCTCCACCCCCGCAGGTGTCACTGATTTCAAATATTCAAAATCCTTAAAGAATGGATGGTCTAAATTCGCATGAACTTTGCCATTTAAACGAACATTAGTTGATCGCGTTTTTTGACCGTGAAACTTGTACGAGTCATTTTGATCATAAAACTCAAATCCACCGAGTTGACCTAAAAAGTCTAAATGCCACCATGAACGATTGAATTCACCATCAGTGACAGCCAATAGACCAACCTTAACTTGTTTATCAACTAGATTTTTAATTTCATCATGTTGCACTTTTAGTAAATCATCGCGCGAAATTGTCCCTTGCGCATATTGCTCACGTGCTTCTTTCAAGCTTTCTGGACGTAAGTAAGACCCCACTTGATCAAAATGATAATTTAATTTTTTTGTTTTTGTAGTTGTCATATTTTTCTCCTTAAACACTGGTATTTGAATAACCTACACGTAATCTATTAACCTAAATTAAGGCTAAGGCACTATCTAAATCTGCAATTATGTCTTCCGTATCCTCTAATCCAACGGAAAGACGTAACAAACCTGGCGTAATACCACATTTAGCCAGCTCACCAACGTTTAACTCTGCGTGGCTCATTTTTGGCGGGTAACTAATAATTGTTTCCACCGCTCCTAAACTAACTGAAAATACTGGGATATGTAAGGATTCCACTACTTTCTTAGCATTTTCTTGACTGCCAACATCAAAGCTCAACACCGCCCCACCACTTTTAGCTTGTGACGCATGAACTTCATAGCCTTTATGTGTTTTCAACCCTGGGTATAGGACATTTGATACTTTTTCATGAGCCTCTAAATGCTCAGCTATTTTATAAGCTGATTCACTTGAATGCGTCATGCGAACACCAAGTGTTTTTATGCCACGCAACAACAGCCACGTATCAAAAACACTAAGTGTTGCCCCAACTGAATTCTGAATAAAATAAATTTGATTTGCTAACTTTTTATCATTGACTACGACAGCACCTGCAAGAATGTCAGAATGTCCTGCTAAAAATTTTGTTGCCGAATGAACTACAATATCAACACCTAAATCCAAAGGCTTCTGCAGAAAGGGTGATAAAAATGTGTTGTCAGCAATTGTAAACAACTGATGTTTCTTTGCAATATCAACTACCCCACGAATATCAGTAATGTTCAAAACTGGGTTCGAAGGGGTTTCAATATATAATGCTTTGGTTTCTGGTTTAATAGCCTGCTCGATAGCTGTTAAATCACTAAAGTCAACAAAGTCATGTGTGATACCCCATCTTGGTAAAACATCTTCTAAAACACGAAATGTGCCACCATAAACATGTTTACTAACCACAATATGATCTCCAGCTGATAAGGTAAACAGCACACCACTAATTGCTGCCATTCCAGTACTAAAAAGGTACCCATACTTTCCATGTTCAAGCTGCGCAATTGCTTTTTCACCTGCGTCACGAGTGGGATTGCCAGATCGAGCGTAGTCATATTCACCAAATTCATCAAAAGATTTTTGACTAAAGGTTGAACTAAATTGAATCGGTGTATTAATTGCACCTGACAATGGATCATTTGTTGTTGCTACATCAATAATATTTGTCCAATCACTCATCGCTTTGCTCCTTCAACTGCTTGCCTTAAATCTGTCAATAGATCCTCTTTATTTTCTAATCCAGCACTGACACGAACCAATTGGTTGGTAATGCCCAAGTGATCGCGTTGCTCTTGACTCATATCGTGATGTGTTTGTACCGCGGGAATCGTAATCAACGTTTCTGGGCCACCCAAGCTTTCCGCAAAAGATCCGATATGTAATCCTTTCAAAAAAGCATCTACATCATAATCGTTTGACAAATAAAAACTTAACATACCACCAAGACCAGCATACAAAACTTTATCTATACCAGAAATACACGGTAATTTTTTGGCCAAATATTGTCCATTTTCATTGTGCCGTTGCATACGAAGATGCAATGTTTTCAAACTACGCAACAATAGCCAAGAACTAAACGAATCTAAAACTTGTCCGCGTGTCGTCAGTGATATTTCTAATTTTTCGGCTAACTCATCACGATTAACGACTACTACCCCAGCCAAAATATCATTATGTCCACCAAGATATTTTGTAGCGGAATGAACAACAATGTCCGCACCGAGCGTCAATGGTTGTTGAAAAATAGGCGTTAGGAAAGTGTTATCAACAGCAATTAAAATATCAGGATTGATGTTTTTTACTTTTGCACTTAACTTCTGAATATCGATTACTTTCATCGTTGGATTAGATGGTGTTTCCAACCAAACAAGTCGCGTATTTTCGTTAATTAAGGTCGAAATATCAGCTACCCCATTCCAAACATCATAGCTCACACCACTCTGTTCAACAATGGCATCAAAATAGCGATATGTGCCACCATATAGATCATCCGAGGTAATAAAATGCTCACCATTTTTAATCAATGAAGCAAATAAAAGATCAATCGCTGCCATACCAGAGCTAGTAGCAAATGCTTGAACCCCTTGCTCTAAATCCGCTAACTGCTCTTCCAGTATTTGACGTGTCGGTGTTTGTAAACGTGCATAGTCAAAGCCAGATGACTCACCCAAATTAGGATGTCGATAAGCCGTTGAAAAATATAGTGGACTCACTACCGCCCCTGTTTTGATGTCATCACTGCCGTTTCCGCCCTGTGCTAATAAAGTATCAATTTTAATGCTCATAAGTATTTACATTGCGAGGTCCCTAAACCCAGCTTGTTCCTCTCTTGATTTAATGTTGGTATTGTTGATTTTGATGAAATCATTTTTTCTATTAACAGTTCCCCCCAATTTATAAAAAATTTTTCAGCATCACTCTGCCATGTATTCGTTGGCTTATTATGATGAAAATAGTTCTTAGGTGCAATTGTGTTCGGGTCAATAACTATGTCACGAAGATATTCGTTCTCTAGAGTCTCTGTATCATATTCGAAATGTCCAGTAATGTAGGTTGAGCTTACATGTTCATCCCTCAAAATGAACGCGCCCAAAATATCGTCACCAGCGACTTTCAATCGTCTAGCTACACCAAAATTTGGTACCGTAAAGTAACGAGATTGTGGCATATTAATGTGTTCCAAATCTTTTAATAATGAATGCCGTTTAAAAATTTGGCTAGCTTGAAATACACCTGAAATTTTTTCTGACAAAGCTTTGACAGGAAAATTCCGCTCTGCGTAGCCAGCGCCATACGCTGCCCAACATGCAAATAGACTTTCAGTTACATGTGTTTTTCGCCATTCTAGTAAATAACAAAATTCATCCCAGTAATCAATTTGTTCAAATTTCATGCGATCTACCGGCGCACCCGTAACAATCAATCCGTCAAATGTTTTATGCCAAATATCGTTGAGTTTGACATAGTTAGTTATAATTGCGTCTGTTTCATGGCGAATTTTATGTTCACTTGGCACTGCAAATGTTACTCGAACATTGACAGATAAATGACTCAGCAATTTCGTAAACTGCTTTTCAGTTTGTAATCGATTGGGCATTAAGTTAACCAAAAGTATATTGATAGTCGGTTCTAATACTTCAAAACGACCAATTACAAAGCTTTCCCGTTTCAACAAACCGTTATTTAATATAACACTCATGTGCTTCCTCCAAATTCTTAGAAAATAAAAAAGCCCCGTAGTATCCAAAGATACTACGGGACGTTAATTGACGTGTTACCACCCGGTATTTATGTAAACATTGCCAGTTTACACCTCCAAACGTACGCCAAAAACTTTCGTCGAGAACATCTGTGAAAGCTTTGGTTTATACGCTGTCCAGTAACGGGGACGCCCGATTTCAACTTACCGCGTAGCACATATGAGTGTTCGCTTGCTCGTATCCGTAAAAAAACTCCAAGACCATTTTCCAACTGATTATCTTGCTCGCTTTCACCAAACACGAACTCTCTAACTAAGATTCAAAGATGTACTTATCTTTTCAACGTTTATATTGATTATTACTATAACTTTTAATTTAATATATGTCAATAGTTTTTAATATTTCTCATTATATTTTCTTTTATATCGGTTTCATATTCAGCATTAGAAACTACTTTATGGTACAATTCTACTAGAATTTAGTGAGGTAAATAAATTATGTACGAACCAACACATAATACAAATACAGTTGTTGAAGAACATATAAACAAGCCCGGTCGTCATGTTATGTTCCTTTCTGCAGATTGGTGTGGTGATTGTAAAGCTATAAAGCCTTTTGTTCAGGCTATCAAAGATGAAGTTACACAAAGTGCTGAATGGTTTGATGCTGATAGAGATGAAAATATTGATGTTGCAACAAAGCATAACATGCGTGGTATTCCGTCTTTCGTTTTGTTTGAGAATGGACAAGAAATTTCACGTATCGGACACGGTGAACGCCTAACACCAAAAGAAATCGTAGATTGGTACCATTCTACACTTTAATTTTAGTACCAAAATAGCCCATAAATATCTCAAGAAATTACTAAACTTGTGATATTTATGGGCTATTTCTATGATACTTACTATACTGGTTGCTACTTTTCGGTATTTTTAATAAATGTCTGAACAATATCTGCTGGAATAGCAAATCCCATGCCTTCAACACTCGTACCATCCGTAGAAGAAGCTATTTTTGATGAGTTAATACCAATTACCTCCCCCTTCAGGTTAATTAATGGTCCACCTGAATTTCCAGGATTAATGGCAGCATCTGTCTGAATAGCAGTCGTTTCTGAAGAACCCGTTTCTTCAGCAGAAAGTGTACGGCGCGGAGCTGAAACAATGCCGCTAGTCAAAGAAGTAGCATAATCTGATCCCAAAGGAGACCCGATTGCTAAGACCTGTTGACCAGACTGCAATTTTTGGGAATTACCAAAAGATGCTGTTGTTTTGATGTCTGTTGTTTTTGCTTTTAACAGCGCCAAATCTTTGCTTGAATCTGTGCCAACAATAGTTGCTTGGATTTTTTTACCACTAGCGGTAATTAATTGTAGTTCGTCTGAATCTGCTACCACATGATTATTAGTAATAATATACGCATATTCACCTGAAATTTTATAAACAACACCCGAACCTTCTGATGCTGTTTCCAATTCTGAACTACTCTCTGGCTGATTCTGTTGGAAAAATGATGACCAACCATTACTTGATGGTGTTTTCTGTAAATTCTGAACAGTAACCACAGCACTTTTCACTTTATTATAAGCTGTTGTTGCCGTATCACTGCTTGTGTAAGCCGTCTTGGCGACGGTCGTTGTGCCAGCTGAATTGCTTGTTTTTGTTGTATTTGTCCGTTGCTGGAACCAAGAATCTGGCTGCAATCCAGAATAAACAACGAAACTTGCTACCAATGCTGAAACTATAGCAACAATAATTAAAGAATGCTTTTTCATAATTCGCCCTTTCATATGTGTACGTGATTACTTTTCTGACAAAAATTCATACTCTATTATATTCATAATAATGGCATAAAGTAAATTAAACATTACAGGGGCAAAATGACTTTAAAAATAGCACCTCGTGGTTGATTATCTGCTACTGTTATTTTACCACCATGAGCATGAACTACCCACTCAGCAATCGATAATCCAAGTCCGGTGCCACCAGTTTGCCGATTACCAGTTTTATCTTCACGATAAAAACGATCGAAGACATGTTTTTTAGCTTCATCACTAATACCACGACCAGTATCAGCAATGGTAAGGACAAATTTTTTCTTTTCAATACCAGCTTTCACAGCAATTGTCGCACCAGCATCTGAGTATTTCAAGGCGTTATCAAGTAACAAAACTAGTAACTGATGAATTCGTTTTTGGTCTATAAAAATCGCTTGATTGACATCAACTTCAAGTGTTACAGATTTCTCTTCAAACTCTGCCATTTCTTGATATGGTGTAATAATGTTCTCTAAGAATTGCTTGACATTAGTAGATTCTTTTTCAATGGTGGTCATATTAGACCCTGTCTTTGCTAACGTTAACATGTTATTTGTTAATGAATTTAACCGTCGTACTTCAGAAAGCGACAAAATAATAGCATTTGACTGCTCACGAACCGTTGATTCCGGTTTTGTCAGCATTGTCTCCAGCTTCCCCTGAATGACAGCCATAGGTGTCCTTAACTCATGAGCAGCATTATTAACGAAGTCTTGTTGTTGTTGCCAAGATTTTAATATTGGTTTCATATTTCGACGAGCAATTAAATACGATATGATTACTAACAAAATACCAAAAAGACCAAAGGACCAGAACAATACTTTCTTAAAATTGTTCAAATTATCAACCGTGTCTGTAACATTAACCGTTACCATACCATGCACTGCAATTTGATTATAACCCTTAGCGGCATTCTTTTTGAACTGAAAACCAATAATTCGGTAATAATTACCATAAAATTTATAGGTATTGGGTTTAACTGTCATTGTTGCTTTATCAAATTTAATGGCTTGTTGTAACGCCTTTTGCAAAGCTGCTTGACGTGCATCTTCAGTATTACTATCAATTATCAACTGACCATTTTTGTCAAATAACCATGTCTCTGTTCGGGTACTAGTATTATTGTACAAAGGTTGTGGCTTCTTAACATCCTTGTCAGAAGTCGAAAGTAACCCATTGCTGTCGTACATCGAAATCGTCTGATTGATTGCCGAATCCGCACTGTTAAAGACCGTTCGAGTGTATGATACGAAAATCACACTAGCTAAAGTTGAAAATATAACAAAAAAGCTGGCGAGTAACCAGATAAATCCACGTACTTGCTGCTTTTTATTAATTGCGTTCGGCATCCTCTACCTCTAGAATAAACCCTATATTACGTAAGGTTTTAATTAAATTATTTTGTCCAACCGCTTCTAATTTTCGCCGTAAATTATTCAAATAAATATTAACAACATTGATTGTCGTATCTGAGTCTATACCCCATACGCGATCAAAAATTTGATCACGAGTGACAATAATATTTTTATTTTGTGCTAGATAAGTTAAAATATCAAATTCTTTACCAACCAATTTAACTGGTTGACCATGTACTTGTACACCACGATTTTCTAGGTTGATCATCACATCCCCAACTGCTAGCGTGTTATCCTCAGAATAGACCCCCGAACGGCGCAAAAGTGCTTTTACACGAACAAGTAATTCCTCTCGATGAAAAGGTTTCGTTAAGTAATCATCAGCACCAACATTGAAACCTTCTATTTTGTCATCTAATGATGTTTTAGCTGTCAAAATCAAAACAGGCGTTTCAACATTATTAGAACGTAAATTTCTTATTAGCTCTAAGCCAGTTTCACCAGGTAACATAAGGTCAGAAATAATCAAATCATATGGTGCCTCTTGTGCCTCAAATTCACCATCAAGTCCATCTGTAACAGCATTGATATCTGCAAAGTCATGCAAGAAACCCACAATATTATCTGCTAGATTCACATCGTCTTCGATTAATAGTATTTTAATTGCTTTTGACATTTTCATATTCCTGTTTATCTGATTTACTATATTCATCATACAAATCGTAGGTTAAAAATAAGTTAAATTCTATGATAACTTTACTTCAATCCTACACTAATCCGCAAAGCATGTGCCACAAGTTGCATTTCATTTGAAGAAGCATTAATATGTGCAATCTTGTCACGCAAGCGACGCTTATCTATAGTTCGCACTTGCTCTGCCAAAATGACTGAATCTCTTTTCATCCCACTCATATGTTCGGGTAGTAATACATGTGTTGGCAATTTCGGTTTGGAAATTTGGGACGTTATCGCAGCAACAATCGTTGTAGGTGAATTGGCATTGCCCACATCATTTTGAATGATTAAAACGGGCCGTACACCTGCTTGCTCAGAACCAATTCCCTGCTTTAGATCGGCATAAAATACGTCACCACGCATAATTGCTTGATGTTCTTCTGTCATAATATTCTCACTTCTATGTACGCGTCGTGAGACGCTTTTCAATAAACTCTAGGTAACCGAGCACTAAAATTTGTTAATATTTCGTGCGGAATCGTCTGAGCATATTCCGCCACCTCTTCAATCGATATTTGATTTTCCCCTTCAAGGCCAATCAAAGTTACAGTTTTCCCAACAGGATATTTCTGCTTTAATGTTATCACAATCTGGTCCATTGTGACACGCCCAATTACATGTTCGATATGTCCATCAACCAAGACTTTCATTCCACTCATGCGCCGCAAATAACCATCTGCGTAACCTATAGGCAATGTCGCTATCCATTGTGGTTTCTCTGCCGTATAGGTTGCACCATAGCTGACTGATTCACCAGTTTTTAGCTGATGTACTGCCCCCAACTTTGATTTCAATTGTAGGACTGGTTTCAATGTCAAGGGCATCTTTTTTTCAGGGGCACCAGGATTATACCCATAAAGCACAGAACCAACCCGGATTGTATCGGTATAAATTTCATTATGATGCCAAACCGCAGATCCTGAATTTGCTAAATGCCAATATTGTTTAGGGATACCAGCTGACTGTACCCACTGGTAAAAATGCTGGACTTGTTCATCATAATATTTTTGATTATTATCATCAGCTGTTGCAAAATGAGTAAACACACCTGCTAGTTGCAATTTTTTAGTATTTTGAATCAGATGATACATGTCTGCAACAGTACTTGCTGAATGAGCACCCATTCGTCCCATACCAGTATCAACGGCTAATTGAACATTCAATTTTTGCCCATCTTTAATATAACTTACTGCCTCATCCAGCCACTCAGTTGTTCCAACAGCTGGTGATAACCGATTTTCCACCATGACTGCTGTTTGGGTAACATCTTGGACACCAAGCAAAAAAATATTTATTTCCGTTTGAGGATATTGTTTACGTAAGTCAATACCTTCACCTATCGTCGCTACCGCAAAATCAGAGACACCCACCTTAAGTAAAGCACCCACAACTTGTTTAGCCCCGTGTCCATAAGCGTCGGCCTTAACCACAGCAATCAATCTTTGTGCGTCTGAATGCTTCATAATTAATTTGGCATTTGTCTGAATGGCTTTTAAATCAATATCTAGCCATGTCGGCCTTAAACATAATATATCATTATTTATCATGATAATACTCCTCGTTTGGGAAATAGCTTTATACTCATTTTTTCCAGCAGAGTCAAACGTTCAATAATAACAACTGTATTTACTTGATCACCACTATGCGTGATTGCAACATAAGTATGATAAGGAAAGTTTTTCACTTTCATTACAGGTCGTCCATTTGGCTCATTTAAAATTTCAATATCTTGCCACTGAACTTTTTCACCAATTCCATAACCGGTAGCTTTTGAAAAAGCTTCTTTGGCAGAGAAACGTCCAGCAATATATTCGTTTTGATGCTTACCTTTTCGCTCAGCCGCTGCAGCACGTTCTGCTGGCGTCAAAATGAGTGTTATAAAACTCTTCTGACGATCGACTATTTCTGCAACTCGACTAATCGCTTCTGTATCATTTCCAATTCCTATAATCATGGTTCTATTGTAACAAAAGGTCAAGTGTTGACAAAGTTTTTTTGCCTACACTTAACCTTTTTAACCCCTATTATTTAAAATTTTTAAGATTGTTGTCTATTGGTACTAAATTTTGCCATTTTTTGGACAGATAATTATCATTAATATGATATGTTGGTTCTTGATAGCCTCTTGCAAAAAAAGGCTTTATTTCCGTATCAGCAGCTATCCATCCGCGCCATCCCATATGGATAGTATCTTGCATGAAGTACTTTTGCCCACCATCATGAGAAAAGTCAGCAATCTGGTTAAAGCCCTGTGACTTTAACTGTTTTTTTACTTTATCCACACTCTGATAATACCTTTTTGTACTTAGCCCAGTATATTTTGACCACTTTCTATTAACAGGCTGAATAATGAACAAGACGTCAGTATTTTCCTTTGCAAACTCTTGCAATACAGCTTGAAAGTCTGAATACTCATCAGACTGTCGGTAGTCGAAATGACTTTGAGAGTTTTCCAACTTCTTCAAACTTGGTTTGACTCGCATTCTGAAAAATGAATTTTGAATGCCAAATTCATTATTACCAGTTTGCTGCTTCGCAACTTTCATCGCTTCTCGCTCGAGCAATGATACATTATCAGTTTTTGGTAACGATTTTAGTGCGGGTTCAACTTGCCTGTCCCAATTATTAGACACTGTAAAATTTGAAAATAGTTGGTCTTCGCGCAATAACATTCTATTTCGTAATATTAACAAACTCTGATCAGTTTCTGACAAAGGTTCGTTGTTTTTAATCTTAGTAACAAGGCGAGTATAAAAACTGTTATCAGTAATTTGCTTTTGTTCTAATAATCGTTTCGCAATAAATCGATCAGTTGGCGTAATTGTCTTAATATTTCGTAACCAGTTAACGGTCTGTAATGGTGAGTAAAATTGTGGAAATGCCCACTTACTATCACGTTTGGTAAACCACTGTTGCGAAATAATAAATACTGCCTGTTTTTTATGCAAAGCCGGTGTCATTTCCTGCATCCCCAAGTAATGTGAAAGAGATTCAGTTCCAGCCTGACCAAGCAAAAATGGCTGATAATTACGCCGATACTTAGCAGCTAACACTGACGGATGCATTGAATCTAAACGGAGAAGTTCGCTTGATCCAAAGAAAGGCACATAGTTTGTCTTTGAATTGTTAAAGGCTGCCATTTTGACGCTTTCACCTTTAAAAACATTTTTAGAAAATGACACAGACGCTTTTTGAATATCTTTATTCGATAAATAACTTAATGAAAATGGTGCCAAAAATAGTGCAGTAACCATGACGAATGCCAAGACTACCGGACCAAATATCCACCATAGCCCCCGTTTTTTTAGCATTTTTTTATCCAATCAATGATTCAACTTTAGCAACCACCTTGTTTGGTGTATTCCATTCTTCACGATTAAATTCAGAAACAGGTGCTTGAATATTGAATTTACTTTCTAAATCAAGTAATAATTCTACCGTTGCCATTGAATCCAATAACCCATTCTCAAAAAAATCATCGTCCATTTGGTCAGAAATGTCTTCACCAATAATTGTGTTTAATATTTCTACTACTTGTTTTTTCAAATCCATTATTTTTTCCTCGTTTTCTAATACTATCGTTGATATGATCGTTATCTTCTATTTATTTGCTTTACACTAACGTTGAAACCAGATTTTGTCTAACAAACCACTAAATAATAAGAAACTAACCATTACTACATTGAATGTTATCACAATCGCTAACGCATTCGTAAACTTATTATGCGGTACATGATGTTTTTTCTTATAGCGTAACCATACATCATTGATAACAAGACCAATGCCATGAAACAAACCATAAGCGATATAGTACCATTTTAATCCGTGCCAAAATCCCATAATCAACATATTAATGATATAGGCCACGTTTGACGTTGTGACTCGACTTTTGAACCACTTTTTCTTCATCATCAGAAACACGAGTCTCATAAAGACGAAGTCACGGAACCAAAATGATAGTGTCATATGCCAACGGTTCCAAAACTCTTTTAAATTTTTGGACAAAAATGGTAAATTAAAGTTCATTGGTACTTCAATTCCCATGACATAACCAGTTGCTACAGCGAACATTGAGTATCCAGCAAAGTCAAAAAATAAATTTAAGCCGTAAATATACATATACGCCACTATCCACCATGACCACCCACCTTGAGCGTGTGCAGAAATAATCGCCATACGCTCGACATTTGGCATTAATACAGTTCCCAAAACATGAGACACGATGAATTTATACAAAAAACCGATAAAAAGATATTTGACGGATTTACCAAGCATGTCTAGATACTTATCGCGTGTTGGTGCTTTCTCAACATCCGTTACAAAACGACGGTAACGATCAATAGGACCTGACGAAATTGTTGGCATGAACAGCATGAAACGCAAGAAAAGCCAGGGATTAAATTCTTGAATTGAACCATCACGTATTTCCATCACCATACCAACTGAACGGAATGTCAAATATGAAATACCCATAAATCCGAGTAAGGTTGTCACTTGCAACCAATGGACAACCGGCGCAATTTTAATTAATACTAGTGGCAAAATAGCTAAAATAGTCGTGACATAAAACACCCAAGTTTGATTATACTTTTTACGATATAAAGTATAGGACCAAACAAGCAGCCATTGCCAAATCATGTAAGTAATTAATGCAATACCTTCATGATACTTCTTACCATCAAACATTAAGAAAATAAAGACAAGTGAGACCAATACTTCATACCAAGCTAAACGCTTTCCAAAGTATAAACCAATGGCTAGAGGCACTAGGGCCAACAATAAAATAATGAAGTACTGGGGATCTGCATAGGGTTGTAGATTAAGCATTACCATTCACCTCGGCAATCAACCCTTTTAAATCAATTTTACCATTTGGTGTTAATGGCATTGACTCGCGATATATAAATCGACTTGGCATCATATAAGACATCATAATGTCTTTCATGTCATCTTTAATTGCATTTGTTAACATCATAGGCTTAGGAAAATCATTTTCTTTAGGTACCACAATGGCTAACAACTGCTTAACTTTACCATCAGCATCATAACGTGGTACAGCGACTACTTGTTCTATCCATTGACTTTGTTGTAGTTGTTGCGCGACTTCTTCCAACTCAATTCGGAACCCATGCAATTTGATTTGAAAATCACTACGCCCTTTATAATGCAGTAACCCATTTTCATCAACTGTTGCTAAATCACCTGTTTTATATGCTTGTTCACCGTTAAATTTAGTGAAAGCACTATCTGTTTTTTCAGGGTTATTCAAATAGCCTTTAGAAACGGAAGGACCAGAAATAACAATTTCACCTTTTTCCCCAGAAGGAACTTCTTGATCATTGCTACTCTGAATACTAATTACTGTATCTTGCTTTACGTAGCCAATTGGCATTTTATCGTAATTTTCGATAATTTCCTTAGTAATGCGAATACTTGAAACAGCCACCGTGGCTTCAGTCGGTCCATATGTATTGTATATTTTTACCTTTGGAAAGCGTGCTAGTAACTTCTCTGCTGTCGTACGTGTCAGCACTTCGCCACAAAACAAAAAAGTCTTCAAATTTGGATTGTTCGCTTGGTTAAATTCTGGATCCAAAAGGGCAACATCAGCAAATGATGGTGTCGACACCCACATCGTTAAATCTAACTTTGGCAAAGTGGCGAACAGTAGTTTAAAATCCTCAGCTACTGACTTAGGTAATGCTTTCAAAGTGCCACCCGTAACAATTGTAGGAACCCAATCCATCACTGATAAATCAAAAGAATACGGTGGCTGTGACAATACATTGCTACTTTCTTGCCAATCAAATGTGTCGCCAATCATCCAATTCGTAAAACTTAACAGGTTATGATGTGAAATTTGAACGCCCTTTGGACGCCCTGTTGTTCCAGAAGTGAAAATAATATAAAAATTATCATTTTCTTGAACAGCATGTGTTAATTCATAAGATACATTCGTAGAAAATATACGATCAAGACGCTCTTTATCAATTGTTAAGATATCTGAAATGGCTGCTGGCAATTCATCAATAGCTAAAATCACTGCTGGCTTAGCAATTTCAATAATATCTGTCAATCTTTCATCTGCTGAATTAACATCAACTGGAATGTAGGCATGCCCTGATTTGGTACTACCTAAGAAACTAGCAATCATCTCAAACTGCTGGCCACCGTACACCATAACTGGTGCTTTTTCCGGCAAATTTAGCTCATCTAAAATATGAGCCAAACTATCAGATGCCTTTTTCAACTGTTCATAAGTATGCTTTTTCCCTAGTTCATCATACGCAACTTTGTTAGGCTGCGTTGTCGCGATGAAATCAACCTGTTCTAACACATTTTCAATCATATGTGTTCCCCCATTTAAAATTCATTGTAAAGAAAATGTCCTTCCCCAACGCCAGAATAGCCGTATAAGTACAAAAGTGATAAAATGATTAAGAAATAAAAAAAAGTACGCCCAACAAAATTAATAACTGGACGTTGGAAAAAATGCTTTAACATTCGCAATAACCCCCGTATAAGTTATCTCTTTAAAAGTTATTCATTTTAACTTTAAAGTATCGTCAATAATATAATGAACCTTATTATAACATAAATATTTCAGAATGTTAAATTTATATATCAAAGAATGGAACAATAGATTACTATGATTAAAAAATGTTTCTCGCTTATTGTTAAACTAGACAATATTGTATTCGATAACTTTATTTTCCAAGCAATATTCTCAGCAATGCGACAAACATTCCCAGCTCTGGTAATCAACGTTTACTTGCATCTGTTGTTCGTATTATTTTTAGCACCGAATGCTTTATTTTCTGTTATTTTTAATATCAATTTAAGAATTACAGGTTTACAAATAGTTCTTTCTATTTTGGACATCGTTATTCTCATGATTTTTGCCGCTGCCTTGACAAGTAAGTACTTAATTTATCGTGGCATAAAAAATAATATATTGCCAATATTAACTAATTTTTTGGCTACCTACCTCCTTTTCACTATTAATACACAGGATTTTTCACATAATGTTTCACAATATTTAGTCGTTACCATATTAACTTTACTCAGTAGTGAATCCTACTATCAATACCAAAGGCTCTTTCGCAAAAACTTACAACCTTATTCGGCAAGATTTTTAGTTTGGTCCGCTTTTATTCTTATCCTTTATTTTTTGGTTCAACCGTATGTTCAACAAACTACGTTACAGTTACTGATTAGTAATATTTTGTCATCTAATTTTTTCACAACATTCGTCGGTCTACTGATAGTGGGAGCTTGTGCACCAATTCTGTATTTGTTAGGTATTGCATTACCAAACGAACTAACTTCCAATCAAGCAACAATTAATGCTGTCGTCAGAAATTTAGATGTTATTTTGAAAAGTCCTCATACAGCATTGCCATACCCTGAAAATCTCTATAGTGTGTATGGTACGTTTTCATTACTTGGTGGCATTGGTAATACACTAGCAATTAGTTTTTTGCTTTTATTTATGTCATCAAAAAGGAAGCAAAATTTAGGACTGCTATCCGTACTCCCTAGCTTATTCAATAATAATCAATTGCTCTATTTTGGATTACCACTATTCTTAAGACCGCTGATGTTAGTTCCTATGGTTTTATCTAGCGTAGTAGGTACCTTGGTTGGTTATTTAGCAATTGCCACACATTTGATAACGCCGACTGCCTTAGTGATACCAAATAATGCACCCAATTTGTTAACCGCATTCTTAGGAAGTGGTAACTTATCTTCCTTAATTGTAGTAGCAATCGTCTTTGTTTTGACAGTATTGATTTACAAACCATTTATCAAAATTGATAATGCTGAGGTGCAAAATGAGAAATAAATTAATCATCTTCTTCAGCTTCATATTATTAATAGTAGTTGGCATATTTAGTCATAGTTGGGTTGTCCACACTCGTACCGCACAATCGAAAATACAAACATCACATATGTCACCAATCATTCTAGTTCCAGGTTCGAGTGCTTCAGTCAATCGCTTTGATAGTCTGTTAACTAAGCTCAACACCAAGAACCAGCGACACGATATTTTAAAAGTTTTAGTCACTAAAGATGATAAACTGATATATAGTGGCAAAATTCGTTCTAGCGATGAGCAGCCATTTATTATCATTGGGTTTCAAAACAATGCTGATGGTTACAATAATATTAAAAAGCAGGCTAAATTTCTAAATACTGCTCTTACTGATTTACAAAGTCGTTATCATTTCCATAATTTTCAAGGCATTGGTCACTCAAACGGCGGGCTCATTTGGACTAGGTATTTAGAAAGCTACTACAATGCTGACAATTTCAATATGGCAACTTTAATGACGCTAGGTACCCCTTTTAACTTTTCTGAATCCTCATCACAGCGTCGGACAGTCATGTTAAA
Source organism: Leuconostoc mesenteroides subsp. mesenteroides (assembly GCA_009676745.1). Taxonomy (NCBI): domain Bacteria; kingdom Bacillati; phylum Bacillota; class Bacilli; order Lactobacillales; family Lactobacillaceae; genus Leuconostoc; species Leuconostoc mesenteroides. The sequence goes on from CP046062.1 coordinate 321,155, forward strand.
AGACTTTGTTGAAAAAAAAACCAAATTACCCTCTAATTTAGTTATGTATTCCATAGCTGGTACAGAAGATTATACAGATGACGGCATTGTTCCAGTTCAAAGTGTTTTAGCCGGAAAATATATTTTCCAAAAACATGTCAAATCCTATACTCAAATTACTGTTTCTGGAGATGATGCGCAACATTCAAGTCTTCCAGAAAATACAGAAGTTGTGAAATTAATACAAGAACATTTACTGAAAGAAAACTCTAGCAATAACTTTCGAAAACCACAATAAAGGCAGCCCAGATGGGCTGCCTTTATTTTATAGCAATCTCTGTTATGATCTTTTTTAGACGATATTGCATTTGCTCAAATCGTCGTTTTTCACTATCTTCAATATCATATTTAAGTACTCCTATGATTTGCAATAGTGCTTCCTTAAAAGCCACGGATTCAGCCATATTTATTTTTGAAAGTGATTCACGTAATGCAAAAATATGCTCTGGATTATACGTGTCAGTTCCTACATTAATAGTCGTTTCGTCGTCATCGATAGCTAGCATTTTATGATTAAATTGCCCCTTTTCAGTGTAGTGATGACGAACCAAATCAGTAGCCCTATTTGACAAAGCCGTAATAAAATAAGTCGAAAATTTAGCGCGTGGCCGATTACAATCATATTTTTGTACACACTTCATTAGGATTTCTAATCCCTCTGAATACCAATCATCCTGTTTTATTCGACCACTAATTTTTCGCGAATGCACATCAAATATAGCCGCTTGTAAATGTTTAATTAATACATTATATGCAAATTCGTGCCCCTTTTGCGCCGCGATAACTACCCCGATTAATCTATCTGTCCCCAATTATATGCTCCCGCCATATTAGTCGTTTAATCAACTACTTATAACGGATTTCGTGAATTATATCCTTGATAAATCAACAAACTAGCAGCGACACTAGCATTCAAACTCTGAACATGCCCCACCATTGGAATCGTGACCATACCATCAACTTTTTTCTTTAATAATGGTGAAATACCTCTTCCTTCATTACCAATAATCAATGCTACCGGACCATTTGCATCCCAACGACGATAATCATCACCAGCCATATCTGTTCCAAAAACCCAAATATTACGCTTCTTAAGCTCTTCCACTACGTTTACTAAGTTCGTCACTCGAGCAACAGGAACATGTTCAATGGCTCCAGTGGATGTCTTAGCAACGGTTGCTGTCAGTTGAACTGCCCGACGTTTTGGGATAATGATACCGTGAACTCCAGCTGCGTCAGCAGTACGCAAAATAGACCCTAAGTTGTGTGGATCTTCAATACCATCTAAAATAATGAAAAATGGCGCTTCACCTTTTTTGTCAGCCTGATCAAATAAATCATCAATTGATGCATACTCAAAGGCAGCCACACTTAGAACAACACCTTGGTGATTAGCTCCATCAGTTAGCTCATCTAGTTTTGACTTTGGGGCCTGTTGAATGACTAACCTTTTTTTCTTGGCCAATTGCGTTACTTCGTTACGAATCTTATCTTGTAACCCTGTTTGTAGCCAAACCTTATTGATTTCCTGCGTACTTTTCAACGATTCAACACTGGCATGATGCCCATAAACGAATTCTGTCAATTGATTTGGTCTCATTTGTTTGTACTCCCTGTCTCCACCTGTTCAAAAATCCATGTCATCAGTTCTAAGATACGCTCACGCTGTTCAGACATATACAAATAACCAAATAATGCTTCAATACCTGTTGAAATTCGATATGTAATGACATCAGTATTTTTTGCTTTGGTATGTGATTTAGCATTACGACCACGTTTAAAATAATCTAATTCATCATCGCTTAGAATATCGCTTACCATCATTTGCTCAAATAACGCAGCATGTGCTTTCGCAGAAACATAATGTTTACTACGTCTTTGTAGTTCGTTTACTTTTGTTAAGCCCAAAGACAATAAATGCCGTCGTACTTCTAGTTCGTAGATTGCATCGCCAATATAAGCCAGCGATAATCCGTTCATTTGTCTGTAATTTAAATTATGCATAATTCAATTATACGCAATTATGTTGACTTGCGTGCAAATTTTAATAAATGTTCTGCAGAACTATTTAAGTTTATCTACTTTTAATGAAATTGAGAAGCACTTTGGCATAAACGGTAGCATTTTTGGCATAATATGCACTTTTATTATGAAAACATGCTTTTAATAATTAAAAAAAACACTTATCATGTACGATAAGTGTTTTTAAATACTATGTTTTTAGTTATCAAATGTTTTTGCAACATCGTCTAACTTAGGAATATCTGAAGCTTCTTCGTCTTCAGAATCAGGTTGAGCAATAACATCCCCGACAACTTTACTCTTGATCTTACGATATTCAGCCATACCAGTTCCGGCAGGAATAATCTTACCAATAATAACGTTCTCTTTCAAACCAACCAATGGATCGTTTTTGCCACGAATAGCAGCATCTGTCAAAACACGTGTTGTTTCTTGGAATGATGCGGCAGACAAGAATGAATTTGTCTCAAGAGCCGCCTTAGTAATTCCCAGCAGAACTGGACGAGCAGTCGCTGGTACTAATCCTTCAAACAATGCTGGTTCGTTAGCGCGCTTGAAATCAGCAATATCCATTAACGTTCCTGGCAACAAGTCTGTTTGGCCTGGATCCATGACACGGATTTTACGTAACATTTGACGAATCATTACTTCAATATGTTTGTCAGAAACTTCAATACCTTGCAAACGGTAAACCTTTTGAATTTCAGTTAGCATATATGACTCTGTTGTCAAAGTATCTGTAACAGCTAACAACTCTTTAGGATCAATTGGCCCTTCGTTGATAGCTTCACCACGCTGAATCTCGTCCCCTTCACCAAAACGCATACGTGTTGTCAAAGGTAGCGTATAAGTTCTTGTATCAGTTTCGCCTTCAATTGTAACTGACTTTGTGCGGTCTGCAGGATTTTCTTCAATCACAGTAATTGTACCCGTAACTTCAGAAATTTCTGCACGTCCCTTAGGAATACGTGCCTCAACAATTTCTTGAACACGAGGCAAACCTTGTGTAATATCATTACCACCAGCAACACCACCCGTGTGGAAGTTACGCATAGTCAATTGTGTACCTGGTTCACCGATTGATTGTGCAGCAACAGTTCCAACAGCTTCACCAACTTCAACTTCTTCACCAGAAGCTAGGTTACGACCGTAGTCAAGCACTGAAACACCGTGTTCCGTTGTTGATGTAAAGACTGAACGAATAGTGACTTCTTTAATACCAGCATTCACAATCTTCTTGGCAACATCTTCATCAATCATTTCATTACGTGAAACGATTTTTTCAGCTGTTTCAGGATCAAACACAGACTTCATTGCATAACGACCAAGAATACGATCGTACAATGGTTCAACCACAGATGTACCATCCATAATTGCTTGAACGGCAACACCACGATCTGAATCGTTGTCAAACTCACGTACAATAACATCTTGCGCAACATCGACTAATCGACGTGTCAAGTAACCTGAGTTGGCTGTCTTCAAGGCCGTATCTGACATTCCCTTACGTGCTCCGTGAGTAGAAATAAACATTTCCATCACTGTCAAACCTTCACGGAAGTTAGCTGTAACTGGCAATTCAATAATCTTACCACCAGGTCCAGCCATCAATCCACGCATACCAGCTAATTGAACGAAGTTCGAAATGTTACCTCGAGCCCCAGAATCTTGCATCATAAAGATAGGGTTCGTTGGTTCAAACGATTCAATCAACTTGTCTTGAATAATATCCTTAGCTTTTGTCCAAATTTCGGTTACACGTTGATAACGTTCTGAATCAGTTATCAAACCACGACGGAACTGCTTTGTTACTGTGGCAACTTGACTATGAGCATCTTCAAGAATAGCAGGTTTTTCCTCTAATTCCAAAACATCCGTCATCGACACTGTTAAGCCAGATTCAGTAGACTTGTCGTAACCCAAATCTTTCATACGATCCAACAACAATGAGGTTTCCGTCACCTTGTAACGCTTATATACTTCAGCGATAATATCTGACAAGAAGCCCTTCTTGAAAGGATTAACAATTGCTGTATCAGCTAAATAATCATGTATATTTTCACCAGCGTCAATAAAGAAACTATCATCAACTCGCTTAAAGTTATCTTCCGATGGTTCATTGATGTATGGGAAATCTGAAGGCAAAATTTCGTTAAAGAATAACTTACCAACCGATGTGATCAATACTTTTGAACGTTGATCGTCAGTAAATGGCTTTTCACTTGGGAATGAAGAAGTCTGAATACCTACTCGTGTATGATAATGAACAACTTTGCTTGCAAAAGCAATTCGTGCTTCATCAACGCTAGAGAAAATCATTCCTTCGCCTTCACGACCAGCTTCCTCAGTAGTCAAATAGTAGTTTCCAATAACCATATCCTGTGATGGCGCAACAATTGGCTTTCCATCTTTAGGTGCCAAAATATGTCCGGCAGCAAGCATCAACAAACGTGCTTCAGCTTGTGCTTCATCAGACAATGGTACGTGGATGGCCATCTGATCACCATCGAAATCGGCGTTATAGGCTTCAGTAACCAATGGGTGCAACCGCATTGCTTTACCTGAAACCAACACTGGCTCAAACGCTTGGATTCCCAGGCGGTGCAATGTAGGTGCTCGGTTCAACAGAACAGGGTGCTCCTTGATAACATCTTCCAAGACATCCATCACATCACCGTCAGCTTTATCAATCTTGCGTTTAGCAGACTTGACATTACCAGCCAACTTACGTGTTGTTAATTCTTTCATGATAAATGGACGGAATAGCTCAATAGCCATTGGCACTGGCAATCCCATTTGATTCATCTTCAAGAAAGGTCCAACATCGATAACTGAACGGCCAGAATAATCAACACGCTTACCAAGTAGGTTTTGACGGAAACGGCCTTGCTTACCTTTCAACATGTGTGAAAGTGATTTCAATGGACGATTACCTGGACCAGCAACCGGACGACCACGACGACCATTATCAATCAACGCATCAACAGCTTCTTGTAACATACGCTTTTCATTTTGCACGATAATGCCTGGCGCATTCAAATCAAGCAAACGCTTCAAACGATTGTTACGGTTGATGACACGGCGATATAAATCATTCAAATCGGATGTGGCAAAACGGCCACCTTCCAATTGAACCATCGGACGCAAATCAGGAGGAATAACTGGAATAACTTCCATTACCATCCATTCAGGTTTGTTATCTGACTGGAGGAAGGCTTCAATTATATCCAAACGACGAACCGCACGTACTCGTTTTTGTCCCGTTGCTTCTTGCAATTCACGCTTCAATTCATCGGCTTCTGTAGCTAAATCAACGTTTGCAAGTAATTCTTTAATTGCTTCTGCGCCCATGCCAGCCTTAAAGCCAGCTCCATATTCTTTTTTCAGTTGACGATACTCACGTTCCGTCATCATTTGCTTCTTTTCAACAGGTGCATCACCTGGTTCAATAACGACATAAGAAGCAAAATAGATAATTTCTTCAAGTGAACGTGGGGACATGTCTAATACAAGTCCCATACGTGAAGGAATACCCTTAAAATACCAAATATGTGTAACAGGAGCAGCTAATTCGATGTGACCCATACGTTCACGACGAACTTTTGATGATGTTACTTCAACACCACAGCGGTCACAAACAATACCCTTATATCGGATTCGTTTGTACTTACCACAGGCGCATTCATAATCTTTTGTAGGTCCGAAAATACGTTCATCGAACAGGCCATCTTTTTCCGGCTTAAGTGTTCGATAGTTAATCGTTTCTGGCTTCTTTACTTCGCCATAAGACCATGAACGAATCTTATCAGGTGAAGCCAAAGCGATTTGCATACTTTCGAATTTATTAACATCGATTGCCATCTATTTGCTGTTACCTTTCTAAATTATTTTTCTTCAAATGTTTGACTTTGTTCTTCAACCTTAGAAAAGGCTGCAGCAACTTCTTCATCATCTTTGTTCAACAGATCAGGATTTGTACGAGCTAGCTTTTCAAGTGCATCAACAGGCAAAATTGAATCATCTTCATCCATTTGACGTAATTCAACTTCATCACCGGCACCATCTAGTACCTGCATGTCCAAACCAAGTGCTTGTAATTCTTTGACCAAAACACGGAAAGACTCAGGTACGCCAGGACGAGGAATTGGTTCACCCTTAATAATTGATTCATAAACTTTGACACGTCCTGCAACATCATCTGACTTGTACGTCAAAATTTCTTGCAAGGTGTAAGCTGCGCCATAAGCTTCCAAAGCCCAAACTTCCATTTCACCGAAACGCTGTCCACCAAACTGAGCTTTACCACCCAAAGGCTGCTGTGTAACAAGTGAGTAAGGTCCGATTGAACGGGCATGAATTTTATCATCAACCATGTGGGCTAGTTTCATATAATGCATGACACCAACACCAACACGCTTATCAAAGGCTTCACCAGTACGTCCATCATAGACAACTGACTTACCGTCTTGTGGTAACCCAGCTTCACGTAAGGCCATTTCAATTTCATCATCACTGGCTCCATCAAAGACAGGTGAAGCAACATGGATACCAAGTTTCTTGGCGGCAAATCCTAAGTGCAATTCAAGTACTTGCCCAATATTCATACGTGATGGCACACCCATGGGTGACAATAGAATGTCAATAGGTGTTCCATCAGGCATATATGGCATATCTTCTTCTGGTACAACAACAGAAACAGTTCCCTTGTTTCCATGACGGCCGGCCATCTTATCACCAACTTGAATCTTACGCTTTTGTGCAATATAAACACGAACCATCATATTAACACCCGGTGCTAATTCGTCACCATTTTCAGGTGTGTAAATACGAACGTTTTGAACGACACCGCCACCACCATGAGGAACACGTAATGATGTATCACGTACTTCACGTGCTTTTTCGCCAAAAATAGCATGCAATAGACGTTCTTCAGCAGAAAGCTCAGTAACACCCTTAGGCGTTACCTTACCAACTAAGATATCACCATCATGCACTTCAGCACCAACACGAATAATACCGTCTGCATCCAAGTCCTTTAACTGATCTTCACCAGTATTAGGGATTTCGCGAGTCATTTCTTCCGGTCCAAGTTTTGTGTCTCGCGCTTCAGAATCGTATTCTTCAATGTGAATTGAAGTATAAACATCTTCACGAACCAAACGTTCGTTTAAGACAATGGCATCTTCGAAGTTATAACCTTGCCAAGTCATGAAAGCAATTAAGGGGTTTTGTCCTAAGGCTAATTCACCTTGCTCCATTGAAGGGCCATCTGCCAAAACCTCATCGGCTTCAATATGCTCACCGACATGCACAATTGGCTTTTGGTTATAGTTTTTACCACCGTTTGAACGACGGAATTTCATTAATTCGTAAGTGTCTAATTGACCATCTTCACGACGAACACGGATTTGGCGACCGTCCACATACTCAACTTCACCAGATGCGCGTGCAATCATCGCAACACCAGAATCGTGGGCTGCTTTATACTCAATGCCTGTTCCTACTAATGGTGAATGTGGATCAAGCAAAGGCACTGCCTGACGTTGCATGTTGGCACCCATCAAAGCACGGTTGGAATCATCATTTTCCAAGAATGGAATAGCTGCTGTTCCAACAGAAACAACTTGCTTTGGCGAAACGTCCATGTAATCAATACGATCAATAGGTGTTTCAATGTTTTCTTCACCAAAACGAGCCATAACCGTACCGTGCACAAAGCTACCATCTTCATTTAATGGCGAGTTAGCTTGGGCAACAATATAGTTATCTTCTTCATCGGCTGTCAAATAATCAATTTTATCTGTAACCTTATGGGTTGTCCAATCAACACGACGGTATGGTGTTTCGACGAAACCATATTTGTTAATACGACCATAAGTGGCCAATGAGTTAATTAACCCAATGTTAGGACCTTCTGGTGTTTCAATCGGATCAATACGACCATAGTGTGTATAGTGAACATCTCGAACTTCAACACCGGCACGATCACGAGTCAAACCACCAGGTCCAAGAGCTGACAAACGACGCTTGTGGTTCATTTCACCCAATGGATTAGTTTGGTCCATAAACTGTGATAATTGGGAAGAACCAAAGAATTCTTTGACAGCAGCCACAACAGGACGTATATTGATTAACTGTTGTGGTGTGACCGTGTTAGCATCTTGAATTGACATACGTTCACGAACAACACGTTCCATTCGTGTTAAGCCAATACGGAATTGGTTTTGCAACAATTCACCAACAGAACGAATACGACGGTTACCCAAGTGATCAATATCATCGACATGACCAACACCTTCTTGCAAGTTCAAGAAGTAGTTCATACCTGCCAAGATATCAGCTGGACGTACTGTACGATCGTCTTCATCAATATGCCCATTACCAATCAACAACAATGTCTTATCTGGGTTTTCGGGAGACTCAATTTTGATTCTTTGAAGAGTTACAGGTTCCTCAAGAACAGCATCGCCTGATGGCGTATATGTTGTTGTCTTAAAGTCTTCGCGATCCAAATATGGTGCTAGTTTAGAGATAACTTCCTTATCAACTAACGTACCTTTTTCAGCAATAACTTCACCAGAATCAGGGTCAGCCAATGTTTCCGCCAATGTTTGGTTTAACAAACGTGTCTTAAGTGACAACTTTTTATTGATTTTATAACGACCCACAGAAGCTAAATCATAACGCTTTGGATCAAAGAAACGAGCAACTAATAATGCGCGTGATGAATCAGCTGTCTTTGGTTCACCTGGACGCAAACGTTCGTATACATCTTTCAATGCTTC